>NZ_AUGA01000050.1:0-55716 GCF_000426785.1 Bradyrhizobium sp. th-b2
CAACAATTGCGCTGAGCGCGCATTGAGAGGCATCGCCTTGGGAAGGCGCAACTGGACCTTCGCCGGCAGCCAGCGCGGCGCCGACCGTGCCGCCATCATGCTGACGATGATCACGACCTGTCGCCTCAACGACGTCGATCCCAAGGCCTGGCTCGCCGACGTCCTGGCCCGTATCGCCGATCATCCCGCATCGCGTCTGCACGAGCTCTTGCCCTGGGAATGGAAGCTCCTGCGCCAGGCCGACAAGCCAGCCAATCAGCAGGCCGCCTGACCTTCACCCTTCACCCAATGCCATCATAGACCTCGCCGTGCCCGCGCGCATGCGTCAATCAGGCGGCCTCCGTCGTATGCGTACCTGGTTTCTGATCAGAGAATAAAATTTGGTCCGCCGCTTTATATCGCAAGTTACTGAATTTTCGGATCGGTCTTGCGATGGTGCCCTATCGCGAACGTACGAAGGCAACAACGATGAAAAGGCGCAACCGGTTCAAGCAGACGACGTCACTGAGCTATCGCCTTATCCAGCTCGCACAAGCAGCAAGGACGAGAGCGGCTAGCCTGCCACCAGGTGAGGAGCGTGATCGATTTCTCAGGAAAGCATACGAGGCCGATCGCGCCTTGCAGATGGAAGAGCTCTTGTCGACAGCAGCCGGCGTGATGCCGCTCTGACTGTGCTCAGTCGTTACCTACCTCCCCGTTCGGCGGGCCGGGCCAATACGCTTGGCGGTTACACTGATCTGGAAGATTGGCGTGTCTTCTCGCTTGACCGAAATCGACCAGCGGTTGGATCTATCGAGGTCAAGATTTGACTCGATGTCTCGAACGGTCATGACGGCCTGGTCCCAGGCGGATTTGTCGTCTGGGAGTTCTTCGCCATCCGCATCGTCGAAGGGGTGGCCGTTAGATATATGAAAGAAGTATTTGCTCATGAGCCGAAACTCCGCGCACAAAGAGTCGTTCCTGTTGTATCGAACGAGATATATCGACCAATAGTTGCAACGTACAAATTTGCCCCAGCTCACTTTTGGCCCCGGCTCACTTTTGGCCCCGGCTCACTTTTGAGGGTATGGGCCTTACGTCGACCAATGTCGCTCTTCCACAAACAATTAGGATTCAAGCATCGCTGACGAGTGTTACCGGTCTTTTTTAGTGAGTATTGGATCTGTGCCAATTTTCGAGGTCGATATCGGCCTCATTTCGTTGCTCTTTCTCGGGATTGCCTTTCCAGGGCTTGTCCGTCTGTTTATGTGAGGCTCTATCCGACTGCAGCCGCGGATCGTCTTTCGGTGTTTCCTTGCTCATGCTTCGCTCCCGTGCATATGAAACCAAAGCTTTGACCCCACAGGCGGTTCCTCAGGCCAGACCGATCCCGGTTCGGGCCGCTTGAATCCGGCTCTGTTGCGTGGAGCTGATTATGCGTCAATCCAGCTGGCGCCCCCGACCGTCGCCAATGATCAGACCGTTTGCCTTCTCGCCGACGAGCTTGGCCGCATTTGAACGCACCGGCGATCTCTGCAACAGCGGCCAGAAGGCCGAACGCCCGGCCTCGACATATTGTCTTGACTGATCGTCATCGCTAAATTTGCGGGGCAGAGCCGGCTCCTTTCCGGCCGCAGCCATTTCAAGGAATCTTTCAGATGCCCCTCGAGATGATGGTCCGTAAGTTGCGGCTGCACTCTGAGTTGCCGGACGAAGACGTCGCGGCTCTGCGGTCCATCGTGGCGCCGGTGAGGAGCCTGCCGGAAGATTCGCTCATCGTTCGCGAGGGGGAGCTCAGCACCCAATGCTGCGTAATCATGAGCGGCTTCGCCTATCGGTCCAAAGTCTCCGAAACTGGCAAGCGGCAAATCCTGTCGTTCCACGTCGCCGGTGACATGCCTGATCTCCAAGGCCTGCCAGTAAAGCGGATGGATCATGATCTGACGACTCTCTCGAAAGCCAAGGTTGGTTTTATAAGACATGATTTGCTCGAACGGACCCTCAGCACGCGGCCAGCCTTGGCACAAGCACTTTGGCGCGAGACGCTTACCGACTCGGCGTTGTTCAGGCAGTGGATCGTCAACCTGGGCACGCGATCGGCATCTGGCCGCATGGCCTATTTACTTGCGGAGTTGCGGGGGCGGCTTGCCGCGATGGGATTGGTTGCAAACGAGCAGTTTGACTTTCCGGTTACCCAATCGAAGCTGGCCGACGCGCTTGGGTTGAGCGTTGTGCATGTCAACCGGGTGCTTCAGGCGTTTCGAACGAAGGGCATCCTTGATTTAAGGAACCGGGTCGTCACGCTTCGTGACTTCGAAAAGGTCCTTGAACTTGGTGGGTTTGATAGCCTCGAGGACGATACAAGCACTGCATAATACGCGGTTCTGGCGATGCCCGGAAGCGCTCGTTCTGCAGGTTCTTCACCATGACGTCTCGGGTCAGCGGGGCGCCGACCATGACGACTTTGCGCAATTTAAATTCGGCCAGCCCATAAACCGGCCCGAACAGATCCGGCGTGCAGACGCCGCGCGCGACACTGGTCTCAGTCCCGAAAGCCATATCATCGCCGACATTCGCGACAATACGCGCCGGCACGTCAAGCGACGATTGCCAGCACTCAGGCGATACATGCGAGAGCTCGGCGAGCAGGAAGCGCAGACTTTGAGCCAGATATCTGTATTGCCGGCCTGATCAGACGTCGCACCCTTTTGAGGGTCCGAACACAAAGTACAAACTTAGCGCCGGCGCCGACGCGTCAGAGCGAAGCTCCCGCCGTCCTAGTCTCCTCCATCACTGCGCCCGCCTCTTGACCAGTCGCCGGGGTGATCGGATCTTCGGACGCACGAACCATGCAAGCACCGAGCAAACCAGCCAGGCGAATGATGCGCAGATGAAAGCGGCCGGAACGCTGCTCCGTACCGTCGACTGGAAAGCAAACGCAAACGCCAGCATCCCGATTGCTCCCAGCGCTGCGCCCGTTGCGTCGAGTGCGGCGGCTTGCTGCCCGCGCCACTCGCCAGTGAGACCCGCTTCCCGCTTGCTGCGCATTTCATGCTTCTCAATCAGGGTTGCACTGGCGCAGAAGATGGCGGGAAGCGCGAGAAAGGCATCGCCGATACACCCGCCGCAGTAACTGCTGATCAGACCGGTGAAGATGGTCGCGCCACCACCAAGTCCAAAGCGGATCAGGTATTCATACCAGCGGCCTTCCCTAAGGGATGACAGTGAGACGCGGACGGGTGTCATGCCTGCTTTTCGGCAAGGCCAGCAGGCCGAAGGCGATCACAAGCCAGACGATGAGCGACAGCAATGTTGCGGGGACGGCGCGCGGCCTGGCGCGAACGAGCAGCTGGCAGACGAAGAAGCTGTAGCCGGCGAGCGCGACCGCGCCCGCCATCATCGCGCGGCCCTGCAGGCCGGCGTAGTCGGCTCCGTGCTGGTACACGGCGATGCCGAGCGTCGCCGGCGCAACGGACGGCGCCGCTCCGAACAGACCGGCGAAGCTCTTCGGGCGCAGAACATCTCCCAGCATCGCGAAGGTCGATACCGCGGCTCCGCCCAGCAGAAAGCGGAGGACGTATTCGGTCATCGCGTCTTGCTCCGCCGCGGATCGTCCGCCGAATAACCGGTCCAGAGTCGCAGCAGTCGCTCAAGAATTGCTCCGAGCGCGAATCCCGCGACCACGT
This sequence comes from Bradyrhizobium sp. th-b2, assembly GCF_000426785.1. NCBI lineage: Bacteria > Pseudomonadati > Pseudomonadota > Alphaproteobacteria > Hyphomicrobiales > Nitrobacteraceae > Bradyrhizobium > Bradyrhizobium sp. th-b2. The sequence continues at coordinate 3,666 of NZ_AUGA01000050.1, forward strand.
CGCTCGCCCAATGTGCGAGAACCACAACACGCGTCACCGAAAGAGCGACCGCAACTGCCTGTATTGCACGGCACGCGCCCGCGGGCAGCGTTCCTGCCGCTGACGCCAGCGCGCCCATGTGCAGCGCGTGGCCGGATGGAAATGCGTCCTCACGATTGCCCGAGATGGAGATGCCGTGGACGTGGCCGACCACCGTCAGCCGGTCCGGGCGGGTCTGGTTGAACAGCAATTTAAGACCGTGCGGCAGGAGCGACGCCGCGACCGTAACCAACAGCGCATGATTGCCGGCGCGCTGCAGCGAGGTATCGCGTCCGCGCGAGGCGATCCAGCCGGCGGCGGCGAGAACAAGCAGAACCTTTTCGTCGGCGCCCCAAGTCAGCGCGCGCGCGATTGCTTCGGGGGCGGGCGCGGTGTTGCGGGCGATTGCGTGCGCGATTACGGCATCCGCCGCGGTCGGGCGAACGGTCATCGGGAAAATTGGTGCACCGCGAAGGCGGCTTGCTCTTATGCGGGCGGTCGTACGCATGGTTTTCAAAGCCGTATTTCCATCCAACGCGCCAGATACGGCCTGGGTCCTAATGGCCCATGCCGGGTGTCAGGAGAGAGGTCAGAAGGAACCAATGGCAGTCCAATCAATTTAGGTTTGCTAGCCTTTTACTGGGACACGCACCGAAGCTTCGCGCAACCGGTCGCGATGCATGGTGGGCGAAGATCGCTTTTCGGGGAGAGATGTCGATGGCGGAGCCGGACGTTCGCAAGGGGATGCCGGTCGTAATGCTCTCGCGCGATGAGTTCGAGCGGCGCTACCGCAAGCGATTTTTCGATCCAGTCTTCCAATCCGTGCAGGAGGAACTTGCAACGATCATCGCCGGTGCGTGGGATGCCTATAGCCATTCACGCAAAGCGCCAGTCACGCGCAAGGCCGGCCCCGGGTTTGCCGATCCCGACTATGATCTCGCGGTCGATTGGCTGTCCGCGCGCGATGCCATCGAAGCAGCACAGCGAACGCACGATGATCCGAACGCGACGCCGCATATCCTGCTGATCAACGGCTCCTCGCGCAGCGAACACACCTGCCCCGGCGAGATGTCGAAGAGCTGGCGTATGGTCGAAATTTCTGACGCCTGCTTTCGCGAGATGGGCTTCACGGTTGATGTCCTCGATTTGTCGCGGCTGACATCCGAGTTCGGCAGGGAGATTCATCCCTGCAAATCCTGCGTTTCCACGTCGATGGCGCTCTGCCACTGGCCTTGTAGTTGCTATCCAAACTATTCGCTTGGGCAAGCAGATGACTGGATGAACGAGATCTATCCACTCTGGGTGCGTGCGCATGGCATCATGATCGTCTCTCCTGTCAATTGGTACCAAACGCCCACCGCACTCATGGCGATGATTGATCGCCTAGTCTGCGCGGACGGCGGCAACCCTGATCCAACCTCAACCGACGGCAAGTCCGCGAGAGAAGCCAAGACGCTCGAACTCAGGGGCTGGCCCTATCCTAAGCATTTGAAGGGCCGACATTTCGGCATCGTGGTCCATGGCGATAGCGTCGGCGCGGAGACATGCCGCCGTTTCCTTGCTGACTGGCTCACCGATATGGAATTGATTTCGGCGGGCGGCATGGCTGAGATGGACGGCTACATTGGTTACATGAAGCCATATGCGACTTCGCACCAGGAACTTGACGAAGACCGTGCATTCCAGGATCAGGTACGTAACGTCGCGTTGGCTCTTGGCGCCGCCGTGGATCTCGCGCGGACCGGTCATTTGGAAGACCCCGCCAAGGGACTCAGGGATCCACAGCCGAAATAATTGGGAGTTCCTGTTCTCGCGGGAAGCGGAAACGGGCCGCCGAAGACCACTCCCTCGGCAGCGGTCATCTCGAGAAGTAATGCAGCAACGACGCCGTCTCGCGATCGCGCGGCGATATTCCGCATTGGCGGCTTCTTCCTCCACAGCATCCGTAGCGACGCCACTCCTAGGAACCCTCGGGCCTACTCGGCTTTTGGTTTCTCAACTAATCCAGCGAGGGAGACCACCATGCCGCGCGGCGACAAGTCCAGCTACACCGACAAGCAAAAGCGCCAAGCCGAGCACATCGAGGAAGGTTACGAGCACCGCGGTGTTGCGAAGAAGGAAGCCGAGCGGCGCGCGTGGGCGACCGTGAACAAGGAAACACACGGCGGCAAGAAAAGCGGCTCGGGACGTGGAACCAAGGAAGACCACTCCCAGTCCAGGAAAGGCGGCCGCCTCGGAGGCGCCGCGTCGGCCAAACGACCCGCCGCGGAGCGGTCCCGCTCCGCCAAGAAGGCTGCCCGGACGCGAAAGCGGCGCGCTGCCTAAGGCCGCTGCGAAACCCATCGACGAACTCACACTAAATATCACGTCAGCCGGGCGTATCGAGTGGCTTCATCTCCAGCAGTCCGCGCTACAAGATTTCTTCGATGGTCTCAGTTTGACCGCTTGGTCGGGGCGGCCTCCCCCTCCTCGCGGCCGGGCACGCTGATATGGACTTCGTGCCCCATCCTAATCGCGAGCGACGCGGCCGCCGCCGCAGATTCGAATGCAGCTTCCTTGGTTGCGTACCCGCTGTTCAGATTGCCGTCGTGCAGCACGCCCCATCCCTCGCCGGTTGCAATCACAGCGTATTGAGCCAATCCCATTGTCTCCTCCTTACGAAGCCTTGCCAACCGTATCCGCCATCCTTGCGCCCCGCACCCCGAGCGGCTTCCCGCGGCCCACGGTCGAATCGATTGTGGTCTGATGCTCGATCTCGGAGTTCAGTTCCGCTCCACACAGCACGATGATGGCGGACATCCACATCCAGGTCATCAGGCCAATGGCCGCGCCAAGCGAGCCGTAGGTCGCGTTGTAATCGCCGAAATTCGCAAGATACCAGGACAGCAGCGCCGAGCCGATCAGCCACAGCACGGCCGCGGCAACGGCACCAACGCTCAGCCATTGCCAGCGCGGTGTGGTCCGGCTGGGGCCGTAGCGATAGAGCACCGCGAGCGCGACGAGGAGCAGGAGGACCAGGATAGGCCACCGTCCGAATCGAATGATGAGTTCGGCCCGTGTGCCTAGACCGACTTGCTGGAGCAGAAGCGGCGCGACCACTACGGCCCCGACCATCAACATGACCGAAATGAGGGCTGCTATCGTGAAAGAGAGGGATATCAGGTTGAGTTTGACGAAACCGCGCTTTTCCTTCTCTTCGTAGACGACGTTGAGCGCATCGAAGACCGCCTTCATTCCAGCGTTGGCGCTCCAGATCGCGATCAGCAGACCGACGGCAAAGGTAAGGCCGAGCGTCGAAGTCCCCTTCGCGAGCACGCGGGCGATCTGGTCCTGGACGATGACAAATGAACCTTCGGGCAGCATCAGCGCCAGGCTTTGCAGATTGGATGCGATCGTGGACGGATCGGCGAACAGGCCGTAACTTGAGACCAGCGCCGTGATGGCCGGAAAGATCGCGAGCAGCCCGTAGAACACGACGCCGGCGGCGGTCGCCAACAGCCGGTCCTCGTCGATCTGCTGATAGGTACGCAGCAGAATGTCCTTCCAGCCGGCGGCGGGAATCTGAAGCGGCGTGTGAGCCTGCCGTCCACGATCTTGCGCTTCGGCGAGCACGGGTTCCGCCCGCCGCCCTGGGACGGATGGTGTCCCCGATCGTGATACGTGGCGATAGATCGCCAAAGTCGCCAGCGCGGTTGCGCCAGCGAGCAGCAGGTCGTTCGGCCAATTCGAGCGCGGAGCCATCGCTAGTCCTGAATAACGTCGCGCGGACGCTTGAAACGCGAAACGGCAAACCAGCCGATAAGCATCACGGCAGCCCCGGCGGCCAATACCTGGGTCGTGGGATCGGCGTTTACCCCTGCTCCCGATCGGGAGGTGGCGATCAGGCGCGCCGCCACGGGCACTGCGACCGCTCGCTTGAGCATGTCGGCTTGCTGGCCTGACCGCGGGGCCGCCGGCGCTGGACGCGCGAGCAGCCCGCGGCCCGTCCCCAGCCCCAGCAGCCCGAGGAGGAGAAAGACACCCCCGATCGCGGCATAGGCGATCCAAATGCCGTAACGAAGGTCGATAGCATGGAAGGCCGCGGCACCCCCGATCCCGATTGCCACCAGAAGCGACACTGCGCCGACGAGCATGAAGCCGCATGCCAGCGCGTAGCCGGTCACCAGACGCTCGATCCATTGTCGTAAGTCCGCGAGGTAAGATTGGGCGATCAGGCTGAGTGACGGTCGAGCGTTGGCGCGCATGGCGGTGTCCACTGCTAGTCGGCATCGGACAACCCGGCAGGGTGAACGACGTTCCCTACCCCGCCACGCGTGACCGCTCCGGCAGCGTGGCGCCTGCGTCGCTGAGCATTGTGGTGACGAGGTCCAGGAGCCGATGCTTCACGGCGTCCGCGTCGGCAGGCTTCGCCTTTGCACTGACCGTCAGTTCGACGATCGGATGCGCGGCATCGGAGATGTCCACCACTTTCGAGACGTGCACTTCGGGCGCGGGTCGCGCCTCGATTCGCGAGTCCTCGCGCAAATGCTTCAAAATCTGCTCGCCGATGTGCCCGATCGGCCTGACCGCGCGGACCGGGAAGGACACCTTCACATCACCGGTGCTGGGATGGGTGCTGTGATTGATGATGGCGCTGCCCCATACCGAACCATTGGGCAGCAGGATCTGGGTGTTGTCGGACGTGATGAGTTCGGTCATGAACAGCGACAAGGATTGCACCTTACCGGCCTTGCCGGCAACCTCGACGTCGTCGTTGAGCCGAAACGGCCTAAACAACAGAAGCATCACGCCAGCGGCTAGGTTGGACAACGTTCCCTGCAAGGCCAGCCCGATGGCCAGCGACGTAGCGCCGAGCACCGCAACCAGGCTCGCCGTCTGAATGCCGAAAAGCTGCGGCACGGCGATGCCGACCACGGCAAGCACCGCATAGCGCGCAAGGCTGGAGAGGAACACCGTGACCAAGGCGTCGACACGGTGCGTGGCCGTGAGCACGCGCAGGACAAATCGCTGAGCGATGGCTGAAGCGTACCATCCAAGAACCAGCAGCAGAACGGCAAAGATCGCATTGAGTCCATAGAGGACCAGCGTCGCCTTGAGGGTTTCAAAATTGAGCGCCATGGGTCCCCCTACGGCGAAGGCGGCCAACATGGCCGCCGGCAGCAAGGCAAACGCGCCAGGGAAAGTCGCGTTCCCGATAGCGGGCACGGCGAGCGGACCGAGGGCTTACCGGGCTGGAGGGAGTATCGCGCGTGGCGGCAGGGAACTCGGAAATGGCCGCGCCACCATCAGCGTCGCGCGCTCGTCGGTCTCCAATGCGATCTTTTGGGCAAGCATCACGTCGCCCGCCACCAGCGAACCGACAGGCCGGAAGCACCAGCCGAGGACCACGCGGTCGCGGCCGTCCATTTCATAGACATTAGTCGACGTACCATAGCAAATCCGATAACGCTTGCCGGACTCCGAGCCGATGACGTCGAAGCGATTGTGCTTTTCAAATTGCGATTGCTGCTCCGGCGAGAGCCATGCGGCCAGCAGCGCCAGCCCGCGCGTCTCCCTTCGTTCATAAGCCTGCCAACGCTCCCGGGTCGCGACCAGCGTCGCACGCAGCGTGCCGACGGCGTGCTGCAGCACTGACAGCAGAGACACGGCGCGCAGACGGGCGATCACGGCGTCAGCCGCCCACCAGCCGGGGATAGAACAATGTTTCCTGGGCGGTCGGATCCAGCGTGCGGACGAGCGCCGCTTCGCCGGAGGATCTCCGCACTGCGGCGGTGTAGCCGTCCGACGTCAGCTCCGCGAAGCGTGCATTCGCCCAGGCCAGTTGCTCGCTGTCCTCGGGATCGAAAGATTGCCTTGTGTCGCCGGTGTGGTCCATGACCAAGATCATTGCCATCATCGTCTCCCATCGTAGCACGTTCGCCCTTGCATCAGACCACCGGCACAGGGGTCGTTGGCCTGCCGCCCATCCACTCCGGCAGCGTCGCGCCGTCGCGGTGCCGGCCGCCCGCACAGGCTGCGGCCCAGGCTGCGACCGCGCCGAACAACAGCGCCGCCGCAACCGAGAATGCGAGGATTACCGAGCTCCGCCGCGATCGCTGGATGGCGGTTCTAGCATCACCGACGACGCTGTCGACGCGCTTCTCGGCCTCGGCGGCGGGCAAACCGGTCGCTGCCGCGATCTGCTGGATCAGATAGCTTCGATCTTCGGTGCTGACGCCGCTGTGGCCAGAGCTGGTCAGCAGGATACGGCCCGCCTCGGCCCGATCGTAACCAATGTCGAGATTGGCCGGACGCCGCACCGACCGATACAGGTGATCGAGCTCAGCGCTCAGCAGCTGCTCCGCAGCCGTCGCAACAGGCCGGCTCTGGACCACCGGGCGAGCGGTCGACAAGCCGACCAGCGCGATGATTGTCCCGCCCACGATAACGGCAAGCGCCCAGGCGGTCAGCCCGTGGAGTCCGTCGTTGCTATCGACCACGTCGGCCGGTATCGCGCCAATCACACGTTGCGTTCGGCCGGCGATGTAGCCGCCGACGACAAAGCTCACAAGGGCTTGAAGGATCAGAAACAGCCCGGATAGCAGCGCGAGCGCGGCGGATGCATCACGCCATGAGGGCGAGCTCGAACTCACACCCAATCCAACTGCTGCTCCGAAGCTGATCAAGATCAGCGACAAGGCCGAAGCGGTGAGCGCGCCCGCGAAAATCGGACTCCATTGCAGTCGCAAGCCGCCCTTATCGTCGAGGACGTCAGCAGCACTTCGCCCGGTGTCCATGATGCACCTACCGCAATCCAAAGAACGATAGCACCGCAAGAATAACCACAATTAGCCCCACCAGATAGATCAACTGGTTCATGCACGCCTCCTCCGCTCTAGCTTGACAATCTGGCCGAGAAGGCAAAGTTCCTAAGCCAGGGCATTCGCTGATGTGAGTGGCCGCGAGGTTCTGTTGAGCTTTCTTCAAACTTCGATGGCGCCTGTTTGAGCGACCGTATCGGCTGTGGGGGCGCACGCGATGCACGCAAACTTGCAACGAAGTCAATCTTCGCATGTTGCCTATTCGCACGGAGATCAGCGGTGCCTACCCGGTACATCATGGGCCCGGCGGATGTATCGCTGTTGCCTCGTGTGTCTCCGCGACCGCCCAGGGAAACGACAAATGAAACAGCAAATCTTGACCAATCCGACCGATCTCTACCCGAAACCGCCGTTCAAGAAGCAGTCGCAACCGTGGCCCGGACTTGCGGGCGAGATGGAGCCCCCGTCCCGACCATGGCGAAACAAGCTATAAAGGATCCGCGCGGCTGGTAGGCCGGAAGGCATTGATCACCGGCGGCGATTCCGGCATGGGCCGGGCTGCGGCAATCGCCTTCGCACGCGAAGGTGCCGATGTCGCGATCAACTACTTCCCTACGGAGGAGGCGGACGCGCGGGACGTGATCGCGCTGATCAAAGCAGCAGGACGCCACGGGCTCGCGATCCCTGGGGACATCAGAAACGAGGCATTCTGCCAGGAACTAGTCACTCGTGCCGTCGATGGGCTGGGTGGTCTCGATATTGTCGTCAGTAACGCCGCCCGACAGCAGTCGCACGATTCTATTGTAGACATCTCGTCGGACGATTTCGACGCGACTATGAAGACCAATATCTACGCGCCGTTCTGGATCATCAAAGCGGCGCTACCCCATCTCCAGCCCGGCGCATGCATTATCGGGACGACCTCGGAGCAAGCTTACGACCCCTCGCCTGAACTTTATGACTACGCCCAAACCAAGGCCGCGACGATGAACTACGTGAAGTCGTTGGCTAAACAGCTCGGCCCGAAAGGAATTCGAGTGAATGGTGTGGCGCCTGGCCCGATCTGGACCCCACTGCAAGTCTCCGGCGGAGCGTCTATGGAGAAGCTCGAGAAATTTGGCGGCCATACCCCACTTGGCAGGCCTGGCCAACCGGCAGAACTGGGCTCGATTTACGTCCAATTGGCGGCCGCCGATGCAAGCTTCGCAACGGGTCAGGTTTACGGCTCGTCGGGAGGACTGGGCAGCCATAACAGCCGTATGAGCCGCTGCCGTAACCTGCAGACTTTGAGCGGAAGCAACTTAATGATCAATGGGACAGCACACGTCCCCGGTGACGAAAACGAGCCGGTTTTGCCTCGGTGGCTATGAAGACGTCGGGCGCTCGGGTTTCGCGGAATCAGGAAATAGAAACGCGCCGATTGGCGGTTGGGTTGCCCCACCGGCCCGAGCGCGTGCACATCGCTACTGGGGCCGCTTCTTTGGCTGTATGTCGGCGCAACACGATCATCGGGGACAAATGCCAAGCCTTTGCTCTTTGCGACTCCGCCGCCGTAGGAACCATCAACGATCATCATGATTGGTTTTCTAAACTAATCGCATTGGAGGAGCACCATGGCGTTGGATAGCAAAGAAACTGGTAATCTGATTGGAAGCGACAAAGTCGAGGGCACGGCCGTTTACGGAGCTGACAGCAACAAGATCGGCAGCATCGAACGGCTGATGATCGACAAGGTGAGCGGCAAGGTTTCATACGCCGTTCTCGGCTTTGGGGGCTTCCTTGGCATTGGGGATGACCACTATCCTCTCCCGTGGCAATCGTTGAAGTACGACACTAACCTCGGCGGCTATGTCACCGGCATTACCGAAAGCCAACTCCAGGGCGCGCCCAAGTATCGCGATGAGGCCGGCTGGAATTGGAGTGATCCGGCGATCGGTCGCTCGGTGAACGACTACTACGGCGTGCCGATCTGATCGAATTAACTCAGCGGCGCGCGCTCAAACGACGGCTGCGCCGTCTGCCGAAAACAAATCCTTTGGTGGCATCATTATGCCCGGTCAACGTGAACTTTACCAAAGCTCGAATGGAGATCGCTGGACGCTTTGCAGCGAAGAAGACGGACGCGTTTTCGTCTTGCATGAGGCCAATCTTGCTTCGGGCGGCGCCTTCAACCGAATAGAGATTTCGGACCTCCTCGCTCACGCCAAGGGTGGACCAGAGCAGCAGGCACTCCTCCGGTTAATCGCCACCCTGGCTCACGAGAACTGATTAAGCGCTACATGCGGTGCAAGGAATGCTTACGCCAGCTCGTCCCCTTCAAGCGCAGCCAGATGGCATTGCGGGCGAACAGGGATCTCAACCATGAACCCGCCATCGTGGTTGCCCTGGGGTTATAGACCCGACCGCGCTTGTTATTCAGCCCGGGAATTGCGGCTGAATGAGCGATGCTATCATCACCGCCGCGATTAGAAACGCCGGCGCGCAGCTCACCCCAGCGGCTAACCAAAGCTCCGCATCGCAAAAGATTTCGTAATCATCATGCATGGACGGCTCTCCATCCGACTTGCCCGAAGAAGCGGCCCCGGCGAGGGGGAACACGCCGAGGGCCAAGTTTACACTGTGGTCATCTCCGGCGTTGCCTAACACCGGACATACTACAACCATCACCGGATACGCTTCGTTCCTGCTCCCAGTTGATCAGCTTCGCGTGCAACGAAAGCGGCCTCAGCGTTGGGTAACAACGCTGAGGCCTACTTCCTATGCTGTCGCAGACCGCCGATTGCCGCGAAATTCAACGGCCGTGCTGGGCCTGTAAAAATACGAAATGAAACAGTCTGCCCAAGTTTCGGATGATCGGGGCGGATTGAGGTTCCGGAAATAACGTGTGTGAATCGCGCTGAAAAATTGCTACTTTTTCCCAATGACGCCAGCGCTATCTATTGGGCGCGAAAGTGCAGATCGCTGCCTGATGTCACGATCTGAACGCATCGATCGCGTGAGCGACGAGGATGCCAACACTCAAAATCAAAAGTACTGAAACTGCTGCGTCAAACATAATCTGCACAGCAAAACGGGCCGTCCGCGATCAGTCAAAAGGAATTCTATCGGCGTCAATGCATCGCTCGACAGTTGATGCGCCGGCGCAACAAGGTAATTGGTGCCTGGTGGCATTTCAGACCAACAGGATCCTACCGTCCCTCCCGAGAGAGTCGGAGTATGTTCGGGAAGGCAACCGAAGGCCAAAGCTGTTTAGATTACAGGGGTGCTGGGCTGGTATCGATGTTGGACTTCGGACTTGATCATGTCTTCGGTCACCAGCCGCTTGCTGCCGATTTGAACTCCCTCGATGGTGCCGGCAGCGCCGCGAATCAAGCGACAGGCCTCGCCGAGATCGCCGAATGCCTGCGCTTTGGCCACCACGGCCTCGTCGATGCCAGTCGGTCGAAGTTCGGTCGCATCGAAGAAGGGAGACAATTGGCCGGGCGTTGCAACCAGCACCTTATCTTTGCCAGGCACCAAATCCATTGGGCCCCACAACGTCCACCAGCGGCCACGCCAGTCAGCGGTTGCCGGACCTGGGGCGCCGAGATCGTGAATGGTCTTCAGGATGTGGATAACACTTTCGAACCAGACGTTTGCGAGACCGTCTATGGCGTTGGTGAGGATGCTGATCGCGATATCCTGCTCAGGCAGAACAACCGTGCGCGTCAACGTTCCCTGGAAACCACCGGCATGACCTACCCAACTCCAAGGCCCAGGCGGACCGGAAATCGTGCCCAGGCCGTAGTAGCGCTCCAGTTGCGAGTGGGCATCGCGCCAGTGACGTCGCGTCATCTCGCGACGGCTTGTCGCCTTCAGAATGCTCGATCCGACGGCGGGAGAAAGCTGGCCGATAAACCGCACCAGGTCGCCAGCGGATGCCGTAAAGCCCGTCGCCGAGGCCATATCGTTCGTCACATTGTCGCCGGGGATAACGAAACGCTGGCCATAGGGGTAGCGGGTCGAGTGGCCACGGGCAAATGGGCGACACACGATCGGATCGAAGTCAGGTGTTGTCTCCGTAAGGCCGGCTGGGGCGACGACCTGATCGTAGATCCACCGGCCATATGGCTCGCCGGTCACCTTCTCGATGATCTTACCCAGCAAAGCGAAGCCATGATTGGAGTATTTGAACGTGACCCCGGCCTCGAGGGGCTGCGACACTGAAAGGTCAGCGCGAAACTCAGCCTCGCTCAGGAACGGCCGGCGATCCAAAAACTGACCGCTGTCGGTCCCATCGCGGGTTAGACCGGCCGCATGCGAGAGCAATTGGGAAATGGTGACATCAGCAACCTCTGGAGTGAGGTCTGCGACGTACGCACCGAGCCGGTCGTCAAGCCGGATTTTGTCGCGCTCGCGCAACAACATGATACCAGCCGCCGTGAACGTCTTCGAGTGCGAGGCGACGCGAAAACGATGACGAGAGGTGAGCAGTTCCCGGGTTGCGAGATCAGCCATACCGCTGGCATGCTCAAGCAGCACCTGACCCTTGTAAGCGACGGCTAGCGAGACACCTGGCTGATCGGACAATTCCCGCTGATAATCGACCCAGATAGGGATGTAATCAAGCGCAGAGGCGAGCCATTCGGACATGAGCGCTTAAATCCTGTCGGAGGTGACACCATCGGGCCCATTCTGCACATATTGCAGGCTGGATCGAGCGATGGGTTGGTGAAGACATAGCTGCATTTTGCGGGAGGAGGTATCGGCCGCCAGCTGGCGGCCCATCTGCAAGGCCAACTCGTTGCAGCGTTTCTTCAAACCAAATCATCTCGTTAAGCCGCGTTGTCGGAATGGCTTCAATGCCGTTGACGACGAGAAGAATTTTACAGAGACGCGGTCTTCGTAGACGGAACTGACTTTCATATCCAGCCCTTCGCCGATCTAGGTAAAGGCGAACTCCGCGCCCTCCTTTTCGACGGATTAGGCAGCACTCCGATGGTCGTATCCCTGAACAGTGCCGCCGAGCGCGGCGAGGGACGCATAGCGAAAACGCGGCGCGCATCAGGAGGACCAGTTGAGCGGCGTGCCAAACTGTCGCGGTTTTTGTCCGGCCCCACAATGCTGACCTCCGGATTTGCTTTAGAGGAACTTTGCTAAGGGCTTTTGGAGCCCCTGCCCCGAGTGCGGAAATCTATATCCGAAGAGCTGCTTTGGATTCTGTTGCACTCAGATGCTGCTCCTACCTCCGACGGCATGGCCCGATGGAACAACGATAACGGCTCGCGTCTTGCAGAGCACGCAGTCCAATACAGGACATAGAGGATACGATGAAGCTGTCGATCGAAGCCGAACTCGTTTACAATTTTGTCCAGGATACCCAAATCATCGCCAACATCGAGGCCGCGAGCACCAGCGATCAGGCCATCCTATCGGAATCGTTTCGCGTTCAGCCGACGGCGCGAATCCTTTCCGACATCACCTCTCACGGGGACCGCCGGATTCGCGCCTCGCTCTCCGGTGAGGTGACGATCAGCTACGTTGCGGTCGTCGAGAACAACCTCCGGCAATTGCTTCCTCGGTCGGGTCGTCAGCGTGTATGGTCCGACCTGCCAAGCGACGTCCTCCCGTTTCTGCTCCCAAGCCGCTTCTGCCCGTCCGACAAGTTCATGCGGTTCGCACAACGTGAGTTCGGCGACGCGGGCGACGGGGTAAGCCGGATTATGGCAATTCTTGAGTGGATCAATGGCAACGTCGATTACGTTGCCGGCGTCAGCAATGCCGAAACGACGGCCGAGAGGACCTTCGTGGACCGGGCTGGGGTCTGCCGTGACTTTACCCATCTAGGGATCACATTGGCCAGGGCTTTGGGCATCCCGGCCCGGGCCGTGAGCGCTTACGCGCTGCAACTCGACCCGCCGGATTTTCACGCCATCTTCGAGGTCTACCTTGAGAATTGCTGGTGGCTCATCGATCCGACCCGGCTGGCGCCGATCGAGGGCATCGTCCGCATCGCGAGCGGCCGCGACGCATCCGATATCGCCTTTCTGACATCGGACAGGCAGTGCCAGGTCATCAGCCAGAGGATCGCAGTTTCCAAGGCACGGTGAGCCACGGGACGACGGCCCGACGACACAAACGTCCGGCGATAGACGAGGCGATTTGCAACCAACACCAAGAAGGACACGTGGTCGAAATAGGAACGTAGCGCGTCTCGCCGGAATTAGAGGTTCCTCAGCTCCGGCTCCGGAAAACCAAACAATGGCGAAGACAACGAAAGCAACCCACGAATCCAGCGGGACGGCAACGATCCACGATCAAAAGCTCGACCGTGGTGAAGGAGGTGAACTTCACCAATTCGCATCAGGCAAGACCCCTGCGCTCACGACCGCGCAAGGTGGCCCTGTTTCCGACGATCAAAACTCCCTGAAGACTGGTCCGCGCGGCCCGACGCTGATAGAGGATTTTCACTTTCGGGAGAAGATCTTCCACTTCGACCACGAACGGATTCCCGAACGAGTGGTGCATGCGCGTGGCTATGCGGCGCACGGCTACTTCGAGACATTCAAGCCGCTAACAAAGTACACCAAGGCTGATCTATTCCAGCGCGCCGGCGAAATGACGCCTGCGTTCGTCCGGTTTTCGACCGTTGCTGGAAGTAAGGGTTCTGTCGACCTAGCCCGGGACGTCCGGGGCTTCGCCGTGAAGCTCTACACACAGGAAGGTAATTGGGACATCGTCGGCAACAACATGCCGGTTTTCTTCATCCAGGATGCCATCAAGTTCCCCGACCTAATTCATGCGGTCAAGGAAGAACCCGACTGCGCGTTTCCGCAAGCGCAATCGGCGCACGATAACTTTTGGGATTTTATCAGTCTCACCCCCGAGAGCATGCACATGATCATGTGGGTGATGTCCGACCGGGCCATCCCGCGCTCGTTTCGCTTCATGGAAGGTTTTGGCGTCCACACCTTCCGACTGTTGAATGCGAAGAACGAGTCCACCTTCGTCAAATTCCATTGGAAGCCCAAATTGGGCATGCAGTCGGTGGTCTGGAACGAAGCCGTCAAAATCAACGGCGCCGATCCAGACTTCCACCGGCGAGATCTCTGGACGGCAATCAAAAGCGGCAACTTCCCGGAATGGGAGCTTCAACTGCAAATGTTCGATCAAGCGTTCGCAGATTCCTTCGAGTTCGATGTGCTTGATCCGACTAAGCTCATACCAGAGGAAATGTTGCCTCCCGTCCCGGTTGGTCGGTTGGTGCTCGACCGCATGCCCGACAATTTCTTCATGGAGACCGAACAGGTCGCCTTCATGACCCAAAACATTCCGCCGGGAATCGACTTCTCCAACGATCCGCTGCTACAGGGACGCAATTTCTCGTACCTCGACACCCAGCTCAAGCGTCTGGGAAGCGCGAACTTCACGCACATTCCGATCAATGCGCCCAAATGCCCGTTCGCTCACTTCCAACAGGATGGGCACATGGCCATGCGCAATCCGGTCGGGCGCGCCAACTACCAGCCGAATTCCTTCGGCGAAGGCCCGCGAGAGTCACCTCAGCACGGCTTCACGTCATTCGCCGACGTAGAGCATGGCCCCAAACGTCGATTGCGCGCCGAGAGTTTCGCGGACCATTATAGCCAGGCCCGCCAGTTCTTCATCAGCCAGACCGTGGGCGAGCAGACCCATATCGCCGCGGCTTTGGCGTTCGAACTCAGCAAGGTCAAAACACCCGCAATCCGAGAGCGAATGGTCTCGCATCTCCTGAACATCGACGAGACGCTTGCCAAGAAAGTCGCCAGCAAGCTCGGATTGCAGAAGATGCCGAAGCCAGCGGACGCAGCCGTACCGACCCGGCACGATCTTGATCCCTCCCCGGCGCTGAGCATCGTCGAAAATGGACCCGAGTGCTTCGAGGGCCGAAACCTGGGTATCCTCGTTTCCGGCGGAACGGATGCCAGCCTGCTTCGGGCATTAAAGGCTGCTCTCGACAAGGCCGGAGCGACGTACGAGATCATCGCGCCAGTGGTCACTGGTGTCGAGGCGAGCGACGGCAGCTGGATTAACGCCGATCAAATGATCGATGGCGGACCATCGGTGCTATACGACGCGGTTGCCCTGCTGCCGGCTGAGGCGGCCATGGAGGATCTGCTGCAGGAGTCTTCTGCACGAGATTTTGTCGCCGACGCCTTTGCTCATTGCAAGTTCATCGGCTACGCCCGCTCTGCGCTGCCGTTGTTCGGGAAAGCAGGTATCGCCGCTGATGATTTCGATGAAGGTTGCATCGCCTTAAAAAACGCTAAGGACGTCAAATCGTTTGTCGACGGTCTTGCCAAGCTCCGCGTCTGGGGACGCGAACCCAACGTCAAGATGCCCTAGAAAAGGAGTCCGCGATGCGCGGCCTGAACAAGCGTCGACAGCGAGCCTACGAGCTTTGGGAGGAGAGCGGCAAGACAAGCTATTCGGAAATCGTCCTCTGGCTGCAAGCGGAAACGTGAAGTCGGAACGGAAGCAGCACTTGAACCGCCGCAGGACAGACTGGAATGGATCGCGGGCCCGACGGCAAACACGCTGCAATCAAATCAATACGCTTTTGTCTCTTGCGCGCTGAGCAGGCGAGATGTGAGCCGGCTTAATCGATGCGCTCCGCAAACTGCGTGGAGACCGGTGACAGGAGGTTCGCAGAGGAACCATTGACATAGCTGCCCATTGTCGTGGCACGCTAACTCATCTCATTGCAACGTCAGATGAGCATCATGACTGATAACGCAGGCGCCACGCCTCTCCCTTCTCACTACAAGGTAACCCCATGGCCAAAAAGCCAATGCTGCTGAGCGACCTTTTTCACGAAACGCTGAAGGACATCTATTTCGCCGAGAACAAGATCGTCAAAACGCTCCCGAAGATGGCGAAGGCGGCACAGTCGAAGGACCTGCAGAAGGCCTTCACCAAGCATCTGCGAGAAACAGAGGGCCAGATCAAACGGCTCAATCGGATCTTCAAGATCATTGGCAAGCCGGCACGCGGAAAGACCTGCGCCGCCATCAACGGCATCACCGAAGAAGGTGCCGAGATCATGAAAGACTTCAAGGGAATGCCCGCACTCGACGCCGGTTTGCTGGCGGCGGCCCAGGCCGTCGAGCATTACGAGATGTCGCGTTATGGTACGTTGCGGACCTGGGCAGAAGAGCTCGGGATGCCGGATGCTGCCAAGCTTCTGCAGGCGACGCTAGACGAGGAGCAAGCCACGGATTCGGCCCTCACCAAGCTCGCTAAGACCCTGGTTAATGTCGAGGCCGAACACGACCTTGCAGCATAGCACGGCCAGGGTTTACCAATCGGGTTCGTTGCGATTGCCGGGCTTTCGACCGAAGTCCGGCGCTCCCATTGAGTGAGGCTTAGCCTGCCTGGCAGACCAACAGGCAAGTTGTGAGGCCGAACTTGCCGCCGTGGATCGGTGCGCGCGCAGCTCTTCTTGCGTCCGTGTCCCGCAAGCCTAGGGCGGTCGCCGCTCGGGCGCACTCAGCCGACTAGTCCATATCCCACCACTGCCGATGGGGCATTCACCCGCCATCCCTACAGCCCACGCGGCGCGTCGGAGCAATACCCAATCTGCGCAAATATGGCGTATGGTCCGTCTCGTGAGCCCGGCGCCCGTTCAATCGAGATTCCATATGGCCCTTGTAAAGACGTCTAAAATAGTAGGTTCGGCAACAAAGGCCCGGCGCCCGGCCGAAGGTCAGCGCGCCGCGGTGGCCGCGCAGCCCCCGGCACCCCGGAGGACCAGGGCCGGGAAAGCCTTAGGCAAGGACAAGGTGTCCGAGAGGGTGGCCGCCGCCACGGAAGAACTATCCAGCGGCCTTTCGGAAGCCTCGGCGGCCGCGGAAGAACTTCGGCGCTCCATGGAGCAGATTGCGGCGGGTGCTGACGAGGCAGCGGGCGCTTCCCAGGAGCAGTTGGCGGCAATCAGGCAGGTTACAGCCAACCTGACAACGGCCCGCGGAGAAGCCGACAATTCCCGGCGCAGGACGGAAACCGCCCAGGTTCTGCTCGCCGAAACCGCTGCGCAGATCGGCGCGTCCATTCAATCCATCGAGCGAAATTCCGAACGGCAGGTCTCCTCGAGCGCGATTATCCGCGAACTTGAACGTCGGGCGAAGGATGTGAGCGAAATCACCGGCGCGGTGAGCCGAATTTCAGATCAAACGAACCTGCTTGCTCTCAACGCTGCCATCGAAGCCGCACGTGCCGGCGATCACGGGCGCGGTTTTGCCGTCGTCGCCGAAGAGGTCAGAGCCCTCGCCGAGGTTTCGGACAAGAGCGCCATTGAAGTGCAGGGACTGGCGGAGGACATCCAGTCGAACGTTCGCGAGACGGCCGGAACGGTCAAAGCGGCGGCGGATATGGCCGTCGAGCATGCCAAGACGGGGCAGTCTGTCGTCGAAATTTTGGGCAGGCTGAGGGCCGGGATGATTGAGCTCGCCGACGGCAGCGAGGAGACCCTCACGGCAGCCATCGAAGCCGAACGGGCCATCCAGGAGGCACAAAAAGGTGCCGAACTCGTTGCTGGAGCGGCCGAGGAGCAGGCCTCCGCTGCAAACGAGGCCCAGTCGGCCATCCGTCAACAGGCTCAATCGCTGGATCAGGGTCAGGCGGCCGCCCAATCCCTGGCGTCCATCTCGGAAAGTCTTCGCGCCGGGAGCGCCGGCACTTCTGCGGCCGAGCAGATCGCCAGCATGGCGGAGCAGCTTTCGGCGACGATTCAGGAGCTTTCCAGCGCAGCTAGTCAGATCTCGACCGCGGTCGAACAAATAAATCGCGGATCGCAACAGCAGGCTGCGGCAGCCCAGCAGACTTCGGCTGCGCTGGCCCAAATCGAGAAGAGCGCGCGCGTCGCGCAGGAGAAGGGGCGACTGGCTACCGACCGTATCGCGACCATGGTCAAGTCGCTCGCGGATGGCCGCAAGGCTGTCGAAGGCCTGATCGAAGGTGTAGCCAAGGCCCTCGACAAGACCCGTGCGAGCCTCGAAACAATCATCTCCCTCGAAGCGATCGGCCGCAAGATCGAGAAGATCGTCGATGCGATCGCCTTGGTCAATATCCAGACCAACATGCTTGCTGTGAGTGGATCCGTGGAAGCAGCGCGCGCCGGCGAAGCTGGTCGTGGCTTTGCCCTTGTGTCGAACGATATCCGCTCCCTCGCCCGCGAGGCGTCGGAAAGCGTCGAACGCATCAAGGATACAGTACGCGGCATTCTTGATCATATCGCGCTGCTTCGGCGCGATCTCGAACAGATCATCGCCGCCGGAGAAGTCGAAGTTCAGAACAATAGGTCGGTCATCAAGGCGCTCGAAGATGCCACCGGCGAGTTCGCAGCATTGGGAAATGCCAACAAGCTCATCCAGCAAGGCGCCAGCGCAATCTTGACCGCGGCGGGAGAGACCGCGGCCGCAGCCCGACAGATCGCGTCCGCCGCGGAGGAAGCAAGCACAGCCTCGCGGCAGGCCGCGACGGCATCCGCCGAGCAGGCTCAGGGTGCGGACGACCTTGCCGCCGCGATCGAAGAAATTGCATCCTTGTCTGAGGCAATGACGAAGCAGAATGGCTGACATCGTCGAAACCAGAGAGTTGACCGACGAACGTTTTCTTACGTTCAAGAGCGAGGGTCGTTTCTACGCCCTACCCGCCGCGCTGGTGTCGGAAGTGACCCGGATGCTGCCTCTCGCGCGGATCCCGCAGGCACCCCGGAGCCTCATGGGTCTCGCCAACCATCGCGGCGCGGTGCTCCCCGTGGCGAGCGTCCGGGCGCTTCTGGGACGGGAGGAAACCACCTCGACACAGACCACCCGCCTGATCGTCCTTGCTGGCGCATCGCCCGTCGCGTTGGCGGTGGACGAGATCGCGAAGCTGGTTCAAGTTATGCCTGGACAGGTCAAGACGGCGGAGGCCGAGGTGGCGTCCGAAGCCGGCGAACATCTGACGGGGGTTTTCGACAGCGGCGCTCACGTCACCAAGATTTTGGACGTCGCCGAATTGCTGCGCCGCGGCTTCGCCCAGAGCGCACCAAAACGGCAATCGCAGGCGACGGCGGTTCTAGCGGCAACCGTGCGCAATGCCGCGGTCGAGACCATCCGGCAGCGTCTGGTCACGTTCGAGGTCGCCGGCCAGGAGTATGCGCTTCCGCTCGAAGCGGTGCGGGAGATCGTTACTGCGCCCGAGACCTTTACATCCGTTCCCGGGAGCGACGAGGCGGTGCGTGGCGTCATGCCCTACCGGGACGGGTTGTTACCATTGCTATCGTTGCGGCGGCTTCTAGGGCTGCCATCGGCTGTCCTTTCGCGAGAGAAGGTGCTGATCGTCGCCATCGGCGACGTTGTGGTCGGATTTGTCGCCGATCGCAGCCACGCAGTTCTTTCGGTCGATCCGAGCCGGGTCGAACCGGCGCCTCCCGTTCTCGCTGCCCGGGCCGGCGGGGAAGCGGAAATCAAGGAAATCTATCGTGCAGCGCAAGGCAGACTCGTTTCGATTCTGGCGCCGGAGCGCTTATTTCGCGAGGACGTCATGCAAAAGCTTATGCAGGGCGATGCAACCATGAAAGCGAAGGCCGAGGACAGTCACAGCGAGGCGAAGGCCGACGAGTTACAGTTTCTGGTCTTCCGGCTCGACGGCGGTGAGTTCGCGTTACCGATCGAAGCAGTAGAGGAAGTCGCAAGAGTGCCGGATCGCATGACCCGTCTTCCGAAAACGCCAAAGTTCCTTGAAGGCGTTGTCAATCTTCGGGGTGAAGTCCTTCCAGTTGTCGATCAACGACGCCGCTTTGACATGACCGCAACCATTGCGGGAGAGAACCGGCGGCTGATTGTGGTTCGGACCAAGCAACATCGCGCCGGACTGATCGTCGACAGCGTCCAGGAGGTCCTGCGTTGCGCGCCTGAATCGATCAAGCCCTCCCCCGATCTGACCGGGGATGCACTTGGCGTCGTGCAGTCGGTCATCAATCTCGAGGCGTCAGGCCGGATCGTCCTGCTGCTCGACCCTGCCGAGTTATTGACCCGGACCGAACGAGGCCTACTGGATTCCTTCAACAAGGAAGCCCTCAGCAAAGAGAGCCGGCAGACGAAGCCGTGATCAAAGTCCTTGTCGTCGACGATTCCGCGCTCGTCCGGAAATTGATCGGCCAGGCGTTTTCGAGAGAGGCCGATTTCGAGGTCGGCTTCGCCCGAAACGGGCGTGAGGCGCTTGCCGCGATTGCGAGCTTTCGGCCCGACGTGGTGACGCTAGACGTTCACATGCCAGTGATGGACGGCCTCGCCTGCCTCGACAGGATCATGGTCGAAACGCCCTGCCCGGTCGTCATGGTGTCGTCGATGACGGAGGCAGGGGCTGACGCCACGCTCGAGGCGTTGCGGCTCGGCGCGGTCGACTTCGTGGCGAAGCCCACCGGCGCGGTTTCTCTCCGGTTTGACGATGTCGGCCGCATGCTGATCGAGAAAGTCCGGGCTGCCGCGGGGGCCCGCCTGAAATCCAGCTTGAGGCTCCGCGACAGGGTCCGCTTCCGGATCGGCGAAGGCGCCCGCCCCCCCGCGTCGTCACCAGGCAGAAAAGCTAAGCCAATCCGCAAAGGCGAAGGTCTGGTGCTGGTCGGAACGTCGACCGGAGGCCCCCCGGCATTGGAGGCCCTGCTCTCGGGCCTTCCCCCGTCCTTTCCGTGGCCAATCCTGGTTGCCCAACATATGCCGGCCACCTTCACTGGGCCATTGGCGCGCCGCCTGGACGGAATGAGCGCACTTCGCGTTCAGGAAGTGCGCGATCCGATCGCGATCCAGCCCGGGCACGTCTACATCGGCCGCGGCGACGCCGACGTCATCGTCTCAAGGCGGGGCTCGGCCCTTCTCGCCATGGCCGCCCCCGCACAGGCTGACTATCCGTGGCACCCCAGCACGGACCGGTTGGTCCGGAGCGCACTGAACCATATGGCCGCGAGCCAGTTGATCGGAGTACTCATGACGGGCATGGGAAATGACGGGGCAGAGGCAATGGCGCTGATCCATGCGGGCGGCGGCAAGACCATCGCGGAAGCGGAGGAAACGGCCGTCGTCTGGGGCATGCCCGGAGAACTGGTCAAGGCGAAAGGCGCCGACTTCATTATGCCACTCAACAAGATTGCAGCGCAGTTGAAGAAATTGGTGAGCTGATGCCGTTGGTACGGAAGCCGTCATCCCCAACAGAGCCCATACTGGACAACCGGCGAGTTTCCGAAATGCTTCTCGGCGGGTCATTGGAGGACCGATGGACCGCGGCGCGAAACGCTCCGGCGCTTCCAAACGCGCTTCCATTGCTCAGTGAAGCGCTGTCAAAGGAGAGCGCACCCCGAGTCCGCGAGGCTATCCTGACGGCCCTTGCCAGGATCGGCTCGCCGGAAAGCGCCGCGGTTACCCTGCCCTACTTGCGTTCCGACGATGCGGCTCAGCGAACCGCGGTTCTTGATGCGCTCCGCGCCATGCCAGCTGCAGCGGCTACGCATCTTCCTGGCCTATTGAGTGATGCCGACGCGGATGTTCGCTTGCTCGCATGCGAGATTGCACGCGGCCTTTCAACTGAGGACGCAAGCCGGCTGCTCGGAGATATGATCGAGCGTGAGCTCAACTCCAATGTATGCGCGGCGGCTATCGAAGTTTTGGCCGAGACTGGCGATGCAACGAGCCTGCCGGTGTTGGCACGATGTTCCGACCGCTTTCCAGACGACCCGTTTCTGCAATTTGCAATCAATGTCGCGCGCGATCGCATCGGATCACGCTGACAAATGTCTGCTGCACCTCCTCACATAACCGAGGACGAATACCGGAAGCTCGCTGAATTTCTGTATCGGCGGACCGGCATGGTTTTCACGCAGACGAAGCGATATTATGTCGAACGCCGAATTCTGGATCGAATAGACGCAACATCGAGCCAATCATTTGCGGCCTATTTCGCCTATCTCCGCAGCGAGCTTTGCGACGAGGTCGAGCATCTCATCAACGCGTTCACCGTCAACGAGACTTACTTTTATCGTGAAGACCACCAACTTGCGTGCCTCAGCGCGGATCTGTTGAAGGAACGTGTGGCAGCAAAGCGGCTCGGCGACACCATCCGGATCTGGTCGGTCCCCTGCTCGACCGGAGAAGAACCGTATTCAATTGCAATCTGGTTGCTGGAGAACTGGAAGGACGTCGACGCCTACGACATCGAGATCGTGGGATCGGACATCGACACCCGCGCTCTCCAAGCGGCGGGAGAAGGCATCTTCGGCAAACGGGCGCTCATGAGAATGTCGCCCGAACTGATCGGCCGTTACTTTCATGGGCTGGACGCCGAGCGATGGCAAATTCTAGACGACCTACGCCAGTCGGTCCGCTTTTCCCGCGTTAATCTGATTGAGACCAGGGAAACCAAGCCGCAGGGCAGGTTCGATGTGATTTTCTGCCGCAACGTACTGATCTACTTCGACGACGAATCACGCCGCATCGCTGCGGAAAACCTGTACGATAACCTGCTCCCAGGCGGCTTCATCTGTCTGGGGCATACCGAGTCGATGAGTCGAATCTCGCCCCTGTTCGAGGTCTGCCGATACTCAGGCGCGATCGTTTATCGAAGGCCGGAGGAATTGCTCCCGTGAACGGCTCTTCCAAAAAAAGGATTCTCATCATCGACGATGCCGCGCTCGTCAGGACATATTATCGCTCGGCCCTGGAAGTGCGTGGCTTCATCGTGGAGGAAGCTCTCAATGGCCTAGAGGGTCTGGAGAAGGTGTTGTTGCAGCCCTTCGATCTCGCGATCGTTGACGTCAACATGCCGCAAATGGACGGAATCACGTTTCTGCTCGAGTTGCGCTCGAAGGCGCTTCCCGTGTCAGGCGTACCGGTCCTGGTGATCAGCACGGAAGCCGGAATACAGGACATCGCGGCGGCGCGACGCGCCGGCGCGAACTACTATCTCGTAAAGCCAATCAAGCAGGAAGTTCTGGCGGAATATGCAGCCGTGTTCTGCGGAGCTCCGCAATGAACGAGTTTGTAGAGCAGTTTCTCCTAGAATCGAGGGAGCTCATCAACCAAGCGATCGACGATTTGATGGCGCTCGAAGAGAAACCCGGTGACAGAGAAAGTCTGGACGGTGCATTCCGGGCTTTCCATACGCTCAAGGGTGCCGCCGGCATCGTCGAATTCGCTGCCATGGCAAGAACACTGCATGCTGCCGAAGACATTCTGGCGCTCTTACGGTCCTCGACAAGGCCCGTCGCTCCAAACGTCCTCAACGAGTGCCTGGCTTGTCTCGATCTTACGTCGCGATGGCTGGACGCGATGCAGGCGAATGGCGGGACGCCTCCCGCTGCGGAGGCCGACGCGGACGAGATGATCGCCCGGCTCGTCGGGTCGATGGATATCGACGAAAGCGAGATGCCCGCCGCTCCTGCTCCGCCTGGCGGCGATTGGCTGAACAGGTTGCGCAATGCCGCCGGTGACCAGTTCTCCGGGACGCTGACTGCAGTGCGTCTCGCACCGGATCCGGAGGCCTTCTTTCATGGAAGCGATCCGCTCTCGGCCATAGCGGACCTCCCGGAGTTGCTGATCGTCGACTTGGTCCTGACAAATCCGGCGATTTCGCTCGAAGCGATGAACACGTTCAGCTGCAACCTCGAAATTCTGGCGCTGACAAAAGCCCCCATCGTGGAAATCCGGAAGGCTCTTCATGGCTTCGGCGACAGGGCAGAAATCTGCCCATTGATTCCATCCGGAATTCCTGCACGAGATGCCGATCATCTCGCGCGTGCGACCGCAGTCCTCGAAGCCCAAGTCGGGCTATTGCGTGAGGACGCGTCTGGGGGCCTTTTGGGCCGCCTTTCATCTGCGGGCCGCACGTCCGCCAACACCTTGCGGTACCTTGGCAGGAGTGCGCTCGCTGGTGAGATCGAGGCCGCATTGGCTATCGCGCTTGCGCAAGAAAAATCCGGCCCGTTGATTGCTGCGATCGAGCGCACGCTTGAAACCGCAACTAAGTCAAAGCAATCGACCAATATTCCTACCGTTCAGATCGTCCCTCCACGTGCGTTACGGGTGGATATGGACCGGATCGACGCGCTCGTGAAACTCACTGGCGAGTTGCTTGTCGTGAAAAACACGATCGGGCACGTGGCAAAACAACTTCAAAATCATGAAGGTCCGGAAGCAATCGCCTCGGCCCTGCACGATCAACATGCACGGTTCGACCGATTGACGGCCGAACTTCAACGTGCGGTTCTTCGCATCCGCGTGCTTCCGCTGCGAACCGTCTTTCGTCGGTTTCCGAGGTTGGTGCGAGAGATTGCGGGCGACGTCGGCAAGGCCGCCAGGCTGATCACTGAAGGCGAAGGCACGGAGGCCGACGCCACCATTGTCGACGCCCTGTTCGAGCCGTTGCTGCATGTGCTGCGCAACGCGCTCGATCACGGAATCGAGACGTCGGAAGAGCGCACATCTGCCGGCAAGCCGGCGATGGGCACGGTCATCCTGCGCGGACGCCAGGACGCCGAGAACATCCTCATCGAGATCGAGGACGACGGGGCCGGCATCGACGTGGACCGGATCCGCACGTTCGCCGCCGCGAGGGGAATTGCTTCGGAGGAAGCGCTGTCAGCCATGACGGATGCGGAGGCGGTCGACCTGATCTTCGCGGCGTGCTTTTCCACTGCGGCAACAGTGACCGACCTGTCCGGCCGCGGGGTCGGAATGGATTCGGTCAGAGCGGCCGTGGGACGCCTGGGCGGCACGGCCGCGGTCCGCAGCCGGCTCGGCATCGGGACCACGGTTAGCTTGGTTCTGCCTTTCAGCCTGATGATGACCCGGGTGATGACCGTGGAAGCCGCGGGTCAGGCTTTTGGGCTTCCACTCGACAGCGTCGTGGAGACAACAATTGTCAGTCGCAGCGCAATCGTCCCGATTGGATCGGGCCAAGCGTTTGTGCTCAGGGAACGGGCCATCCCCCTGATCAACCTCGCGGAAGCGCTCGGCCTTACACGTGATGAAGCCGATCTGCAGACGGCAAAGATCGTGGTTGTGTCCACAAGTGGACAGATCGGTGGATTGGAGGTCGACCGGCTCGGCGAACGGCTGGACGTCATGCTCAAGCCGATGGAAGGGCTTCTGGGCGGTATGAGGTCGGTCTCCGGAACCACCTTGCTGGGAGACGGACGCGTGTTGGTCGTATTGGATCTGCAGGAGCTGTTCGCGTGACTATCGCATTGCATGATAACGTTATCCGGCTGATCGGCTCATGCCCCGCCGAGGACGGCGAAACGCTGTTGCAGCACTTGCTGACCAATCCGACGGCCCAGATCGACTGGCAGGGCTGCGCAAGCGCCCATACGACGGTGATCCAGGTTCTTCTGGTTTCCGGTCGTGCGGTCCAGGGGCCCGCCGCCGGCCCTTTTCTAGAACGGTTTATCGGCCCTGCATTGGCGCGTTCCAACCGTCAAGTTTGATCTTTCGCCGCTCCGCCAAAGATGCGAAACCATTGAAGAATTCGGTTCCAAGCTAAGGAGCCACAATCGGAGAATTTATGTCTTACACGCTCCTGATCGTTGATGACAGCAAGCTCGCCCGGATGTCCGCCGCCAAGGCCTTGAACAGTTTGCAGCCGGATTGGAGTCGGCTGGAAGCGTCGAATGCTGACGAAGCCCTTTCGCTGGCCAAGAACACTGCGTTCGACGTCGCCCTCCTCGACTTCAACATGCCCGGGCGGGACGGACTCGAGCTTGCGGCCGCATTGTTGGCTCTCCGCCCGTCGATGCCGCTTGCCGTGGTTTCTGCTAACCACCAGGAAGAGATCGTGCGCCGCGTCCGCGAGATTGGCGCCGCATTTCTTGTCAAGCCGCTGAACGAGCAAGCATTGGGCGCTTTCCTGGAAGATGCCGTGCGGCGGCTCAAGCAGGCGCAAGCATGATCGCTACGCAAACGGATCTGCTCAACGAGCTACAGCTCGACGCTCTCACCGAGCTCGTCAACATCGGCGTTAGCCGCGCGGCTTCAAGCCTACGGGAGATGGTCGGTTCGCAGGTCCATCTCTCAGTACCCAACGTTTCGCTCGAAACCCGATCTCGGGCCATAGCCATCCTCGCTGAAAGGGAGGTCTCGAACCTGGTCGCGGTGCATCAGGTCTTCGAAGGCGACTTCACGGGACGAGCACTCCTGATATTTCCCGAGACCAAAAGTCTCGAACTCGTCCGGGCCATCACCGGCGGTGACCTTCCGCTGGAGGACATCATAGAACTGGAGCAGGAGGCTTTGGCTGAAACGGGCAACATCCTTCTCAACAGTTGCCTTGCGACTATTGCCAACATGCTCCACCGGAGCTTGAAGATGTCGTTGCCGGAAGTGCTCCGCGGAAGCGCCGCAACTTTCTTCAACCTCGCGCCACCGCCGGAAGCCGGCGACGTCGTGATGTTTCTCTACATAAACTTCGCGATTCGCGAGCGTGACATCAGTGGTTACATCGCGATGATCATGGATCTTCCCTCTCTCACGGCTTTGACGCTTCTTCTAGACGAATTTATCGAACGAGCGACCGGCAAAACGGCACATTCAATTGACGATCCGGCTTGAAATAGAGGAATTTGTCGCAGCTTTCGATGCCTTGGATTCCGGCGTCGTTGTGCTCGATCGTGACCAGCGCGTCGTCGACTGGAATTACTGGTTCACATCGGCGAGCGGGATTTCCTCGGCCCAGGCCGCTGGCAAGACTCTGACAGAGCTTTTCCCGGGCCGCCCTCTCGGCCGCCTCGCGATGTCCGTCTCGGAGGCGCTCAGCCTGGGCTCCTCTGCGTTTCTGACGTATTTGCTGAACCGCGACCCGCTGCCTCTCCGGACAAGGGCGGGCTTGCCGCTGATCCACAACGTGTCAGTGCGTCCCTTCGGCCAGCGACCCTATTCGTACTGCTTGCTCCAGGTTTCAGATGTCACCGGCTCTGCCCACCGCGACCGGGTGCTCCGCGAGCGTCAAAACGCACGCTACGACGCGGTCGTCGAAAGCGCGTCGGATGCCATTCTCACGTTGGACGCGAATGGCCTCGTTCAGTTCGCCAACTCCTCATCGTTGCGCGAAACAGGTTTTGAGCGGAACGAACTGGTCGGTCGCGCCCTCGGGCATTTGTTCGAAGAGCCGCACCAATGGGACGAACTTTTTGATAAGGTGCTTTCCGAGGGCCGCTCATTGCGCCCGATCGAGATTGTTGCACGGCGCAAGGATGGATCGCGCATCTTCCTCGGCGTATCGGCATCTCGATGGACGAGCGACGGTCGCATGTTCGTAACCGCCATTTTGCGGGACGTTACTGAACGGCATGCTGCGGAAGAGGCTCTTCGCGAGTTGAACACGAGCCTCGAACAGCGCGTTGAAGAACGCACGCAAGAACGCGACCGGATCTGGCGGGTCAGCCGAGATATGCTCGGCGTCGCCTTGTCTGATGGGACCTGGATCAGCGTCAATCCGGCGTGGACAAAAGTGCTCGGATGGCAGATCGACGAGATCAGAGGAAAAACATCGGAATGGCTGGAGCATCCGAACGACAGGCGCAAGATGCGCGATGCTGTTGCCTCACTTGCGTTGCCGGAACAGAACGCAGAATTCGAAAGCAGCTTCCGGACCCGGGATGGTGACTTCCGCGACCTGGCCTGGACAGCAGTGAACGTCGATGGATTGCTCTACTGCGTAGCCCGTGACGTCACAGAGCAACACCGCCAACAGGAAGCCCTGGATAAGGCTGAGGACGCGCTGAGACAAGCGCAGAAAATGGAAGCTGTTGGTCAGCTTACCGGCGGCCTCGCCCATGACTTCAATAATTTGCTGACGGGCATTTCGGGCGCGCTTGAACTTCTCCAAATCCGGATATCCCAAGGCCGTTACAAGGACGTTGAACGCTATATATCGACCGCCCAAGGCGCCGCGAGCCGGGCAGCGGCATTGACCCATCGACTATTGGCTTTTTCGAGACGTCAGACGCTCGACCCGAAGGCAACCGATGTCAACCGGCTCATCGCCGGCATGAAGGACCTCATCAACAATACATTGGGCCCGGAAATCGAGATGACGATGACCACCGGAGCGATGCTCTGGACGACGCTGGTCGATCCGAACCAGTTGGAGAACGCCCTTCTAAACCTCTGCATTAATGCTCGCGACGCAATGCCAGATGGCGGCAAGCTGAAAATCGAAGCGGCCAACCGGACCGTGGATAGCGTAGATGCTTTCTCGTTCGAGATGCGACCTGGCGACTACGTGTGCCTGAGCGTGACCGATACAGGGACCGGCATGAGCGACGAAGTCGTCGAGCGCGCCTTCGATCCGTTCTACACGACCAAACCGCTCGGCCAAGGAACTGGGCTTGGCCTTTCCATGATCTACGGCTTCGCCAAGCAGTCGGGCGGCCAAGTCCGTATTTCCTCAGTTCTCGGCCGTGGCACTACTGTCCACCTTTTCCTGCCGCGACATTCGGAGCGAGAGGAGGCCACCGTAAGCTCAGCCGATTTCTCAACGGCCCCGCGTGCCGGAGCAGGCGAAACTGTACTCATCGTCGACGACGAATCTTCTGTGCGCATGCTCGTTGCTGAAGTTCTCGCCGAGCTTGGATATACGGCGATCGAGGCGGCCGATGGATCCAGCGCTTTGCAGGTTCTGCGGTCAGATACACGCATCGACCTCCTTGTGACCGACGTCGGGCTACCCGGGGGAATGAACGGACGACAGCTCGCGGATTTCGGACGATCTGCGAGACCCGCACTGAAAATCCTCTTCATTACGGGCTATGCGGAAAAGGTAGTGATGGACACAGGCGCATTGGACACGGAGATGGCTATCCTTACCAAACCGTTTGCCATGGACGGGCTGGCGGGCCGCATACGGGAACTGTTGCGTCAATGACCTACCTTGGAAAGAACGCCGATGCGCGAGGCTAACGATCTGCTCCGCTAGAGCTGGAACGAAAAGATGTGCGCCGACGGGAGACCGATCGATCCGTCACCCTCGATCGACCAGGCTATCGACGCCGGCTATCCGTGGCTTGAGATCAAGTGCTAACGTTGCAAGACGCCGAGGGCGGTCAGCCTGGCCCGCGCTGCGCCACGTGCGAACGACCAGGGTTCATGATCTCGCCAACCGCCTGCGCTGCGTGATATGCAGTAAAGTGGCAAGCGGACAGCCGCCGAACCGCTGCAGCTGCGGCAACGCTGTCCAATCCGAGACAAGACATGACCGAGCTGGCGCGCCGGCGTGACAGGGCGGCAGTGCGGAAGAAATGAGACATCTACTGCAACGACGTCCGCGTCGGCTCCATCGGGCAACCCGCGGGCGTGCGCGACCACGCGGACCAATGAAAATGCGGGTTCCGTCCCGAGGAAAATTCGCCGAAATAAGGATCGGCGCGGCCCTAGCCGTGCCCTGGCCAATTCGCCTTAAAAGTCCAAGTCCGTTCCGGACTTTGCCTGCAGTACAGACATCAAGCTTAACGGCCGAATTAAGGTACGATGAGCGCGCGGCCGGTTATGCTTATAGAACCCAATTTGGCCCGACAAAAAGGCAGACATTCCACGATGACCCGACCGGCCTATTCAGTCTTCGTCGTTGAGGACGAGACGATGATCAGGATGATGCTTGTGGAAATGCTGGAGGAGTTAGGTCACACCGTCGCGGCCGAAGCTGGTCACCTCGAGCAGGCGGTTCATCTGGCAAACCGTAGTGAGTTCGACTTCGCCATGCTAGATGTAAATCTCTCCGGCAGATCGAGCTCACCCGTGGCTGAGATCATCCGAGCACGTAAGCTTCCCTTCATCTTCTCAACCGGCTACGGCGCCAGTGGGATTCCACCCGAATTTGCCGATGTACCGGCAATCGAGAAACCCTTCACCATTGAAGTGCTGGGGCGCACTGTTGATGAACTCATGAGAGTCGTGGGTTAAAAAAGGGCCCAAGCGAGGGGGGCAAGCTGAGGCCCAGTTTCCACTTTGGTCGTCCCAGCGCCGCTACCGAATGGCGCCGGACTTACGACTACCGATCAGCGCATTAGCTCGGTCCTATTTCCACCTTCCTCGCCCCAACCAGCGACCCCCGGCACCGGAAATTTTTGCGGCGCCGAAGATCGCTACTCCCAGTGAGCTGATAGGGCAGAGGCCGGGAGCTGCAGAGCAGACTCTTCGCGCTAGCGTTCGTTCCTCGACGCACGACCGCGCGATGGGCGGCATGAATTCGCCGACGCTTAGTGTGAAGCGTCCTGCCGAATTCCTCCAATCGAAACCGGCTTATTCAGAAAGTACCACCGGTTACCAGTTGCGGCTTCCGCATACCGGTCAATCGCCACGATGATGGCTTGGACGTGGTGATAACACCACCCTCGTCGCCTGGTGTCGGACTTCGTTTAGCGCCGCAAGGAACGTTGATACCTCGCGTTCATCATCGAACCATCGCTTCACCGTTTCCGCCCTCCCAGCACTTCTCCAGAACGCCCTCGTGGGGCGGCTAACCCGCTGTGGGGTGAGAGCGGGCGATCTGCCGACGATCCAGACAACGACGCCGGCCGCACGTGCCGACGGATGCGGACGGTGACGTCGCAGGACACGGAAATCCGTCGCCGGGTGCGTTTGCGCCGCCAGGCCTCGACCTCAGCCTCCAAATCTGAGGATTCGGCCACCCTCTGACCCTTCCGATCGATCGTTGCGTGCATCTCGTCTCCTCTCAAATTCTCCGCGCGCTTAAAACCAGCTGAGAGGCCGGATGTTCCTTCTGCGGAACATAAGGGGGCTGCTGCGGTTAACCGCCGATGGAGGCCTTTCGCATGAGGCTGAGACGAACGATCGAAGGTCTGAGACCCTATCCTTCCCTGCTCCTGCTGGCGGTGCCGACCGCCACCGTCGAGCCGCTGAAGCTAGCTGCGGTAGCTGTAGCCGGAAAAGGTCACTGGATCGCCGGCACGGCGATGATTGTCGCCTGCTACGCGTTCAGCCTCCTGGTCGTCGAGCAGCTTTTCGTGATCGTGAAGCCAAAGCTTCTGATGATTCCCTGGTTCGCCAAGCTCTGGGAAGGGTTCGTTTTCGTCCGAACGCGCGTATGGCGGATCCTCAAAACTTCGATCGGCCTTCGCAGCGATCGAAGGCCGATCGCGTCTTCCTCTTGGAAGCGCGCAGCCCCGGCCGCCAAGCCAGTCCTTGCCCCCAAGTCCGCGCGGAGATGAATCGCAAGTCCACACTGCCGAAACGCCTGCAGCCAATGCTGACGACGTTGACCGACGCCCCGTTCGACGACCCCGATTGGGTGTTCGAGGACAAGTACGACGGCTTCCGCATGGTTTCGGAGATCCGCCGCAGTAAGGTCGCGCTCTACAGCCGCAACGGTAAGATCATCAGCCATTCATACATCGAGGTCGCGAAGGCGCTCGAAGACGTGAAGAGCGACGCGGTCATCGACGGCGAGCTGGTAGCTATCGGCGAGGACGGCGTTTCGCACTTCCAACTGCTGCAGAACGCATTACGTCACGAAGCAAAGCTCCTGTATTGCGCGTTCGATCTGATGTTTTTGGATGGCGAGGACTTACGCAAGTTGCCGCTGCTCGAACGCAAGACGCGGCTAAAGGCAATCCTTCCGCGCAATAAGCTGATTGCGTTCAGCAACCACCGCAAAGGCAGCGGAAAGAAGTTCTTCGCCGAAGCCGAGCGCAAGCGCCTCGAAGGTATCATAGCCAAGCGCGCTGACAGCCCGTACGCCTCCGGCAGCCGGACTGCCGACTGGCTCAAGGTGAAGATTGGGCAGCGGCAGGAAGTCGTGATCGCAGGCTTCACGGCACCTCGCCGCACCCGGCCGTTCTTTGGCGCTCTTGCGCTCGCGGTGCGGGACGATGACGCCTGGCGGTATATCGGGCACGTCGGTACTGGCTTCAGCCATCAGACCCTCGAAGAGCTCCACGGCAAGCTCACAAGGTTGAAGGTTACGAAGTCGCGCTTCCCCGACAAGGTAAAGGACGAGCACGCCACCACCTGGGTCCGGCCGTCTCTGGTCGCTGAAGTGACGTTCGCGGAATGGACGAAGAACGGCGAGCTTCGCCAGCCCGTCTATCTAGGTCTGCGGTCCGACAAAAGGCGAAGAACGTGGTGCGCGAACGGCCGAAGGCTCGGCCATAGCGCGCCTCCCTCGGAGCGTCGGAACCAAACGATGGATCCGACTTTTCCTATTGGGGGCCTCGGTCCTCGGCTGACGGCAAGGACGAACAATGCTGCGAGAAGGTAAGGACGAGGGGCTAGTTGACCGCACGGCCGATGTCGCCGCCGCCATCGCAGAAGAAGGTCTGCGATACGTGAGCGACGCGACGCCGGGCTACCGGCGAAGACGGAAAGGCACCTCGTTCACCTACCACGACAAAGACGGCAAGCGCATCACCGATGCCACCGTGGTCCGCCGTATCAAATCGATCGGCATCCCTCCGGCGTACGAGTTCGTCTGGATCTGTCCGTCTCCCAACGGGCACATCCAGGCGACGGGCCTCGATGCGCGCGGGCGCAAGCAGTACCGCTATCACCCGAAGTGGCGAGAGCTTCGGGAGCAAAACAAGTACGAACATATCATGCAATTCGCGGCGGCCTTGCCGGCTTTGCGTGCACGCGTCGTTTCGGACATGAAGCTGGACGGTCTCCCCCGCGAGAAGGTGCTTGCGACGATCGTCAGCTTGCTTGAAAAGACGCTCATCCGCGTCGGCAACGCCGAATACGCCGAGAAGAACAAATCGTACGGGCTCACCACGATGCGGCGTAAGCACGTGGCGATCGGCCGAGGCGTGCTGCGCTTCGACTTTACCGGCAAGTCCGGCAAACAATGGAAGCTCCAGGTCGAGGACAGGCGAATCACTGCCATCGTGAAGCGCTGCGCGGAGATTCCAGGGCACGAACTCTTCAAGTATCTCGATGACGATGGAGCATCCCGAACGGTCGATTCCGGCGAGGTCAACGGCTACATCAAGGATATCACGGGACAGGATTTCAGCGCCAAGGACTTTCGTACCTGGGCCGGCACGGTGCTTGCGGCCCTCGCACTCTCGGAGTTCAAGAAGTACGACAGCCAGGCCGAAGCCAAGCGTAACGTCGTCGCGGCCATCGAAAAGGTGGCCAAGCAACTCGGCAATACACCTGCCATCTGCCGCAAGAGCTACGTCCATCCGGAGATCCTGACCGCCTATATGTCCGGCGACCTCATCAAGATGATCGACGCCAAGATCGCGCAGAAGTTCAAGCGACAGTACGCGAAGCTGACCTCGGACGAGATCATGGTTCTCGCCTTCCTCCACAAACGGCTTCGGGCCCTCAAGGTTCCGCAATCGGCGCCCGAGGAAGTGATCTTTTGCAGTCGAATCCGGGCCCTTCGTGAACTCATTCTCGCGCGTCGGAACATTCCGGTCGGACATTGGTTCGCCCAAGTTCCGGGCGGCGAACTTGTAGCTCCCAAGCAGGCGTTTGTTCACGTAGGTTCTGCTGATGTCACCGTCCGATCCATTCAGGAGTGCTCACGATCGACGCCAACGAAGGCTATTGCTCGTGTTGGCTTTGGGATTTGTTGTTTT
Organism: Bradyrhizobium sp. th-b2; assembly: GCF_000426785.1. Classification (NCBI taxonomy): domain Bacteria; kingdom Pseudomonadati; phylum Pseudomonadota; class Alphaproteobacteria; order Hyphomicrobiales; family Nitrobacteraceae; genus Bradyrhizobium; species Bradyrhizobium sp. th-b2. The sequence goes on from NZ_AUGA01000050.1 coordinate 37,071, forward strand.
CGGCGCCGCTGCGGCCGCCCTCTTCCACGTCTTGCAGCCCGAGACCCTCTCGATCGCCGTCGGACCCGCAGGGAGCGACGATCATCAGGTGGTCCAAGCGATGGCCGAGGCTTTCGGCGATGAAAGCAGGACCGTTAGGCTCTCCCCGATCACGACCGAAGGAGCGGCCGAATCCTTGGCTCTGCTCGGCGCCGGCAAAGCCGACCTGGCGATAGGTCGCGGCGACCTTGGCATGCCGGCCGACGCGCAGACACTGGCGGTCCTGCGGAAGAACTACGTTGTCCTGTGGTCGCCCTCCGGGCGACCGGGCAAAGACTCCAAGAAGAAGGCCAGCGGCAAGATCGGGGAGATCGCCGATCTGGCGGGTCGCAAGGTCGCCATCATCGGAAGGACCGGAGCCAACCTCGAACTGCTACGGACTATTCTTGTCGCCTCCGGCGTGGAGCCGGACAAGGTTGCGACGGTCCAATTCAGGACCGACGAAATCGAAAAGCTTGCGCAGGACCCCGCTCTCGACGCCTATCTCGCCGTCGGCCCGCTCGACAGCCGGATCACTGCGGCCGCGATCGCCGCGACTTCGCGATCGCGCGGAGTTCCGAAGTTTCTTCCGGTCGAAGCATCCGAGGCCATCGCTCTGAAGCACGCCCGCTACGAAGCCGAGGAGATTCCGGGCAGTGTTTTCAACGCGAAACCGGCCTGGCCCGAGGACAAGGTCGACACCATCAGCGTCAACCATCTCATCCTGGCCAGGAAAGAACTGTCCGAAGCCAAGGCGGCGGCCTTCTACCGGCAGCTTTTCGCTGTCCGCGACACGATCGCGCACCGCGTTGCCGGCGCCGCGCACGTCACGAAGCCCGAGACGGAGAAGGAGGCGGAGCCCTCCGTGCACCGGGGCGCCGCGGCGGTCATCAACGGGACCGAGCGGACCTTTCTGGACAAGTACAGCGACTACTTCTGGTTTGCCTTGCTTCTTCTTTCCGGGATCGGTTCGGCAGCCGCCTGGCTGCGTCGCTATCTGAACCGCGACGACCGGGACGACACCACCAGCCATCGCAACCGCATTCTGGCCGTAGTCCGGGAGGTTCGCGATGCCGAGTCCGAACATGACCTACTGGCGTCGCAGCGCGAAGTCGATGCGATCATCGGCGAGACGCTGAAGTGCTACGATGATGGAACGCTCGAACAAGAGGACCTGGCGGCATTCGGTCTGGTCCTTGAACTGTACGATCATGCCGTCGCCGAAAGGCGAGCGACGCTGCTGAGCGGCCCCACGGATCAGACAAAGGCTTCGGGTCCAACCGTTGCATCTCGCCGATAGGCGCCCTCCGGGAACACGAATCTCTACCAGGCCCATCGGCCGCTATTGCCAGGGACATTGATTTTCCTCCCATGACGGGTCGAGGGTCCGATCGATCCGGTGGAGTTCAATGCAAAAGCAGCGGACTACTTTCTATCCTAGTTCGAGCCCAGGCCTCGTCTCCGTGCGCCCGGCGCTTGTTCATCGCTTTTGCAACAACGCCGACAGCATAGTGTCGTCGTTCAGGATCGAAAAAACCTCCCGGGACGAGAGATGCGCAACGCCCTGCTCGAACGTGTCGCTCGCTTCGACCTTGGCACGGCCGACCGCCAGGTTTGCATCGATCGTGTCAGGTCGAGCGGCGCGAGGAGGCGGCAGCTGCGCGATGTGGAAGGCTAGGAGTGCGGCGTCTTCTCGTAACTCCACCAACGCGGGTTTGATTCCTACATCCACCGACGCGCTCAATTCGTTCGCCCGAAGTGACCGGAGGGGGCGCTCGTTCTTCGGGGGTGGCGAACAACTTGCCGGTCGTGGGCCTGGTAGTCAGCGCGCCTATGGGAACGGCAAACAGCAGCCCTGCGATGACCGGCGACATCCAGAGCAGAAGTGGCAGCGAAACGGCGTACGCGCCTGCCGCCATCGCTATGCCGCACAAGGTCGGAATGCCGTATTTTCGATAGAGTTCGCGGCGCTCCACGGTGCCGTCATCGCGCCTCTGCGTCTGCCACCCCGCGTCGCGGCCGGCCAGAATCTCGGCGACCGCGATGGACTGGAAGATCATCATCACGGGCGCCATCAGGGCGGACAACACAATCTCCGCGAAAACTCCGGCCGAGGCACGCAATGCCCCGCCGAATTGACTCCGTACCGAGCACCGCGTCCATAGCAGGGCCAGGCTGAGCAGCTTTGGCAACAGCAGCAGACCCATGGTGACGACGAACACCCAGATTGCGAGCACGGGATCCTGGGCCGGCCACGTGGGAAACAGCGAGAAACCCTTAGGAAAATACTCCGGTCGGACGAAGCGGGCCTGCAGCGAGATCAGCATTCCCAGCAGCAGGAACATAAGCCAAAGCGGCGCCATCAGATAGGCCCCGATGCCCACCATGAAATGCAGGCGCGACACCCAATGGAGACCTCGTGCAGGGACCACAGCGAGATGTTGGAGGTTGCCCTGACACTAGCGCCGGTCGCGCGCGGCGAAGTCAAGGAGCGAAGGCGGCACCTCTTCGTAGCTTCCGCCGAGCGTCGGCAGCATGTAGATGCCCCACCCAGCGCGCCGCATCAGCGCGGCCTCGACGAAATCGTGGCTCAAGATGTGCCCGCCGAACGGCCTGCGCCCGCGCAGCTGCGGTAGCGAGGCTGCTTCAGCAAATGCCCTCACGCGGATGATCGCGTTGTGTCCCCAATAATTGCTTTCCGAGCCGTGCCACCAGGCGACGCCGGCGGCGATTATCGGTCCATACAGGCGGCCTGCGAATTGCTGAACACGGCTGAAAAGACTTCTTGCGTTGACGATCATCGGCAGAGTCTGAACGAGGCCGGCGGTCGGATTGGCCTCAATGGCATGGACTAACCGTACGATGGTCTGCCCGGTCATGAGACTGTCGGCATCGAGCACGATCATGAAGTCGTAGCTGGCGCCGAACCGCGTGATCCACTCGGAGATGTTGCCGGCTTTCCGCGCCGTGTTGTCGGCTCGATGCCGATAGTACAGCCGCGGCCCTCCAACGGCCTCTCGCAACGCGAGAAGCGCTTTTTCCTCGGCCACCCAGATGTCCGGATCGGTGCTGTCGCTCAGAACGAACCAGTCGAACAGCTTTCCGTGCGAGGTCGCGTTCAAGGATTCGATGATCGCGCGCAGCCGTGCCGTCAACCGATGCGCATCTTCGTTGTAGGTGGGAAGCAGCATCGCGGTGCGGCTTGCGATGGCCGGCGGTTCGGTGGCAGACGCTAATGCGTCCTCGTCCGGACGGTAGGCCAGCAGCACAAAGAAGCCGGCTACCGCGGACGAGAATGAAAAGGCGACCCAGGCGAGCAGGATCAGGAACAGCGCCAGCACCATTGCTTCGAGAACCGTGACGCCGCCGACCTGCAGCACACGATACATCTCATACCCGCCCGCCCCGGTGAGCGCGGCCGTCGAGAGGAGGATGATGCTGCGCCGCCATACCATGGTGGTCGCGACCGGCGCAGGAACGCGGTCCGATACCCGGTTCTTTCCGAGATCGCCCGGAGCCATGGGAAGGGGGGACTCGCGCGGCAAGAGCCTTTGGCTTGCGATATCACCGGCGATCGGTTGCGGTGCGGTGCTCAGGGTGCCCATCGATAAACCCAGACTTCCGACAAGGGCTTGTCGCCTTCCGCCAGAAACGCCCGCAGCTCGATCGGCTCCCCCTTCACCTGGCACTGGAAACTCAGCCGCCAACCACCGGTGTAAGGATTGGGCTGCGTGACGATATTCTTCACCTCGGACTTCTCTGCAGTCACGACGCCTTTGACGCCCGCAGGGTCGACGCCTTTCAGGTTCTCGCCGACCAGGTCGAGGACGAAGAGGCGGTCGTCTTGGCCCCTGGCCCCGATGCCTGTACGGGTGAAACGGGCGAGCGAATGCTCCTTCGGGCTGTCCGGTCCCCAGTGCAGCCGATAGGTGTAGTTGTGTTCGCCCTTGGCCTGCAGCGGGTTCTTGGGCCGCCAGAAAGTGGCGATGTTGTCGTGGACCTCCTCCTTAGTTGGGATCTCGAACAGCGTGACGCCGCCCTCGCCCCAGTCCTCGATCGGCTCCATCCAGAGACTGGGTCGTTTCTCGAAACCTGATTCATGTCCTGGTAGGCGAAGAAGTTTCTCTCCCGCTGCATCAACCCAAACCCGCGGGGATTGAGATCCTGAAAAGTGCTGATCTGGAGGTCGCGGGGGTTGCTGAGCGGCCGCCAGAGGCTTTCGCCCTTCCCGTTGAAGATCGCAAGGCCGTCGGAGTCGTGGACGGATGGACGGAAATCGTCGATGTCGTTGCGGTCGTTGGGACCGTAGAAGAACATGCTGGTCATGGGCGCGAGCCCGGCCCGCTGCATTTCGGCGCGCGGGTAGACAGACATTTCGACGTCGAAGACCGTCGTTTCCCCGGGCCGCACTGTGAACCGGTAGCTCGCTGCGCAGCTTTTGCTGTCGAGCAGCGCATGGATCACCAACGATGTCGAACCCGGCGCCGGCCGCTCGAGCCAGAAGGCCTTGAAGAGCGGAAATTCCTCGCCCTTGGCTTCACCCGTATCGATCGAAAGCCCGCGAGCGGAAAGCCCGTACGTCTGTCCTTTGGCGACGGCGCGGAAATAGCTTGCGCCCAGGAAGACGCAGACCTCGTCGTAATAGTCGGCCCGGTTCATGGGGGCGTGTACGCGGAAGCCGGCGAAGCCGAGATCGACGTCGTCGAACGCCGGGACCTTCGCGCCGAACGAGAAATCCGCCTTGCGGTACTTGAGCTCGGTCGCTTTTCCGTCCGCGACCTCGAAGATGTTCACTCTGTTCTTGTAGAAGAAGCCGCGATGGAAGAACTGCGCTTCAAACGGAAGGCTCTTGCCGCGCCAAAGTGCGCGCTCGGGCAAAAAGCGGATCGAACGGTATTGATCGTAGTCGAGGTCGTTCAATCCGCTCGGCAGCCTCTCGTCCGGGGCCTCGTACGTTTTGCCCGCCAGCATACGGGCCAAGTCCCTCACCGTGGACGGCCCGAACGCCTCATCCGACGGACGAGCGGCGGCGAAACCGCTCTGCGAAGCGAGCAGCAACGCCGGCAGCACCGCCGACCCTTGAACAAGCTGGCGTCGGTTCACGTACTCTCCTATTCGTTACCGCTGCCGCGGCCAAGAAACGACTGTCGCGCCCGCGAGTTCCACCGCCCGGCCACACTGGCGCGAGGACAAGTGCGCAGATTGGCATCCTCCAAAATGCGCTTGTCATCTTCGGAGAGTTGTTCACCGGCCTCAAAGTCAAAATCCTCGCGGGCCTCGCGGCGCCACTTGACCTGACCCTTGCTGTTGAAATCCGCCTTGCACCACTTCTGGAGCTTGTCAAAAATCTGTTCGGCATCGGACGGCGCCTCGTGCTCGCCCTCATCGCCCGTACCGTAGCCGCCCGCTTCGTTCAGCATCAAAATTCATCCATTCGGATTGAATTTTGACGCTATCATCGGGCTGGAAATGATTTTCTCGCTTGGGGACGAGCGGTTTTGTGAGTCAGCACCAAACAGATTTCGCGCAAGTCCTCATCGGCCGCTTACCTAAAGCCAATGAATGATAAGATAGCGCCAATCACGACAATCAAACCGATCAAGTAAATAATCCCATTCATAACCAATCCCTCCTCCAGTTTCAGTTCTGCACTTCAAGCCGGGCCGGTCTCGAAAGTTCCCAGCGCAACCCGCAGCGTTTTATTCGAATCCGAAACGCACTGCGGGGCCTGGTCGCAGGAACATTGCTTTACCTGTGATGTTAGACGCCAATTCGATGACCCAGGAGGAGAACCATGAGGACTTTGTTTTTGACTGGCGCATTGGCGGTTGCCGGGCTTGCCCTCGTCACGCCAATGATCACAACACCCGCATCAGCTCAAGTTGCAGTTGAGACCCCGTTTGGCGGAGTGGCGGTGGGACCGAACCGTGGCTATTACCGCGACTACGATCGCCCCGCTTATCGTGCCTACGGCTACGATCGCGGCTATCGCGATTGCCGCACCGTCACGATCGAGCGTGACGACGGGTCCGTTCGCAGGGTCCGCCGTTGCGACTAGCTTCTTTTAACTATTAAGGCCGCCACGTTGGCGGCCTTTTCCATCTGCCAGACTTGGTGCCCATATGGGCGATTATCCAACTCGGCAACCTGTCCTTCGATGTCTCTGATTACTTCTACAAGCAAAAGCCGCAGGGCAGCAGGAACTCCTTCATCTACACGGCGTTTTCGCGCAGGTTCGGATGTTGAGATCGCGAAGACATGAAATGGATTCTAGTCGTATTGGTTGGTGGCGTAGCACCAATTCAAACCGATATTGTGTTCGAGAAGCTCTCGGATTGCCTGACCGCTGAGCAGCAGTTGCGACAGACTTATGCGAACGCCTACGGCGCTTTGAGTCTACGCTCGATGATGGATGACGACCAGTTCGACAGGCGCCGTGGCCGCCACCACCGCCGAGCTCGAGAGGACGCGGCCGGAAAACTCGCGAATGCCGGGACCTGCATTCCGCATACGGGGACGGATCAGCCAATCACCTCTCTGGATCAACCCGCGCCGGCGCCTCAAACTCCCGCACCGTCGCCAAGTTCAAAGCCATAGAATCAGGAACACCTCTCCGGCGACGCCACTGTTCCCCGGATGCGACAAGAACCACCACCCGATGCCGAGCTTCGTCCGTAGCGCTCGCGCGGCGGCGGCGCCGCGCCGGCCGTGACCGCAATGGGTGCGCATCAGGCCGAAGGCGTCGCCGTTGTGGATTGGCACCTAGCTCACTATCGAGAAATTGGAAGCCGTGAGAGTGCTGGCGCTAGCTCCGTTGAGCCACACTGCCGTATCGCCATCGACCTGAACGACGAAGTATGCATCGTTCTGATAGGAGTGCGACAGAACGTCGGCAAAGGACGTAAAACCAGACCCGTTCATCTGAACGATATCGGTAGTCGCGTTCCAGTCCTGCACCACCTGGACGCTGGGTACATCGTTGACGACGTATGTGTCGGCACCGATACGGGGTGTCCCGCTCCCGTCAAAATAGTAATTCACACCCGTGCCGCCGTCGAAATAATCGCTGCCGGGGCCGCCGATCAGGACGTCGACGCCGTCGCCGCCGTACATCGTGTCGTTACCGAAACCACCGTAGAAATAATCGTTGCCCGAATATCCGTAGAGAACATCATCGCCGGCGTCCCCGCTGAAGACGTCCATTCAGCCGATCCGACGCCAACGTCATTGCCGTCACCGCCATAGCTCGATCCACCGCCGGCGCTCATATAAATCCACCCGCGGTTCCCGTGTTCATCCGCGGGGCAACCCGGAAAGGCGATAAGGAACCTTCTGATATCACACATGTTATCAGGTTATGATCGGAATTGTCGCAGAACCAAAATCGCGCGACGGCGAAAGCCTGCACGACAACAAGAAATCGCGCGCGGCGAAGGCTCCAATCGCGGAGGTCGTCGCCGAGGACGGCGGCGAGGTCGAACCGCCGCCGCCAGAGGTCGTCGAGCCTGACCCGGAGCTCACGCCGGAAGAAGCGGAGCAAGTCCGCAAGGAATACCTCCTCACTCGCTTCTGGATCAGCGCCCGCGGCTATTGGGGACGCAAGGGCGATCGCCTCGCCTGGCCGTTCTCGATCGGTCTGCTGGTCTTGATTGTCGGCACAGTTGGCTTCCAATACGGCATCAATATCTGGAATCGCGCGATCTTCGATGCCATCGAGAAGCGCGATTCGGCCGCGGTATTTCGTCTCACCGCGATCTTCTTTCCGCTCGCGATCGGCAGCGTCGCGCTCGGCGTCGCACAGGTGTTCGCCCGCATGAGCATCCAGCGGCGCTGGCGCACCTGGCTGACCACTTCCGTCATCTCGCGCTGGCTAACCAATGGCCGCTATTACCAGCTCAACCTTGTCAGTGGCGACCACAAGAACCCCGAATATCGCATCGCCGAGGACTTGCGGATCGCGACCGATTCGCCCGTCGATTTCATCGCCGGCGTAACATCGGCTTTTCTCTCGGCCTCGACCTTCATCCTCGTGCTCTGGAGCATTGGCGGCGCGCTCACCGTGACGCTCGGGGGCTCGACGCTCACAATCCCCGGCTTTCTCGTTATTGCGGCCTTCGTCTATGCCGCCATCGCCTCCGGCTCTATCATGGTGATCGGGCGCCGCTTCGTGCAGATCTCCGAGGACAAGAACCAAGCCGAGGCCGAATTCCGCTCCACGCTGACGCGCCTGCGCGAGAATGGCGAGAGTATTGCGCTGCTTGGCGGTGAGGACGAAGAGCGCGACGGCATCGACAAGACTTTTGCCAATGTGCTGCGGCAGTGGGCGCGGCTTGCGGGCCAACACATGCGCACCACGCTGGTGTCGCAGGGATCGAGCCTCATTGCTCCGGTTGTTCCGATCCTGCTCTGCGCACCGAAGTTCCTTGACGGCAGCATGACGCTTGGACAGGTCATGCAGGCCGCGTCCGCCTTCACCATCGTGCAAAGCGCCTTTGGCTGGCTGGTCGACAATTATCCGCGGCTCGCCGACTGGAACGCTTGTGCGCGCCGTATTGCCTCGCTGATGATGTCGCTCGACGGACTGGAGCGCGCCGAGCAGGCCGACGGCTTCGGCCGGATCCGGCGTGGCAAGAACGAGGGTGAGGCCATGCTCACCTTGAACGACCTCAAGGTATCGCTCGACGACGGCACGGCCGTGGTCGACGAGACCGAGGTGGTGGTCGAGCCCGGCGAGCGGTTACTGGTTGCCGGCGAATCCGGATCAGGCAAGAGCACGCTGGTGCGCGCCATCGCCGGGCTTTGGCCATGGGGCTCCGGCAGCGTCAATTTCCATCCTGACCGGCGGCTGTTCATGCTTCCGCAGCGGCCTTACATACCCTCGGGCACGCTGCGCCGCGCCGTCGCCTATCCCGGTGCGGCCGACGACTGGAACGTGGAGCAGATCGGCGAAGCCCTGCACAAGGTCGGCCTCGATCACCTTAGGGACAAGATCGAGGACGACGCGCCATGGGACCAGACACTGTCGGGCGGCGAAAAGCAGCGCCTCGCTTTTGCGCGGCTGTTGCTGCACAACCCCGACATCGTGGTGCTGGACGAGGCGACGTCCGCGCTCGACGAAAAGAGCCAGGACAAGATGATGGACATCGTCATCAAGGAATTGCCCGAAGCCACCATCGTCAGCGTCGCCCACCGCGTCGAACTGGAAGCGTTCCACAGCCGCAAGATCGTGCTGGAGCGGCGCAAGGGCGGCGCCAAGCTCGTCAGCGATATCGACCTGATTCCACGCAAGAGCAAGCGCCGACTGCTCGGCCGCTTCCTGCGCCATCGCAACGCGCCGAAGAAAAGCGGCGTGAGTGGCTGAGCACGGCTACTTTGGTGCCTCTGCACCCTGACGCCGTCAAGGCTATCGAATAGCGCAGCTTGTCCGTTGGTAGCCCTTCGCTGAGGCACGCCTCAGGAAAAAATGCGCTTACATCGCGGCCAAGCATCGATAATGGACGTTATCGATCGTGAACACTGAAGCGGACAGGCATAGGCATTTTTGCTGCCGCTCGCTCTTTTAGCCCGCGCGGACATCCCCTCCTCTACACAATGTTGATTTTGTTGCGGTCTGTTGAGAGAGGCTGAAAAGCCACGGTCAAAATCCACGGTATCGCGCCACGCGACGCAGAATGCGGATAGCTAGATTGGCGGAAGGCTCCCGAGGTGCCACGATGAGAAGAATAGTCGCCAGCACGTTGGCTGGCGCAGCTTTGGCAGTTGGAGCGGCGTGGGTAGCCGGCTTCAATTCGACCATCGCGGCATCGGCTCGTTGTTTTTAACTTAAGGACTCGCCTCGCTGGAGGGGCAAGTCCATGCGCGCAATCGGGCAGAGAATCCAAGAGATCGAACAGCCGCCGGTCAAAATCTGTCGGTGCGGCAGGCCCCAAGATTTGGTCCGGACCATCCTCAACGTACGCACCGGGAAACACGAGCACATTATTGAGTGCAGCTCATGCGGCGAACGAACCTGGACGACTAAGGCTCGGGCGACCAGACTTCGGCACCATCGGCGGCTGAGAGGGCCTCATGCTCACGTCCGAAAAGACGATGACAAGGCGCGCGAAAAAAATGGCCCCAGCGAGGGGGGCAAGCTGAGGCCGAGTTTTCACTTTGGTCATCATCCAGCACCGCCCTAGGCCGAACGGCACCGGACATCCAACAACCATTGCTAAACACGCTTCGTTCCTGTCGGAAACTAGTTGGCTCATCCGACCGGAGAACGATTGACCCATCGATTGTGCGACGCGTCGCACGATCGACAACTGCTAGCGGCTTCCCGCCCGCTCGATTTGGCGGGAAAATGCCGCTCATGGCTCCAAAACATCACCCTACGCCTCTCGGGCGTGTCTCCGTTTGGAGGTACGAAGTGGCGAGGCAAAGTGGCGGATGGAGAGAACCGGGGACAAAACATACTCGGAGCGGGCAAGTTAATACCTTGATAATACTTAGGTAATTCAAATTGCAAGGTTGATTGCCCATTTCTGAGCTCAACGAGCAAGTGAGACGGAAACTGCATAAGCAAGGGCGCGCCGAGGGGAAGGACGCCCCTCGAGGCGCGGTTGCTGCGCGACATCCGGACTGCCATCTACGCCCCGTCAAGGAGTCGCGACCCAGGCTGCCGATCTAAGGTTATCCGCTCTACTTCACTTCGTCCCAACTGGTGCCGTTGAATTTCTGCAGTACGACGTGGGTCACCACCCGGTAGTCCGTTGGACTGGTGTTGATCAGGCTGCCGGGTAGCAGCAGGCCGAGGCGGAAGTTCTTCAGGTTCGCGGCTTGCTTCATTATGTTCTCCCGGGTCAGATCGTCGCCGCACTGACGCAACACCTGCTCCAGTGTTTGAGCTACGGCGTAGCCGGCCACTGTCAGACTGTCATTGGTGTCCGTGCCCGGCATGTTCTCCTTCATCCAGGCCTTCCACGCGACGATATCGGGATCGTTGGCCCATCGGGGATCGGTCGCATCTTTAATAAATCCGGCGGTCATGATGCCCACCGACTTCTCGAGCCCGGCGGGCTTGAAGGTCGCTCCGATCGAGGCCGCGCCGAGATGCAGGAAGGTCTCCGGCTTCCATTTCAAATCCCACATCTTGCCAATCGCCTGTGCCCCCTGTTTCGCGTACGTAAAAAGAAACAGAGCGTCGGCACCGGAGTTCTGCAAGATCACCATCTGACTATCGATGGTCGGATCGGTCGGCTGGAAACTCTGGGCGCTGGCAATCATCTTGTCGGCGTCCGGCCCGAGCCCGTCCTTAAGGCCGGCGATCAGGTCCTTGCCAAAATCGTCGTTCTGATAAAGGATTCCGATCTTCGGATGCGGATTGTGGGCAAGCAAGCTCTTGCCATAGAACTTCGCCTCGTCGTGCAGGTTAGGCTGCCATCCCATCGTCCAGTGGAAATGCTCGGGGTCGTTGAGAGCCGACGAGCCTGCGGCCGGAAACAGCTGCGGCACGCCCTGTTTGTTGAGATAGGGGCGGATCGCCATGTTCAGCGGCGTGCCAAGGACACCGAAGATCAGCGCTACCTCGTCGCCTTCCACTAAGCTTCGGACGTTCTCGACCGCTTTGGGCGGCGAGTAAGCGTCGTCCCGACTGATTAATGTGATCTTGCGGCCGTTGATGCCACCTCTGGCGTCGTTCAACCATTTGAAGTAAGCCGCCTCGGTTTTGCCGAGCACGCCGTATGCCGATGCCGGTCCACTGTAGGCTATGGTCTGACCGACCTTGATCTCGCTGTCGCTGACACCCGGCCCGTACTTCTTCTCGGCCAGCGCCGGCTGAGCAACGAGAACAAACGCCGCGCCGACTAGCGCGGTGACGCGAATGGACATCGGCTTCCTCCCAAGTGCTTTTTTGTTGAAGTAAGTCTGATTGAAGCTCGTGGGCTTGGCAATGACGGGGCGCAGTCATTGGCGAGACAGCGCGGCTTCTCGACCGCTGCGATCAGAGGCGAACGTCGCTCACAGCCCGTCCCATGTCCGCTTTGGGGTCAAAAGCCGGCGTAAACTCAGGGGTGTGCGATGTCCGTTAAGGGCCAGAAGTCGGCTCCCTACGGCACCGTACCTCTCACGACCCAGGCAGTAGCTGCGTAAGAGCGGGGACCGTCCGTCTCACCGTCGAGATAGGCCGATTGTGCAGCTTCGCGTAGCTTGGCCTTCGCAGCGCTATCCAGCGAGCCGACAAAGGCTGCGATCGGTCCTTCGCTGCCGTCTGCGGGAGTCCAAAAGTCGGCAAAAGACGCATAGTCCATCCTGATAGTTCGCATATCCTGCTCGACCTCGTTCAAACCGGACGCGCACCACGCTTGCGCCAGATCTCCGGGCCGGCTCAAGGGCCGAGTGTAGGCGCGCGCCCGCGCCGCGTACCCGCGTGGATCGAGCATCGCTGCGGCGTCGAAGATCATCCGGAAAGCCACAAATCCGCCGCGCGTATCCCATGTCGCGGCGGCGATGGTGCCGCCCGGTCGGGTCACCCGCTTCATCTCGCGTATCGCCAGATCGGTGTCGGGAGCGAACTGCAACGCCAGCATCGAAAGCGAATGATCGAACCAGGCGTCCGCGAACGGTAAGGCGCAGGCATCGCCGACCTCGAATGTGAGACGCGGATCGCTATTTCCACGCCTTGCGTGTTCGATGTAGGTGGGTGCCAGGTCGAGGCCGGTGATGCTGCCGATGGCGGGATTGCCGGCGAGACAGATGGCGAGATTTCCGGTCCCGCAGCCGACGTCAAGTACACGGGCGGCACGATCGATCCCGGCAAAGTCAATCAACAGCGGTGCGAGGCGTCGGCTCCATCGTCCCATCTGCAATTCGTAAGCGTCACCGTCATTCGCCAGGAAGGCCTGTGTCGGTGCGCGGTCCATCGTCTCCCCTCCACTATTTTGCCCCGAGGCCGGCGGTGCGCACCAACTCGGCATCGATTGTGATCTGCCTGGCTACCATTGCATCCAGCGCTTCGGGGATCAAATGCATGGGCTCAATACCGAGCGCGGCAAGCTTGTCTCGCACCTTCGGCTCGGCAAGCGCCTTGTGCGTCTCGACCGCAAGCCGGTCGATAATGGCGCGGGAGGTCTTCGCGGGTGCGAAGATTGCGATCCAGAACGAATAATCGGCGTTGGAAAACCCTGCCTCCAAAAGCGTCGGCACATCAGGAATGGCCGACAGCCGCGCCGGCGCGTTGACCGCCAATCCCACAAGCTTGCCATCGCGTAAGAACGGAAGCGCGATCGCGATCGGCGCGAGAAAATAGTCGATCCGGCCAGCCATCATTTCACCCAATATCTCGGGCGCGGCCTTGAAGGGCACGTGGACGGATACGATTCCAGCGCTGTTGTTGAACCTGACCGCACTCAGATGGGTCGCAGTGCCGATGCCCGCCGACGCGAAATTGAGTGAACCGGGTGTTGCCTTCGCTGCCCCCACAAGGTCGGAGACGTGCGTAAAACCCTTCGCGGGCGACGCGAGCAGGACGCTGGGCACGAGGCCGAGCGGCGCTATCGCTGCAAAGTCATGCGATACGTCGTAGCTGAGTGAGGGAAAGAGCGAAGGGGCGATCGTATGAGCGGAAAAATTGACCAACAGCGTGTAACCGTCCGCATTGGCCTTTGCGACGGCGCTGGCGCCGGTCGTTGTACCGGCGCCCGGCCTGTTCTCGACGATGACCGGTTGGCCGAGTTGGGCCGAGACTTGCTCGAAGACAATGCGCGGAACGATGTCGGTCGTCGTGCCCGCCCCAAACGGCACAATGACGTGGATCGGCCTGACCGGCCAAGTTTCGGCGCCGGCGGTGGAAGCAATCAGGGCAAATGCAACGGTTGGGGAAGCGAGCAGACGCAATGGGTTCATGGCATCATCGAAAGCCTTTCCGTTCGCATCGGCGAACGGCGACCACCGTCACAAAGGCCCGTCCATACGTCCAATAGCTAATTGATCTAGCATCCTATGCCGCAGCAGCATACTGTTGGGCCATGGACATCAGGCACGCCCGCACCTTTGTTGCAGTCGCGGAATCCGGCACCGTCTCAAAAGCCGCTCAGCAACTTCGTATCGCGCAGCCCGCGCTCTCGCGCCAGATTGCCAATCTTGAGCAGGAATTCGGCCTCAAGCTATTTGATCGCATCCGCGGGCGGCTGACGTTGACGGGCGAAGGAGAACAACTGCTCGGCGACTGTCGCGCGCTGCTGAACCAGGCAGATGTGATCCGTGAACGTGCGGAGGTGCTGCGAAGCGGAGAAACAGGCGTGCTACGCCTCGCCGCTTCACCGCAATTCATCGAAGGGGTTATTTCGCCGTTCTGGCACCAGTATACGAAGCGCTATCCCAACGTCCACGTGGTGATGATCGAGGCGCTGGGCTGGCCGCATATCCGCGACCTGCTGGAGCGTGGCGACATTCATCTCGGTCAGAATCTTCTCAGTGCTGTGCCCAAGGGGGATACGCGCTACGCAAGTGTCACCCTGAAGCCCGTGGATCAGCTTGCGGCCTTTCATCCGACGCTTGCGATCCGCAAGTCCGCAACGATCGAAATTGCGGAACTGGCATCCCATCCTTTGTTGCTGCTGGACAACAATTTCGTGTTCCGCCGAACGTTTGACGCTGCCTGCCGTCTCGCCCACCTCGAGATCAACGTCAAATTCGAAAGTCGCACCCCGCACACGCTGATGGCAATGGCTGAGGATGGGCACGGCGTTGCAATCATTCCCTCCGCGGTGCGGGCAATGGGCTACAAGTTGAGAATTGCCGGTGTCACGTTTCAAAAAAAGCCGCTGCGCGAGCCGATCGCATTGTTCTGGGATCGGCAGCGCACCCTCCCCCGCTACGCCAATGCGTTCTGCGACATGCTCGCGGATTTCATGAAGGATGCTTTTCCGGTCACCCGTCCATCTGAACGGATGCGCACTGGCGCGCGTGGTCGATAGCAGCTGGTTCCACCTAAATAACGCTGCAATGTCCGATGTCGGGAGTGAAGCGGACGTTACGGTTGCGCGTAGAAGGTGACCTCAATCGCTACCGTGCTCAGCCTCCCTCATTTTCACTTGGCGCCCAGAAGAAGGGCATCCAGTGTACGCACAAGCCCGATCCGCCGCCTTCGGATTAGCCTCATGACGTGGATGGTCAAGCGGCCTTTCTCTCCGCTGGAACTGTGTCAAAGCCGACGCGCGGGAAACGAAGGTTCACTTCTCCCACCGAGGGGTCTTCATGGCGGATCACCACCTCGTCTGCGGTCCACGCCAGCAGTGCTCCATGTACGGCGTTGCCATAGTCATCCGGCGTCACACTGACCCAATCGCCGCGCTGGAGCCCGACGTTCGCCGCCTCGGGCAACCAATCGTCAGGCTCGCTTGGCTGGTTTGCCCGGGCCGCCTCGATCGCCTGGTCGGGCGTCATTTCCGAGAATTTTCCGTGGCCAAGATCAGCAACTCTCTTGTACCAGGGGTCGATCACGGTTGCGAAAGCGAGCAGGTCGTTGACTTCGCTGCCGCCATTTTGCCGCGCGAACCAAATCGGATGGTAGGCCGACAGATCGGCGGCGGAAGGCTCGTTTCCAAGTATGAACTTGCGGCCGTCGGCGAGGGCTTCGGCAAGCCACGCGAGGTGGGCGTCAAACCTCTGCAAGTAAAGCGCGCGCTTGGGGCGCAGTTCACCGGGATCAAGGTTGACGCGAAACAACGGGCGCCGCTCATCGATTAACTCCTGAGGAATCCCGGGCATGTTGCCGATCGTCAGGCACACGGCGTTGAAGAAAGAGCCCTTCTCGATCCACCAGCCGAAAGCCTTCGTCATCGCTTCCTGCCCTTTTGGATAAAGCGCGCCTGACTGACCCAATTTCTCGATGATTTGAATGATGTGCAGAGTGTCGCAATAGAATTCGGATCCGATCTGGAGAATCGGGGTTCTTCTGTAGCCTCCCGTCATCGGCGTGAGCTTGGGGCGCGGCGTCCAGATGGGAATGTCGACAGAGCTCCATGTGACGCCTTTGAGACCCAAGGCGAGCCGTACCTTTTCCGAGTAAGGCGAGAGTGCGTAGTGATGCAAGATGATCTCTGACATATGTTTTCCTTCCCCGTGTTATCCTGCAGATATACAAACCGGCTGAATCCGCTCTCGGCTCGAGAGAGCTTGTTCGTGGGCATTCCGCGAGACGGAGACTCCAGAAAATCCGAGCCACCAACTTCCAGCTATCGCCGAGCCTGACGGTCAGCGATAGCTGGACGCATTTGAGTGCAGAAAATTAGCTACTCCTATTTTCGCTGCGCCTGCATGTCGAAGCCAAGGAATTCGAACGGCGTGTCGCCATTGACCCAGCCGTGCCACGTATGCGGTTGGAACAGGATGACGTCGTCAGGCTTGTAAGTGATCTCGCCGTACTTTTTGCCAGCCTTGTCGTTCAAGGTCATCGTGCCAGTGCCGCTGATGACGTAAAGAACGTAGGTTTGTTCCTCCGCTCCCTCGTGAAGCGCAATCGAGCCGTTGGCATCAACATGCCCGCGCATCACATTGATGCCCTTGCCGATATCAACGCTGTTAGGCGGCACCTGATAGATTGCCGCATAGTTGAAACCTTTGTTCGGTATGCCGCCGATATCCGGTATCGGCGCGAGCTTTCCAGGATCCTTCTTGACAGCAATCGCCTTCCCGCTGGGATCCACTTCAATACTCGTCAGATCGCCTGCAAACGCCGGGGCAGCAAAAGCGAGTGCCACCCCGAGCCCATAAATTAGGCCACGCATTTCTTTCCCTCCCTCTTGTGTTTGAATTGTCGAATGGGCGTCGTCCAGGCCCCTCCGAAAGAGAGCGACCCGCTGGTAATGTGCCGCTATCGAGCGACTCTGAGAGCCCTTCGACTAACCGCCCGTTCGCGCTTCGAGGAAGAGCTGGGTAAACGGCTTTGCCAACACCGGCTCAAGCTTGGGCACAATCGCCTTGATGTCGGGCGTTACCATGTGAGCGTCGAGCGCGGACTTATCGGACCAGCGCTCGAAGGTGAGAAACCGCCCGGGCTCGCCAATGACTTCCATCAGCGTATAGACGACGCAGCCAGGCTCCTTGGCCGACCTTTCGGCGAAGGGCACGAGGAGCGTTCGTAGATCGTCCGCCTTGTCCTTCTTGGACACGATCTCCGCGATCACAAAATAGCCACTCTGTCCCACGGCTTCTGCCGGTGAAGCGGCAAAAACCGCGGCCGCAACACCACCGATGGCAGCAGTTCCAACGAACGCACGGCGATCCATGTCGGACATGGCATTCCTCCCCTCTGGTTTTGTTTTCATTTGCAAATCCGGTGACGAAATACGTTTGCCGGAGGCACCCCATATTGATGAGGTGCATATATTTTGCACACAAAGTAATGAGAGTCAAACGTACTGGATGCTATATAGTCAAGCGCTATAATATTGCGGCCGGTGAGACTTGGCTGATGCAACTGCTAACGTTAGGATTCCGCCTAAGGGATGATTTGTTTTGAATGGGCAGGCAGGATGAAGACACAAACGATGAACGCGCGGCGCGACGCTAAGAACCAAGGCAACCAGCGTTCCATTGCGCCAGTTGAGATGCCGGGGCTCGACAACCACCTTTGCTTTGCGCTCTATGCTGCAAGCAACCACATGACGCGCCTATTCGTACCGTTCCTCAAGAAGCTCGGCGTCACCTATCCGCAATATCTGGTCCTCGTTGTGCTTTGGGAACGCGGGGCGCGGGGCGTCGGAGACTTGGCTTCCGCGCTGCAAATGGATCTCGGCTCCCTCTCGCCGATGCTGAAACGTCTTGAGGCCAAGGGATTGGTGACGCGGCGGCGGCAGGCAGAAGACGAACGGCGCGTGCTCGTTGACTTAACGCCTAAAGGCGCTGCGCTTCGCAGGCGAACCGAACAGATGCTGGGCGAATTCTACTGCTTCCTCAACGTGCCTCTTGACGAGCTCTTTGATCTGAAGGACCGGCTGCGTCATTTCGTAAGCTCGGCTGGTCCCAAGGAGGCGAAGATCGCGACTATTAAGCTACCAGAGTCGGCGTTCTAACACGAGTGAGCCGCGAGGGCGCGTCCTTCATTTTCGCCCGAAGTAGCCGATTTAGCATTAGCGATGGTACGGCGAAGTCGTCTTTGGTCAGAAGCTCACGCGAGCCGAGACCGGTGCGACGTCCGCTGAGGGCATGAGCAGAAGTTGTCACGCTGAGAGCATCGGAGCCTAGCTCAATAACGATCGTCCCAGCCGAAAGCGCGTCCCCTGATCGGAGCTGCAACTAGAGCATTTTCCGATCACGTTGCGTCGTAACCAGCCGCGACGAGATAATTTTGGCATTCCTCGGGTGAGAAGCGCTTGAGAGCGTTGGCGATTGCTTGCCAGAGATCGGGCATGGTGCGCGCTGCGGCGGCCCGCAACAGGGCTTTCAGTTTAGAGAAGGCCATTTCGATCGGGTTGAAGTCTGGACTGTAGGGCGGAAGATAGAGCAGGCTTGCTCCGACCGCCCGGATGGCCTCTCGAACGCCATGGACCTTGTGAGCGGGCAAGTTGTCCATGATAACGGTATCGCCCGGCCGCAGCGATGGGGCGAGCAATTGCTCGACGTAGGCCAGGAAAGCGTCGCCATC
>NZ_AUGA01000051.1:0-53905 GCF_000426785.1 Bradyrhizobium sp. th-b2
CCGCGCCACGCGGCCGGACTGCTCGGATTTCGAGATCATCTCCGAGCCGGCCTCGGCGCCCTTGTGGAAATAGATCCACCACATCGCGATGCTGCCGACCAGCGCCGAGATGAACGCGGCGACGTTCTCCGGCGTCCAGGTCAATTCGGCGAAGGTCGCGCCATCGACCACGATGGCCTCGCCGAGTGCGATGATGATGAAGCCGGCGCAGCGCTCGGCCATGTGGCCGCCCTCGACCGACCAGGCCTCCATCGAGGAGAAGCCGAGCCCCGGGGTCCAGAAGCGGGCGGCCGGCGCGACATATTCGATTGTCAGCGCCGCGATCCACAGCCACATCCGCGTCTCGTGCTCGGCGAAGCCGCCGAGAACCCAGAGCACGGCCGAGCAGGACAGCCAGGTCAGGATGCGGATCGCGTTATGGCGCACCGCCGTCCGCTGCCGCGGCGTCACCAGCAGCCAGAACGCGGTGCGGCCGACCTGCATTGCCGCATAGGTGCCTGCAAACCACAGCCCGCGCCCCTCGAAGGCGGTCGGTATCGAGGTCGACAGCAACAGCCCGCCGAGCATCAGCACGAACAGCAGCAGGCGGACCGGCGTCAGGTCGGGATTGAGCCAGTTGGTGACCCAGGTGGTGTAGACCCACACCCACCACACCGCGAGAAACAGCAGCGTGACCCGCACCGCGCCCAAAGGGGTGAAGTGGTGCAGCAGCGTATGCGACAGCTGCGTGACGGCGAAGACGAAGACGAGGTCGAAGAACAGCTCGGCATTGGTGACGCGGCTGGGCTGGTTCGGCACGATGACGCGAAACATCGCGCCGCGCGGATTATCTGCCATCGCTTGGGGCCCCCGCCCGGTTGCCGGGGACTAGCCTTCCGGCACGCCGGTCTGCAGGGCCAACGCGTGCAGCACGCCGCCCATCTGGCCCTTCAGCGACTGGTAGACGATCTGGTGCTGCTGGACACGGGACTTGCCGCGGAATGACTCGGATATGACAGTGGCCGCATAGTGGTCGCCGTCGCCGGCCAGATCGCGGATCGTCACCTCGGCATCGGGGATCGCTGCCTTGATCATCGATTCGATATCACGGGCGTCCATCGGCATCCCAGTCCACCTCCGTCAGGTCGTTCGAATCAGGCCGACTCGGCCAGGATAAAACCCAAGATAAACCTAAGACAAAACCCAAGATAAAACCTAGCGCTTGGGGTCTTCTAGGTCATCCCGGGCACACTATATTCCCATTCCCAGCGATTTAAACCTGCATCAATCGGTCACAAGCCATCACGCCGAAATGACCAGAAGAGGCGCAGAATCATGAAGCTCCCCGGCCCCGACCATCCGATCACGATCACGCCCAATGCCAAGCGCGTCCGCGTCACCGCCGACGGCGTCGTGATCGCCGAGACGACCCATGCGCTGACCCTGAAGGAAGCAAGCTATCCTGCCGTGCAATATGTCCCCCGGCAGGACGCCAACATGGAGCTGTTGACCCGCACCGAGCGGACCACGCATTGCCCCTATAAGGGCGATGCGAGCTATTTCAGCATCAAGGCCAATGGCAAGACGCTGGACAACGCGATCTGGACCTATGAGGAGCCGTTCCCGGCCATGACCGAGATAACAGGCCATCTGGCGTTCTATCCGGACAAGGTGAAGATCGAGGAAGTGGCTTAAGGCCGTCTCGGCTGCCGCAAGCGCCTCGCGCCACCCCGGCCTGAAAAACGTAAATGCCCGGGCCAGGCCCGGGCATGACGACGAGAGTGTTCAGCCGGATCGCCGCTAGGCTCTGAAGATCGTGAGCCCGAGGATCAGGAGCACCAGGAAGATCACGACGAATACGTAGAACAGGAAGCGGGCGATGTCGGCGGACGCGGCGGAAATGCCGGTGAAGCCCAGCAAGCCCGCGATGATCGATACAACAAGGAAGATCAGCGCCCATTTCAGAAGTGTCATTGCTTGCTCCTTAAAGCCGCGGGCCCGCGCGTCCGCCGGTCCTCCCGGCAACGCCCGCTACCGACCACAGTTCCAAAAACGAAGCAGATTCGCTGAAATGACCGACCTCGACGTCCCCCAATCGCGACGATTGGGCCTTGCTGAATCGAGTTTCCGATTGCAACATCAGGGGGCGGACCCGGCTGGGGGCACCATGAAATCGATTGCTCACGCGGCTCCGGCCGTCGACATCCAGGCAGCACCGAAGCTCCACAAGCGTAACGTCGCGTTGGACCGCGCGCGCACCTTCCTGACCCTGGTCGTGCTGCTGCATCACGCGGTGATCCCCTACACCCATTTCGGGCACACCGACCCGACATCCTGGATCGGCTTCGACTGCGTGGTGCTCGCCACCGACAGCTTCTTCATGGCGATGTTCTTCTTCCTGTCGGGGCTGTTCGTCTGGCCGGGGCTCGGCCGCAAGCCGTGGCTGATCTTCCTGCGCGACCGGCTGCTGCGGCTCGGCCTGCCGTTCGTGATCTGCGCGGTCACCGTGATTCCGATCGCCTACTACGCGATCGCGCTACGCGCGACGCCGGAGGTGACCTTCTCCGAATTCTGGCGGAAGACCATGACGTTCGGGCCGTGGCCGAGCGGCCCGATCTGGTTCGTCTACGTCTTGATGACCTTCGACCTGACGGCGAGCCTGCTGTACCGGGTGTCGCCGCATCTGCTCGATCCCATCAACCGTCTCTCGATCATGGGATTCGAACGTCCGTCGAAGTTCTGGCTGTTCCTCGTCGTCGTCAGTGCCGCCGCCTACCTGCCCATGCTGGTCCATTACGGCCAGAACTACTGGTTCGAGCTCGGACCGTTCTCGGTGCAGGCGAGCCGCCTGCTGCTCTATGCGTCCTATTTCTTCATTGGAGCGGGGATCGGGGCGGCCAACTTCGAGAACGGCGTGCTCGGCGCGCACGGACGGCTGACCGAGCGGCGCTGGTTCTGGACGGGCATCACGGTGATTCCCTACTGCATGATGTGGGTCATGATCTACATCAAGCGCGAGATCATCGGTAACCCCGATCCGCTGCCGGGCTGGTATCTCGCGATCTACGGCACATTCTTCGTGCTGTTCTCAGCCTCGATCCTGTTCGCGATCCTGGCCTACTTCCTGCAATCGAAAGACGGCGGGCCGACGCTGCTCGACCGCATGCAGGGCGATGCCTACGGCATGTTCCTGGTGCACTATCCGATCGTGCTCTGGCTGAACTACTGGCTGTTCGATATGGATCTGCCGGCGATCGCCAAGGCCGCGATCGTGTTCTTCGCTACCGTGGCGCTAAGCTGGGCCGCCACGGCCGCGCTGCGCAAGCTGCCGAGCGCGAATTACGTGCTGTAGCGACGGTTATTGCGTGATCGCGTCATGACCTCGCTCGTTGGTGCGCGGCCGGCGCGCACTCGCCGCGGACCCAGTGCGTTGCAGCAGGCCGGTTGTGAACCGGAATTTGCGCGCAACCTGCCTTTGGTCACATGCCGCCGGGCGATTCTCGTTTATGCTCGCCGGGCTGATTGACCTCAGGGAGTCCCAGGGATGAACGACCCTCAAGTTGGATGGATCGCCGCCATCATCGTCGGCGGATTGGCCGGCTGGCTCGCCGAGATGTTCATGAAGACCGGAACCGGCATCGTCATGAACATCATCCTCGGCATCGTCGGCGCCGCGCTGGCGAACTGGCTGTTGGGTCTGCTCGGCGTGTCGCTCGGCGGAGGATGGCTCAGCTATCTCATCGCCGGCTTCATCGGCGCCTGCGTGATCATCTTTGCCTGGCGCGCGATCCGCGGTGCGACCTAAAGCATGATCCGGAAAAGTGCGAAGCGGTTTTCCGGAAAGATCATGCTTGAACAACGAGCTGAAGCGTGATCCGAAGCGATCGCGCTTGAACGAGAAATAGCGCGATGATGGCTTCATCGCGCTATTGAGGTCTTGTTCGCTTGACGTTGCAGCGCCTGGTCCGCCCGGATCAGGCGGCCGTGCTGTGCATGTAGTTCGGCAGCCAGTGCTCGAACGCGCGCGACAGGTTCTCGACCGAGACCTGCGGCTCGCCGGCGACGGCAATGGCATCGCCGCCCGTGGTGCCGATGCGCGCGCAGGGCACGCCGGCGCCCTTCATCTTCGCCAGCACGAGGCCCGCGTCGGCCGCAGGCACCGTGACGATGTAGCGGGCCTGATCCTCGCCGAACCAGTAGGCATGCGGGACGATCGATGTCGGCGCCGCGAGGAGCTGCGCGCCGATGCCGCTTGCGATCGCCATTTCGCCGAGCGCGATCAAGAGCCCGCCGTCGGAGACGTCATGCACCGCGGTCGCGGTACCGGCGCGGATCATGCCGCGCACCACATCGCCATTGCGCTTCTCGGTGGCGAGATCGACCGGCGGCGGAGCGCCCTCCTCGCGGCCGCAGACGTCGCGCAGATAGACCGACTGGCCGAGCCAGCCTTGGGTGTCGCCGACCAGGAGGATCGCCTCGCCGGCCGCCTTGAACGCCAGGGTCGCCGACTTGGTGAAGTCGTCGAGCAGACCGACGCCGCCGATCGAGGGCGTCGGCAGGATGCCGCGACCGTTGGTCTCGTTGTAGAGCGAGACGTTGCCGGAGACGACCGGGAAGTCCAGCGCGCGGCAGGCTTCCGCAATGCCCTTCAGGCAGCCGACGAACTGGCCCATGATCTCGGGCCGCTCAGGATTGCCGAAATTGAGATTGTCGGTGATCGCGAGCGGCCGGCCGCCGACCGCAGTGATGTTGCGCCAAGCTTCGGCGACCGCCTGCTTGCCGCCCTCGAACGGATCGGCCTCGCAATAGCGCGGCGTGACGTCGACGGTGAGCGCGAGCCCCTTCGGCCCGTCCTCGACGCGGACCACGGCGGCATCGCCGCCGGGACGCTGCATGGTGTTGCCGAGGATGACGTGGTCATACTGCTCCCACACCCAGCGCTTCGAGCACAGTTCGGGCGTGCCGATCAGCTTTTCCAGCGCCTCGGCGATGCCGAGCGGCGGCTTGACGTCCTGGCCGCGGATCACCGGCAGCGCGTTCGAGGCGACGTGCGGACGGTCATAGACCGGCGCCTCGTCGCCGAGTTCCTTGATCGGCAGATCGGCCATCACGTCGCCGCCATGCTTGACGACGAAGCGCTTGCTCGGCGTGGTGTAGCCGACGATGGCGAAATCGAGCCCCCATTTGCGGAAGATCGCCTCGGCCTCCTGCTCCTTCTCGGGCTTGAGCACCATGAGCATGCGCTCCTGGCTCTCCGAGAGCATCATTTCGTAGGCGCTCATGCTGGTCTCGCGGGTCGGCACCGCGTCGAGGTCGAGGTCGACGCCGAGGTCACCCTTGGCGCCCATCTCGACCGCCGAGCAGGTCAGGCCCGCCGCGCCCATGTCCTGGATCGCGATCACGCAACCTTTTTCCATGATCTCGAGGCAGGCTTCGAGCAGCAGCTTTTCGGCGAAGGGATCGCCGACCTGCACGGTCGGGCGCTTCTCCTCGGAGGCGTCGTCGAACTCGGCCGAGGCCATCGAGGCGCCGTGAATGCCGTCGCGGCCGGTCTTGGAGCCGAGATAGACGATCGGCATGTTCACGCCGGAGGCCGCTGCATAGAAGATCTTGTCGGCATCGGCGAGGCCGACCGCCATCGCGTTGACCAGGATGTTGCCGTCATAGCGGGTGTGGAAGCGCACCTGGCCGCCGACCGTCGGCACGCCGAACGAATTGCCGTAGCCGCCGACGCCCGCCACCACGCCCGACACCAGGTTCCGGGTCTTGGGATGCTCGGGCGCGCCAAAGCTCAGCGCGTTAAGGCAGGCGATCGGCCGCGCGCCCATGGTGAAGACGTCGCGCAGGATGCCGCCGACGCCGGTGGTCGCGCCCTGATAGGGCTCGATGTAGCTCGGGTGGTTGTGGCTCTCCATCTTGAAGACCACCGCCTGGCCGTCGCCGATATCGATCACCCCGGCATTCTCGCCGGGGCCCTGGATCACCCAAGGCGCCTGGGTGGGCAGACCGCGCAGATGGATCCGGGACGACTTGTACGAGCAATGCTCGTTCCACATTGCCGAGAAGATGCCGAGCTCGGTGAAGGTCGGAACCCGCCCGATCAGCTTGAGGATACGCTCGTACTCGTCCGGCTTCAGCCCGTGGGCGGCGACGAGTTCGGGGGTGATCTGGGGCTCGTTCTTGGGGGCGTTCATGGGTCCCTTAATAGGTAGATCGAACGGGGGCGAAAAGGCCTTTTACGGGGCATTTTCGGCCTGTCCAGAGCTTTACGGCGGCCCGGGGTTCGCACCGGGATTTGCACAATGGGGATGGATCGGATTTAAGGACCCGAACCCGATAATTGAAGGCCATATTTCGTGAACGAGCTCGCCAAGACCGCATTCAACCGCCGCCCCGACCTCCATGTCGAAACCGAGGGCGAATTCGCCGGCTGGCGGACCTGGACCCGGGACAATTTCGAGACCCATACCGGCCCTTTTTACCACCGCATGGACGAGAACGGCCGCATCAGCTGCGCGTTCCGGGTCGCCAAGAGGCACCTCAACGGCTCCGGCAATGTCCATGGCGGCTGCTTCATGACCTTTGCCGATTACTGCCTGTTCGCGCTGGCCGGCTCGGTTCTCCAGGGCCCCGGCGTCACGGTGTCATTCGCCTCGGAATTCCTCGACGCGGCCCGCGAGGGCGACCTGATCGAATGCACCGGCGAGGTCACCCGCGCCGGCATGTCGCTGATCTTCGTGCGGGGCATGCTGACCTCGGCCAAGCGGCCGCTGTTCACCTTCTCCGGCACCATCAAGCGGGTGAAGCGCAAGGCGCCGGCACAGACACCCGTGTGAGGCTCGCCAGAGCCTTTTCCGTTCCGATTGAATCGGAACGGGGCTCCAGATTTTTATTTTGACGCGTTTTCTTCACGCGAACCGGTGCCCACTTCGCTCGGAAACGCTTTCGATCTGTGGACGCCCGCCGTCATCCGGCCGTTACATCGGCACGATTGAATCGAAAGCGCAGCTCTAGCTCGTTGTGTTCTCGCGCGTTCTTTGCGTGAAGCAATCAAACTGCAGTTGTGACACGACGACGCACTGTCGTTGCGTCGTCGCGCACGCGTCACATGCGCGTCAGCCAAGCCCCTGAAGATTGCTGAACGGTTTCCGTATGTGCAATCGCGCAGCGAGGTTGGGGCATTCTCATGAAATTGAAGACGTTTGTTTCCGTCACGTCGGCGATGTCGCTTGTCGCATCGTTAGCGTGCGTTGCAACTCCGGCGTGCGCCGGTCAGGACGGCGACAATGGCGATCGCGGCTTCGGCGATTCGCGCGATCATGATCATGATCATGACGGCGACCATCATGGCCGCAAGCCGCGCGTGGTGATGATCTCGCTCGACGGCGCCAAGCCCGATTTCATCCAGAAATTCATCGAGAAAGGCGTGCTGCCGCGCGACGGCGGCCTCGCCCGGCTCTCACGGCGCGGCGCAGTGGCGCTGCAGAACGTGACGGCGTCACCGTCGCTCACCGCAGTGTCACATATTGCGATCGCGACCGGCTCGACGGCGGTCCATAACGACATCCCCTCGAACACATTCGAGCCGATCGTCGGCCCTATCACGGGCAGCATCAGCGGCTTTGCGGCGCCGATCGGCGGCTACAGCGAGAGCCCGCTCGGGCCGTCGCCGCACCCGACGGCACAGCCCCTGTGGGTGCAACTGCGCCAGCAGGGCAAGAAGGTCATCACGGCGACCTGGCCCGGCGGCGACGGCGCCGACATCTCCATCAACAACACCGTGGTGCAGCCGGCGCAGCCCACCCGCATCACCGACTTCACGGTCCCGTTCGGCGCGTTCGGCGGCATCGGGGCCCAGGGCTTCTCGCTGTCGCGCAGCGACTTCACGGCCGATCCGTCCATCGTGGCGGCGCTACAGGCCGCGGGCCATTTCTCGTTCAGCCCGGTGCTGGTGACCTTGGCACCGATCGAGACGTTCTCGTGCTCCTCGGCGGCGAGTGCGACCTGCACCGGCGCGTCGACGCTCGACGTCAAATATTCGATCCGCGTCGCTGCCATCGACACCACCAACGATCGCAAGGTGAACTACGACACGCTGGTGTTCTTCGATGCCAACCGCGGCATCACCGCGGGACCGTTCCACGCGCCGTCGACCGGACCGGCCTACGTCAAGTTCGGCGGCGAGAACGCACCGTTCTTCTTCGAGGGCAGCGGGGCGAAGGTCGGTGCTGCGTACTTCGTCTCGGCGCTGTCCCCCGACCTCTCGGTGGTGCGCTTTGCCCGCTACGGCGCCAACTTCATCCCGCGCAACACGCCGGTCCTCGCCGATGTCGACGACATCAACAACAACATCGGATTCTGGCGTCCGCAGGCCGACTTCCGCATTCCGGAGCGGCTGAGCCCCGGCTTCACCAACTTCCCCGACGTCGAGATCGAGACGATGTTCGAGGACATGGTGAAGACCTTCGTGCGCTACCAGGCCAATATCGGCGAACGCGCGATCAAGACCCATCCGGACGCCGACCTGGTGATGGTCTATATCGAGCAGCCCGACGGCTCCGAGCACCAGTTCCTGCTCACCGATCCGCGCCAGGGCACTAATCCAAAGGACCCGAATTCGATCGGCGCCAACCAGGACCCCGCCAAGGTCAAGCGATACGCGTCCTACATCCGTTTCGCCTACCAGACGGCTGACAGGGCGGTGAAGCAGATTGCCGATGCGGCGGGCCGTGACAGCAACGTGATCGTGGTGTCGGACCACGGCTTCGCGCCATTCCACACCTCGGTCAATCTCACCAACATCCTGCGCAATGCCGGTATCGACACCAGCAAGGTCGGGATCCGCACCTCCGGTCCGGCCGCCGACATCTACGTCAACCTGCAGAACCGTGAGCTCGGCGGCACTGTCGATCTGGCGACCTACCGGACCCTGGTGGCGCAGATCACGGATGCGGTGAAGAACGCGGTCGACCCCAATGCGCGCTTCAACTACTCGCTCAAGGACCAGCGCATCTTCACCGTCGTCGAGACCCGGCCGCTGCAATGCGACGCCGGAACCGGACAGTGCCTCAGCAAGACCGTCGGCCAGGATTACGGTGACGTGTTCGCGCTGATGGCGCCCGGCTACAATTTCGACGGCATCCAGAATCCCGGCGTCGCGCGCCAGGGCGACGCGCCGTTCAGCGCGGCCACCACCGCGCTGTCGATGCCGAACTTCTATGGCGCCCATGGTCACGACCCCGAGCTTCCGGTGATGAGCGCAACCTTCATCGCCGCGGGTCCGCAGATCCGCCACGACAGTGTGGTGCGGCACATGCGCAATATCGACGTGGCGCCGACCATCATGCAGATCCTGGGCACGACGCCGCACCAGGTCGATGGCGAGGTGCTGCGCGAGGTCCTGCGCTAGGATTGCATGCAGACGTCAAGCGATGGACGCGAGCTCCGGCGTCCATCGATCGTTCTAAAGCGTTTTCGAGCGAAGTGGGACCGGTTCGCGTGAAGAAAACGCGTCAAAAGAAGCCAAAGCTTCGGTTCTGATTCAATCAGAACCGAAAGCTTGGGCCATCAGCGCTTTCCGGGCACCGCCGCCGACGCCGTCAGCGCCTCGAAATTGTGCTGCCAATACAGCTCGATCTGCTCGACCAGCGTGACTGGCAAGGGAACGTAGTTGAGCAATTGCGCCTGAGGCTTGCCGCTTTCCAGTGACCAGCGCAGGAAGTCGATCGCGGTCGCCGACCTGTCGGGCGATTTCGGCTGCTTGTGCATCAGCACGAAGGTCGTTGCCGTGATCGGATACGCGTCCTCCCCCGGGGCGTTGGTCAGGACCAGGTAGAAATCCTGCGTCGTTGTCCAGTCCGCACTTGAAGCCGCAGCCTGGAACGATGCAGCGTCCGGGGTAACGAAATTCCCGGCGCTGTTCTGCACCAGACCGAAGGAAATCCGGTCGAGCCGTTGCAACGCATAAGAGTATTCAAGATAGCCAATCGCTCCGGGAATCAGGCCGACAAGCGAGGCGACGCCGTCATTGCCCTTGCCGCCGAGCCCGACGGGCCATTCGACCGACGTGCCCTCTCCGACGCTGGCCTTCCACTGCGCGCTGACCTTCGAGAGATAGTTCGACCAATTGAACGTCGTCCCTGAGCCGTCGATCCGATGCACGACGGTGATCGCCGTGCGCGGCAGCTTCAGATCGGGATTGACGGCTTGAATGGCCGGGTCGTTCCAGGATCTGACCTTGCCGAGATAGATGTCAGCAAGCAGTTGTCCGGTGAATTGCATCTGGCCCGGCTTGACGCCCTCGATGTTGACCACAGGCACGACGCCTCCGATCACAATCGGGAATTGCACCATGCCGAGCTTATCGAGCTCTTTCGGATCAAGCGGCATATCGCTTGTCCCGAAATCGACGGCCGCCTTCTTGATCAGGCCGACGCCGATGCTCGAGCCCACCGACTGATAGCTGACGTCGTTGCCGGTCTTTGCCTTGTAGCCGGCGATCCATTTCGCCATCACGGGCGACACGAAGGTTGAGCCCGCACCCTTCGTCTCCGCAGCCAAGCATTGCGTTGCGACGACCAGAGCAGTGAAAATGATCGGTAATCTGAAATGCTTCGTCATGCGCTCGAGCCTAGCAGGACGAGCGGTAATTCCGTGTGGGCCAGGTCACAAAACTGTAACAAGGGCCGGAGCCCCAAATGGTGGTTGGCGCCGCCGGTCCCGCGCCGCGCCCGGGCGCAGCTGCAAACCGCCGAGCGGAATATCGACGCAAATTCAAAGCCCTAGCCTTTCGCCCCACCGCCAAGCTACATTCGCTCCGTCGCGCGCCCAATGCGCGAAGGGAGCCAATCAAGGTGCCGAAGAGCACAGCGAAGACGGGCAGCGTGACGGCTTCCGCGATCACACCCACTCCGTCGACGTCTGCGCCGGGCGCACGCGGCTGGCGCGACTATGCGCTGCTCGTGGCGCTGGCCTGCTGCTGGAGCTCGACCTATCCGCTGACCAAGATCGGGCTCGGCTCGATCCCGCCGGTCACCTTCATCTCGGCGCGCTCGCTGGTCGCCGCAGCCTTCCTGCTCGTGGTGCTGCGGATCCGCGGTATCCGCATCCCGACCGACCTCAAGGCCTGGAAGCTGTTCGCCTTCCAGCAGACCATCAACTCGACGATCCCGTTCCTGGTGATCACCTGGGCGCAGCTCTATGTGCCGGCCTCCAACACCGTGGTGCTGGCCTCGACGACGCCGATCTTCGCCTTCCTGATCACCTGGGCGATCACGCGGCACGAGCCCGCCTCGCTGCTCAAGCTGGCCGGCGCGATCCTCGGCCTCGCCGGCACGGTCGCGATCATCGGCCTCGACGCGCTCTCAGGCTTCGGCAAGGAGATCTTTGCCGAGATCGCGATCCTGCTCGCGACCGTGTCGTTCGCCTGCGCCACGATCTTCGGACTGCGGCTGTCGGATTACGATCCGATGGTGGTCGCGGCCGGCTCGCTGTTGTTCGGCGGAACCGTGCTGCTGCCGGTCGCCCTGATCATCGACCATCCCTGGACGCTGCACCCGACGCCGCAGGCGCTGGTCGCAACCGTCGTCATGGGCATCTTCTCGAGCGCGTTCGGGTTGATGCTGTTCTACATGTGCCTCACCCGGCTCGGCACGCTCACCACCAATGCGCAGGGTTATCTGCGCATTCCGATCGGCGTTGCGCTGTCCGTGCTGCTGCTCGGCGAATCCGTGCCGTCGAACCTGGCGCTCGGCCTCGTGCTGGTCATGGCCGGCGTCGCCGCGATGACGGTGCCGGCTGAGGCCATCAAGCGCTGGCTGCGCAAGCTGTAGCCGCGGGCATTTGTACACACAGCTCTATCGTCGTCATTGCGAGGAGCTCGCGACAAAACTGCAAAGCAATTTTGCGCTGAAGCGACGAAGCAATCCATCTTTCCGCGTATGCGGTGCGGTGGATTGCTTCGCTTCGCTCGCAATGACGAGTCGCATCCATTCAACGGCCGCTCATGCAGACAGCTGCTTCCCGGCGATCGAGAGCCACTCGGCCTGCGCGTCGCGCAGATATTTCGGCGCGCGCCGCATCTGGATCAACAGCTCGTTGAACACCATGCGCGCCTCGGCGGTGCGGCCGACCAGCTGCAACAACAGGCCATAGCGGACCCGCGCCTCGGCGCCGGGAACTGCGTGACCGCCTGATATTCCTCCAGCGCCTCGTCGAGCCGGCCGATCTCGGCGAGCGAACGGGCATAGAGCAGATGCCCTTCGGCGGACTCGAAATCCGGCCAGCGCTCGCGCAGGGCGTCGAGCGTCGCCAGTGCTTCAGCCGGCTGCTTGCGGGCGAACTGCGCCTCCGCCTTGGCCAGCGCGTAGGCCGGATCGTCGCCCTGCGGCAAGCCCAAGACGTGGTCGTAGTGGCTCTCGGCCTCCTCGAAGCGCCCGACATTCTGGCACTCCGCGGCCAGCGCCGCTCGGTTGGCGATGGTATCGGATGTCGCAAGCCGGTCCGACAGTTCGCGATAGCGCTTCTCCGGATCGAGCCGGTTGGCGACGCGCTTGCGCGCCTGCGCGGCGCCCGGTCCGCCCCACCATTCCGGGATCAACTCGACGACGATATAGGCGAGCGCGCCGATCAGCGGCACCATCAGGATGATGAAGGCCCAGGGCTGCAGGCGCCCGGTGCGCGCGGCGTGATAGATCAGCGAGATGTCGAGCAGCAAAATGACCAATGCAACAGGCATTGCGGATCCCCGCGAAGCGCACAGTTCATCCAAATCGCCTCCGTCATAACGTGCCCTTTACGCTGCGACAATCCTCGGTTGTTGCGCCGGCCGCCTTAGCGTGAAGAGATCGTGAAGCGGAAGCCGCTATGCTGGATTGGTCTCTGACGGAACCGGGCAGGTTCACGGCGCCGCGCACCGAAGGCACGGCGCGAAGCGGCTATTTCTGGTCGTCCGCCAGCAGTGCCCGGTACTTCGCGACGTCGCGCGTCACCAGTTGCTGCAGCACCTCGGGCGCGAGTTCGTTGGCGTCGGGCGCGACGGTCGACAAATCGACGAACCGCTTCTTCACCGCCTCGCTCGCGACCGCGGTACGCGCGGCAGCGTTCAATTTGGCGATGATCTCTGGCGGGGTCCCCTTCGGCGCGAACAGTCCGTTCCAGCCCTGCGCCTCGAACTCGGGCAGACCGGCTTCGGTCGAGGTCGGCAGTTCCGGCAGCGAGGCGAGCCGCACCGTCGAGCCGACCACGACCGCTTTCACGAGCTTGTCGTCGATCGCTTGCGACACCGAGGCCGCGGCATCGCAGACGCCGTCGATCTGGCCGCCGATCGCATCGGTCAGCGCCGGCGCCGCGCCGCGATAGCCGACCAGTTGCACGTCGACGCCGGCGGCATGCACGAAGCTCTTGCAGATCAGGTAGTTCGAGGAGCCGACGCCGGCATGGCCGAGATTGATCTTGCCCGGATTCTTCTTCGCGTAGTCGATGAATTCCTTGAGGTCCTTGGCCGGAAAATCCTTGCGCAGCGCGACGATGCCGAAGGTCTTGGCGACCACCGCGATCGGCGCGAACGAGTCGGGCGTGAACGGCAGCTTCGGATAGATCGTGTAGGTCGCAGCATTGGTGCCGGCATTGCCGATCGCGATCGTGTAGCCGTCCGGCTCGGCGCGCGCGGCGCGGGTCAGCGCGGTCGAACCGCCGGCACCGCCGACATTCTCGATGATGATGGTCTGGCCGAGCGCTGCGCCCATCTGGTCGGCCACCGCGCGGGCGATCACGTCGGAGGTGCCGCCTGCCGCGAACGGCACGATCATCGTGATCGGACGCTTCGGAAAGTCCTGGCCGTGTGCCGCCGTCACAAGCAACAGCGCGGCGGCCGCCGCGAACCACCGTCCGAGCATTTTATTTTGACGCGTTTTCTTCACGCGAACCGGTCCCCACTTCGCTCGAAAACGCTATGGCTATCACGCCGCCTTTTCGAACTGCTGGACCAGGCCCGCGAACAGGCCGCGGCCGTCGGTGCAGCCCATGATCTCTTCGACGTGGTTTTCCGGATGCGGCATCATGCCGAGCACGTTGCCGCGCTCGTTGACGATGCCCGCGATCGAATGCGCGGCGCCGTTGAAGTTCGAGGCCTCGTCGACCACGCCATCGGCAGAGCAGTAGCGATAGAGCACCCGCCCGTCGCCTTCGAGACGCTTCAGCGTCTCCTCGTCCGCCTCGTAATTGCCCTCGCCATGCGCCACCGGCACCCGGATCACCTGGCCGGCATTGTAGCCGCGGGTGAACGGCGTGTCGGAGCGTTCGACCTTCAAATGCACGTCGCGGCAGACGAATTTCAGCCCGGCATTGCGCATCAGCACGCCCGGCAGCAGCCCGGACTCGCAGAGGATCTGGAAACCGTTGCAGACGCCGAGCACGAGCCCGCCCTTGGCGGCGAAGTCGCGCACCGCGTCCATCACGGGCGCGCGCGCCGCGATCGCGCCGCAGCGCAGATAGTCGCCATAGGAGAAGCCGCCGGGCACCACCACGAGGTCGGTGCCTTTGGGCAGCGCGGTCTCGGCGTGCCAGACCATCGCGGTCTCATTGCCGGAGGCGAGCTTCAGCGCGCGCGCCATGTCGCGCTCGCGGTTGATGCCAGGGAAGACGAGGACGGCTGATTTCATCGGATCACCGGATTTTCGACGCTAGTGCAACCATGAATTTTGCGTAGTTGTCATTGCTGGCCTTCTCGTCGCGCGCCGAACTGATCAGGCTGGCAGAGGCTCGCGCACCAAACAGCAAACCATTGACTTGGTACTCGCTGGCACCGTTGGGCGTCACCGTCAGGCGCCGTGCCCGAAACATCCGCGGCACCGCAGTGCCCTTGTCGCCATCGACACCGATAATCGTGATGCGCTGTCCCGGCGTTCGTTGCTGTAGCGCCTTGATGATCTGGTCCTGGCTGTCACGGAACTGCTCCAGGGTCATCGGATTGTCGGCAGCATAAAGCCGATAGCTGACCTTCGACCCCGCACCACAGCTCGCTTGCTCGCAGTGGAAGATGTGCCTGTCAGGACCGCTGCGCTCGTAACGCCATCCGCTCACAGCAACCGGCGGCGGTTGTGTCGCGGTGGCGGCAGGGGCCGGCTTCGGTTGGGCCGACGCAGCGCCGATTCCGGCTGCTGTCAGCAGGACAAGCAGGAACGATCGGACCAACGCGCGATTGCTGCCGGAAAGGGCGGGAGCGGCTGTTATCATTTGGCTCGCTCGGTTAGCTGAGAACCTCGACCCGGTAGTTCTCGATCACGGTGTTCGCCAAGAGCTTGTCGGCGGCGGCTTTCAGCGCCGCCTCCGCCTTGGCCTTGTCGGTCGCGGCGAGCTCGATGTCGAACACCTTGCCCTGGCGGACGCTGGCGACGCCGTCGACGCCGAGCGATTTCAGCGCGCCCTCGATCGCCTTGCCCTGCGGATCGAGGATGCCCGACTTCAATGTCACAGTCACACGTGCCTTCACGGTCGCCCCTTCAACTTAGCTCTTCACCAGCACCGGGCCGCTGCCAGCCGGCCGCTCGTTCTCGATCAGGATGCCGAGGCGTTTTGCCACCTCGGTATAGGCCTCGAGCAGGCCGCCGAGATCCCTGCGGAAGCGGTCCTTGTCGAGCTTCTCGTTCGACTTGATGTCCCAGAGACGGCAGGAGTCCGGCGAGATCTCGTCGGCGACGATGATCCGCATCATCTCGTTCTCGAACAGCCGCCCGCACTCCATCTTGAAGTCGACGAGGCGGATGCCGATGCCGAGGAAGAGGCCGGTCAGGAAGTCGTTGACGCGGATGGCAAGCGCCATGATGTCGTCGATCTCCTGCGGCGTGGCCCAGCCGAAGGCAGTGATGTGCTCTTCCGACACCATGGGGTCGTTGAGCTGGTCGTTCTTGTAATAAAACTCGATGATCGAGCGCGGCAGCTGGGTGCCCTCCTCGATCCCGAGCCGCTGCGACAGCGAGCCGGCGGCGACGTTCCGCACCACCACCTCGAGCGGCACGATCTCGACCTCGCGAATCAGCTGCTCGCGCATGTTGAGCCGGCGGATGAAGTGGGTCGGCACCCCGATGTCGTTGAGGTGCTGAAACAGGTACTCCGAAATCCGGTTGTTGAGGACGCCCTTGCCCTCGATCACCTGGTGTTTCTTGGCGTTGAACGCGGTCGCGTCATCCTTGAAGTGCTGGATCAGGGTTCCCGGCTCCGGGCCTTCATACAGGACCTTGGCCTTGCCTTCATAAATGCGGCGTCGACGGCTCATTGGGATGTACCGTGTTTTGTTGAAATCCATGGATTTGGGTGCTCCGGATGATCAGGGGTTCGACCCACGACGGAGCTGCCGCGGAGGCCTGGAACCTGGGCAATCCAACTGGAAACAGAACAAGAACCATGCCTGTTCGCAACCTATCTGATTGAGCCATCCAGCACAATCGATACCGCCCCCTTGGGGGCACTTATACCGCCCTATCATAAAGGGCCGATTCCGCCTGTTTTGCCTGCGGCTTAACGGCTCGTTGTCTTGCCGATTCCTCCCCCCTATCTAGGCAGGCATTGGGGCTGCCGCAACGCGCGGCGGCCCTTCATTCAGCAAAGGGAACTGGAACTTCAGCCATGAACGAATTCAACAAGCGCGAGGAAGGTTTCGAGAAGAAGTTCGCCCTCGACGAGGAACAGAAGTTCAAGGCCGAAGCCCGCCGGAACAAGCTGCTCGGCCTGTGGGCCGCCGAGAAGCTCGGCATCTCCGGTGACGCCGCCAGTGCCTATGCCAAGGAAGTGGTGGCCGCCGACTTCGAGGAAGCCGGCGACAATGACGTGCTGCACAAGGTTCTGAAGGACCTGACCGCCAAGGGTCAGGCGGTCACCGAGCGCGACGTCCGTGCCAAGATGGACGAGCTATTGGCCGTGGCGGCGGCCCAGGTAAAGGCGGGAACGTAAAGGCAGGAACCTGAACGCGGGAACCCGAGTTCCCGCAACGCCTATTTCAGCGTGATCTGAAGGCTCATCGACCCGTTGACGTTGAAGCCTTCCTGCTGCTGACCACCGTACTGCCGGCCAAGATTGACGTTGATCGATTCGAGCCGGCAGTCCCTGGCGATCGCATCGCGCATCAGGTCACATTCGCGCGTCGCCATTTCGTAGACGACGCAGCGCGCACGGTCGCGCAGCTTTTGCGCCTCCTCGCCGTCGCCGCTCGGGCCCGGCATGAACAGATTGACGAGCTCTGAACCCGCACCGATCCGGCCTGACCGGCGAGACCAGTCGGCTGCTCGACAAATCTCAATTGCCCCGGAGCCTGGGCGAAGGCAGGAGCCGCGAGCAGCAGCAGGCCGACGGTGACGGGGAGAAGGCGCGCAGGCGACGTCATGACGAATTCCTTGCACTGACCGCGAATGTGGCCCGGTTCATAACCACCTTCAGTTGCAACATGCCAAATCGCGATCACGGAAAACCGCTCTGCCGTTTCATCTGATGTTAACGGTGACACAAATGGGGACAGGCCAACGCGAGAGGTTCGCTGTCCAGGGCGTGTTGGGCGCCGGTGTCGCCTCGTCCAGCGCCAGCGACGCCGCGAGCGCTGCCATCGAACATTTTTCGCCAGCCTGACAGGCCGCGCCGTACTTTCACAACACCACTTTGTGAGCAACTTTCGATTGCACAACCAACTTCATAAATCTAAAGCTACATCTCTCTAATTATACAACCCAAGGGAGATAACAAAATGAACGAGATGGTTTCGACGCGAAATATCACGGACCAGGCCCAGGCGGTCCAAACCCAGTCAGCGACCCACACCTGGTATCTCAATGCATATCAGCTGCACGGCAACCTCTGGCTGTCGTGGCAGACCACCGCGCCGTTCCGCGCCCAGCAGGGACAAATCATGGTCTATTCGAGCCAGTTTTTCCCGTCCAATCCCCAGGATAACGTCAAGACATGGCAGTGGGATAACATCAGCTCGAACGGATGGGATACCGGTCTGCCCTGGGGAAGCGGCTGGTATTGCGCGTGGAATGCGCAGCGCAGTCCGAACGGACCTTACACCTACGTTGTGCAGCTCGTTACCAAATAGCACGGCCGGCGCCGGCTGTTCGGCCGTCAACGCGCAGATGGTTTCGGACCGCGATATTCGGCACGAATAATTTTCAGCAACAATTGTGACGCGGCGCTGATGAAGCCGCCATGCCGCGTCACCGCGACAACTTCGTGACTGGCGGTGAGATTGCCAACGCGGATCGTCGCGATCGTCGAAGCGCGCAATTCCTCCGCCGCATTGCTTTGCGACAGCAGCGCGATCCCGAGCCCGGCCTCGACCAGCCGCTTCTGCGCCGTCAGGCTGTCGACCGGCGTCCAGTCGACCTCACCGAGCCCGCTGGTCAGGAACAGGGCGAACACGTGCGAGGCGGTGATCTCGCGGCGTCCCGGCACCTCCGGAAACGCGATCCAGCGCTCATCCCTGAGGTCCGCGAGCTTGCCGATCCTGCGTCCGGCCAGCGGATGATCCGGCGCGCAGACCACCTGGAGCGGCTCGGCGAACAGCACCTCGCAATCGAGATCGCGCGAACGGTCGCGGTCGTAGCGCAGCCCGATCGTCGCCTCGCCGCGCCGGATCAGATCGCTGACCTCGGCGCTGGTTGCGGTGCGCAGCGTCAGCGCGACATCCGGATGCCGGCGGGCAAAGCGCTTCAGCACTTTCGACAGCCGCTCGCCGGCCAGCGTGCCGGTCACCGCCAGCGCGACCGGTCCCGAATTGTCGCGCAACAACGCGCGCACTGCGTTCTCGGCATCCTGCGCCGCGGCCACCGCGCGCTCGGCATAGGGCACCATCACCCGCCCGGCATCGCTGAGCCGGGTCTTGCCGGCAATCCGTTCGAACAGCGGCACGCCGAGCTCCTGCTCGAGCAGCGCGATGCGCCTTGAGATTGCCGGCTGCGAGCGATGCAGCGCCTTCGCGGCATTGGAGATCCCGCCGCGCCGATGCACCACCAGGAACGTGTTGAGCGCGTCGCTGTCCATCGCCGACCTCATGCAAAAAGCTGATGATATCGAAAGAAATAACAAATTTGTCTGATGGGCGAAACCGCCCTATCGCTACTGCCAGCGGCATTTGCAAGGACAGGAGCTCACATGCGCACCCAGGCAGACAAGGCAGCACGGTTTCGCGAGCTGCATCAGCGGCCCGGCGCCTTCATCATTCCCAATCCATGGGACGCCGGATCGGCAAAGCTGCTCGCTGCGATGGGTTTCGAGGCGCTCGCGACCACCAGCCTCGGCCTTGCCAACACGCTCGGCCGCGCCACGGTCAGCCTCGACGAGATCATCGAGAATTGCCGGGTGATCGCCGAGGCCACCGACCTGCCGGTCAACGCCGACCTCGAGAATTGCGGCGCTGACATGCCGAAGCTCGCGGCCGAGGCAATCCGGTTCGCCGCGGAAGCCGGCGCAGTGGGCGGCTCGATCGAGGACTCGACCGGCAATCCCGAGCACCCGATCTACGATTTCTCGCTCGCGGTCGAGCGGGTGCAGGCCGCGGTCGAGGCCGCGCGCGCCCTGCCCTTCCCGTTCACGCTGACGGCGCGGGCGGAGAATTTTCTCTGGGGACGCAAGGACCTCGACGACACGATCAAGCGGCTGCAGGCCTTCGATGCCGCCGGCGCCGATGTTTTGTATTCGCCGGGGCTTTACGACCTCGCCACCATCAAGACCGTGGTGTCGGCAGTGAACCGGCCGTTCAACCTGGTGATGGGCTTTGCCGACCCGACCCTGACGATCGCGCAGCTCTCCGCCGCCGGCGTCAAGCGCATCAGCGTCGGCGGCGCGATGCAGCGCCACGCACTCGCCGCGTTCCTGCGCTGCGCCCGCGAGATGAAGGATCAGGGCGCGTTCACCTTCGTGCGCGACATGGCGCCGGTGAAGGAGGTGCGCGAGATGTTTGGGGCTGCGAAAGGCGAATAGGGAATAGTGAGTAGTGAGCGGGAAGCTTCCATTCGCTACTCACCATTCGCCATTCGCTCTCTCACCCTTCCTGAAACCGTCGCCGAACTCTTCCTCGATTAGCGCCTTCCGCACCGCACCGTTGACCATTACCGTCTCGCGCCCAAGCCCTTCAGTTCGACGGTGGCGGCCCAACTCTCGACGAAAGCCTTCGGACAATCGGCCGCAGCCAGATCAAGCGACTGCCGCGCGTCTTCCGCGGAGCCGCGCTGCAAGGCGAGCTCGGCGGTATAGAAATTTGCCTCGCAGACCTGAGCTTTCCGTCTTTTGGGATCAGCATCGTCGGCGGCGCTGAGCACCCGCTCAGGCGTCAACGCACCAAGAAAAAGGCTGACGATCGGCGCAGGCCACTTCGTCATGTCGAGATGCGTTGCAGCCTCCGCCAACCGGCTCGGCTGGCCACTACGCTTGGCAACAATTTCGTGCCACAAGACGGCATAGGCGCTCTTTGGATTGAGCCGCCCTGCCTCATCGAAATCGGCCAAAGATTGGGAAAGTGAACCGCTCTGCCAATGGACCATGGCACGACCAAAATAAGCGGGCGCACTCTGCGGATCGAGACGGATGACCTGATCATGGTCGGTTATCGCAAGATCAAGGTCGCCCCTGAGCCTGTAGGCAGCGGCGCGCCCGCCATACGCAGCCTTGAAGTCGGGATCAAGGTGGATCGCCTGGTTGTAACTGGCAATGGCAAGTTCGACGTCGCCCTTGGCGATGTATCATGGCCGCGTAGGCAATACGCAACTTTGACGTTGGGATTGATCTCAATCGCCTTGTTCAAGTCGGCGAGGCTGTGGTCGAAGTCACCTTTGGCCCCATATGCCTCACCGCGATAAGCATAGGCCAATGGGTCTTTTGGCCCGATCTCAATCACACGGGAACGGTCCGCGATCGCAAGGTCGAAGTTGCCTTGCCTGAGATATGCCGCTGCCCGCACTTGGTATCCCTGTACGTTGCTCGGGTAGGAATGAATAAACCGCGAGAAATCGGCGACAGCAGCCTCGAAGTCCCGCTCATCAAAATGCGCCTGGCCGCGAAGAAAATAAGCCCTGCTCGCTGCCCAGCTGTCGGCTCCCGACGCCAATGCGGCAGTGCAGGTCGATATCCGCTCGGCGGACGCAATTGTCGCCTCATTCAAGCACTTTGCCCAATCCTCTCTGGAATCTGCTCGAACGCTTGAGAACGATAGGCTCGTAGCCAACGCCGCTATTGCGCCCGCAACTGCGCAGCATGCACTTCGATTCACGTGAACTCCCGCCGCAACTATCGTTACGGGGATAACACAAGGTTGCACGAAGAGCCAGCAGCTACCTGTCTTTGTAAGAGCGTTCTCCATCTGCGCCTGTGCCGTCATTGCGAGTCCAGCTCTCCAGGCGGAGAGAGATGGATTGCTTCGTCGCTTCGCTCCTCGCAATGACGGTCGAGAAACTTCACTCCTCCTTGAAGCCGTATTCCGGCACGTTGCCGCTCGCCCCGTAATATTTGTACGGCAGGAACTTGCCCGACATCGTGATCTTGATGCGGTCGCCCTTCGGATTGGCGACGCGCTCCATCGCCATGTCGAAGTCGATCGCCGACATGATGCCGTCGCCGAACTCCTCCTCGATCAGCGCCTTCCAGGCCGGGCCGTTGACCATCACCATCTCGTAGAAACGGTAGATCAGTGGATCGGTCGGCGGCATCGGCGTGCCGGTGCCGCGCATCGGCACCTCGTTGAGCATCGCGGTCTCGGCCTTCGACAGGCCGAACAATTCGCCGGCATTGGCCGCCTGCGGTTTTGTCAATTTCATCTGGCCAAGGATCGCGCCGACGATCAGGACTTCGGAATAGCCGCCGATTTTCTCGCAGATGTGCTTCCAGCTCCAGCCCTTCTCGCGCTTGATGTCGAGCAGCTTTTCGGTGAGGTCTTCGCGTTTCATGTCAGGGGCTCCTCATTTTCGTCGTGCCCGGGCTTGTCCCGGGCATCCACGTCTTTGGTTGGCTCAGGCAGACGTGGATGGGCGGGACAAGCCCAGCCGTGACGCCTGTGGATTTGGTTCGGCTCCGGCCGCAAGCGCCAATTCCGGCAAGCCCGGCCGCACCGTCGGCACGTGGCGCGGATCGTGACCGGTCACCTCAGCCGCAAAGCTCTTGCTGCGGCTGACCAGGAAATCGACGATATGGTTGCGCAGCGCATAATAATAGGGGTGACGGTGCAGATCGATGCGGCCGCGCTCCTTCGGCAGCGGATTCTCGACGATCTCCGCCAGCACCGCGCCGGGCCCGTTGGTCATCAGGAAGATCTTGTCGGCGAGGAAGATCGCCTCATCCACATCGTGGGTGATCATGAAGGTGGTCTGCCCGGTCTCCAGGCAGATGCGCCGCACCTCGTCCTGCAGCGTGCCGCGGGTCAGCGCGTCCAGCGCCGAGAACGGCTCGTCCATCAGCATGATCTTCGGCGTGATCGACAGCGCCCGCGCGATGCCGACGCGCTGCTTCATGCCACCGGACAGTTCCGAGGGGTGCTTGTGCTCGGCGCCAGTCAGCCCGACCAGATCGATGAATTTTTGCGCGTGGGCCCTGACCCGGGCACGATCCCATTTGCGCCATTTCGAGCTCACGGCGTAGGCGACGTTACCCAGCACCGTGCGCCACGGCAGCAGCGCATGGCTCTGGAAGATCACGGCGCGGTCGAGGCTGGTGCCTTCGATCCCCTGCCCGTCGACAATCACCGTCCCCTCGCTCGGCTCGTCGAGCCCGGCCAGGATATTCAGCACCGTGGTCTTGCCGCAGCCGGAATGGCCGATCACGCAGCCGAACTCGCCGCGCGTCATCGACAGCCAAAAATTCTCGAACACCGTGGTGGTGCCGCCGCCCGCGCCGGGATAGCGCCGCGCAATGCCTTCGATGGAGATGAACTTGTCGGTCATCGCTACTCCGGAAACGTCACCATGCGCGTGAAGCGCGCCAGCACCTGGTCGAGCAGCATGCCGACGAGGCCGATCAGGAGGATCGCGATGATCACATTGGTGATCGACAGATTATTCCACTCGTTCCAGACGAAATAGCCGATGCCGGTGCCGCCGACCAGCATCTCGGCGGCGACGATCACGAGCCAGGCGATCCCGATCGAGATCCGCATGCCGGTCAGGATCGTCGGCGCCGCCGCCGGCAGGATCACGGTGAAGGCGCGCCTGACGGTGCCGACCTCGAGCGTCCGCGCCACGTTGATCCACTCCTTGCGCACGCTCGCCACTCCGAACGCGGTGTTCAACAGCATCGGCCACACCGAGCAGATGAAAATGACGAAGATCGCCGAGATCGAGGAGTCCTTGATGGTGTAGAGCGCGAGC
This sequence comes from Bradyrhizobium sp. th-b2, assembly GCF_000426785.1. Lineage (NCBI taxonomy): Bacteria > Pseudomonadati > Pseudomonadota > Alphaproteobacteria > Hyphomicrobiales > Nitrobacteraceae > Bradyrhizobium > Bradyrhizobium sp. th-b2. Next base: position 23,316 of record NZ_AUGA01000051.1, read on the forward strand.
GGCATCCAGGCCAGCGGCGAGATTGGCTTCAATATCTGGATGAAAGGATCGATCGCCTTGCTGATCAAAGGCGACATCCCGATCATGAAGCCAAGCGGGATCGCGACGATCACCGCGATGAGATAGCCGAGCCCGACCCGCCCGATCGAATAGGCGAGCTGGATGCCGAGCCCCTTGTCGTTCGGCCCGTTGTCGTAGAACGGCCGCTTCAGATGCTCCCACAGCTTGGCCCCGACATCCAGCGGCCCTGGCATCGCCGACTTCCCTTGCGTCGCCGTCAGTCCCATCAGTTTTGCATACTCGGGACTCATATTGGCCGTCGCCCCCGTGCTGCGGGTCGCGAGATGCCAGGCGCCGAGAAAGGCGGCGAGCAATGCGATGGAGACGATGGCGGCGCGAAGGCGGAGGCTCAGCGTCATGTGGCAGGCTCCCTCAACCCGTCGTCCCGGCGCAGGCCGGGACCCATAGGCCGTGCCGTCGCGGTGAGGCACGCGGGGAGACGCGGTGCAGAATGACCCAGGACGGTGGTTATGGGTCCCGGCCTTCGCCGGGACGACGCTGTGGGGAAGGCAGGCTCCCTCACGACGACTTCCTGATCTTGAAGCTCGCCAGATAATCGTCCGGTTTGGCCGGATCGAAGGTCTTGCCCATCACCGAGAACGACTTGTACGAGGTGGCGGGCGGCGCGAGCCCCATCTCGACCATCACCTTTTTGGTGTCGGTCGCGAGATAGACCTGCTCGGCGACCGCGTGATAGTCGACGTCGCCCTTGATCTGGCCCCAGCGCTTCATCTGCGTCAGCATCCACACCGCAAAGGACTGCCAGGGGAACGGATCGAAATCGACGCGCTTCGGATCGGTCTTCACGCCGCCGAGGCCGTCGGCATAGGTGCCGGTCAGGACCTGCTCCAGCACCGTCACCGGCGCGTTGATGTAGTTGGCCGGCGCGATCGCCTCCGCGATCTGCTTGCGGTTCTCAGGCCTAGACGCATAGCCGGTGGCGTCGACGATCGCGCGGGTCAGCGCCGCGAAGGAGTTCGGCGCCGTCGTGATGAACTCGCGGCTGGCGGCAAAGCTGCAGCAGGGATGGCCATCCCAGATTTCTTTGGAGAGAATGTGCAGGAATCCGACGCCGTCATAGATCGCGCGCTGGCAGATATTGTCGGGCGCGAGGAAGCCGTCGATATTGTCGGCGCGCAGATTGGCGACCATCTCCGGCGGCGGCACCGAGCGGAGCTGCACGTCGGTATCCGGATCGAGCCCGTGCTCGGCGAGATAATAGCGCAGCAGATAATTGTGCATGGAATAGTCGAACGGAATGGCGAACTTCATGCCCTTCCAGTCCTTTGGGTCGCGCTTGTCCTTGTGCTTCATCGCAAGCGTGATGCCCTGCCCGTTGATGTTCTCGATCGCGGGCACCGTGAAGGGGATAGCATTGGCGCCCAGGCCGAGCGAAATCGCGATCGGCATCGGCGCCAGCATGTGGGCGGCGTCGTATTCCTTGTTGATGGTCTTGTCGCGGATCACGGCCCAGCCGGCGGTCTTCACCACCTCGACGTTGAGGCCTTGCTTGGCATAGAAGCCGAGCGGCGCCGCCATGACGATCGGGGTCGCGCACGTGATCGGGATGAAGCCGACCTTGAGGTCCTTCTTCTCCGGCGGTCCGGCATCGGCGAACGCGTCCGTCGCCGTCTTCAGCGGGAAGAATTGCGACAGCGCGGCAAGCGCAGTCGCGGCGCCGACCGATTTCAGGAAGGCGCGGCGCGCGATATCCTGCGGAAACACCGCCCGCATCACTGCCGACGCGACGATGCCTTCGTAACGCTTCTCTTCGCTGACGTCCGCCACCGGCTCGCAGCGCAGCGTACGCGCGGCGTGCTCGGCCGCGGTGCGATGCAGCCCGCAGGCGCAAGGCGATCGCGCGAGCGCGCGGTCGGCGTCGAAAGGATCATCTGACGTGGACATGCTGCGCCCCATTGTCGCACCGAACCACGGAGAACTCCGCGATCCGGTTCATTGATTGGCGTCCGGCCGCGTTTTGCGCCGCCGGACGCCAACAAACATGCAGGTTCTATGCCGCCTTGCCTGTTACGACGGCAGCGGTCGGCAGGCCTTCGTCGATCGGCAGCGACGGGTCGCGCGACCACTCGTTCCAGGAGCCGAAGTACATCCGCACGTCCTTCACGCCGGCGTTCTTCAGCGCCAGGAAGGTGTTCGAGGCGCGCGCGCCCTTGAAGCAATAGAGATAGACCGGCGTGGTCTGCGAGATGCCGACGGTGGCGCATTCCGCAAGGATCTCGTCCTTCGACTTGAAGCGCGGGCCCTCGCCGGTCGGCTTCATCATGCGGTACCATTCCAGCCAGACGGCGCCGGGGATGCGGCCCTTGCGCGGGCAGAAATCCTTGCCGTAGGGCGAAGAGCTGTCGCCGATCCACTCGTCGACATCGCGCACGTCGAGGATCGCGACATCGCGCACGTCGAGGATCGCGATCCCGGGCTTGTCGAGCGCCGCCAGCATCGCCTTGGCATCGATCATGATGTCGCCGGCCTCGGGCACGATCGCGAAGGCAGCCTTCACCGGTACCGTCACGTCGGTGGTAACCGACAGGTCGGCGGCCTTCCAGGCATCGAAGCCGCCATGCAGCACCTTGATCTTGGGATAGCCGAGCATCGTCAGCAGATAATAGCCGCGGCAGGACTGCCCGAAACCGGAGTTCATCGACTGCTCGTAGATCACCGCGGTCTCCTTGCCGGAGAGGCCGGCGGCGCCGAACGCGTCGGCGAACTTCGTCTTCAGCTCGTGGATGCCTTCCGGCGTCGAGGTCGCAAGGAACGTGAAGATGTCATGCACATTGACGGCATTGGGCAGATGCCCCGCCGCAAAGGCATCCGGATTCCGCGTGTCGATGATGACACACGGCTCTTTGGTGATGAGCCCGGCAAGTTCGCCGGCGGTGATCAGAACGTCCGTCATGGCAGCCTCTCCTGTTGCGTGGTTGCAGTTGTGGTGGTCCCGAACTCTCCTTCACCCGTCCGCCAGCATCTTGCGCAGCTGCTTGGTGGCAGGCGTGACGATGGCGACGAAATAGGCTTCGCGCAGCCTGCGCTGGGCGCGGTGGCTCATCAGGTAGCCGCGCGCGCCGCAATGGAGCATCGCGGCATGCGCGACCGCGACGCTGGCATCGCCGATCCGCAAGCGCAGCGCAACGACACGGCGCCAGTAGCTGTCGTCGGCATTGTAGGGATCGTGCGCCAGCGCCATCGCCTCCTTCTCGAACTCGGCATAGAGCTCGCGGAATTGCACCGGCTGCTGCGGCAGATAGCGGTTGACGTGACCGAGCGGCGCATGGACCTCGTCCATGATGTTGATGCAGTCCTTCATCAGGCCGAGGCCCATGCCGGCCTGCAGCAGGATGAATCCGGCGCGGATCTTCTTGACGAACGGCGCGGCCGGCTCGGCCAGGATCAGATCGTCAGGCACGAACACGTCACGAAACTGGACGCCATAGGTGCCGGTGCCGTCCATCGCCAGGAACGGCTTGCACGGCGTCAGCGTGATCGCGGGATCGGAGCAGTCGGCGAGGAACATGACCGTGGTGCCCTCCTCGTCCTCGCGCTCGAAGATCGTGCCGAAGTAATGGTCGGGGCCGAGATTGGACACCCAGGGCAGCGCGCCGCGCACGATGTAGCCGCCTTCGACCTTGCGGCCCTTCAGCTTCAGCCGCTCGATGCCGAAGAAGCTCTTCATCGGGTTGGACAGCCCGGTGCCGCCGAGCGCGCGCCCGCTGGAGAAGCAGTTGCCGAAGCGCGCGGCGAGCTTCATGTTGGTGGAATTGGCGACGTACCAGACCAGCGTGTTCTGGCACCAGGCCATGAAGGCGGTGGCGCCGCAGACCTCGCCGAGCGCGGCCATCGACTGGATCGCCCAGCGCAAATCGGCGGGGCCCTCCTGCGGCACGTGGCTGCTCCACGCGCCGACCTTGCCGAGCCGGCGCAGGAACTCGCCGGGATAGACCGAGCCGGCATCGATCGCGGACGCGAGCGGTGCCAGCTCCTGACGGGCGAGGCGCGCGACCTCGTCCGTGATGGTCGGTGCGGGATCTTGAGCTGCGACCCGCGATAAAGCCAGTGAACCCATGGATGGTCTCCGCACCTTAAAATTGCCGGTCGAGCGCTACGCACTGACCTCGAGATTGACGGGACGGGTGAAGGTGTTGGCGACCGGCGACCACTTCTTCACATGCGCCACCAGCGCGTCGATCTCGACCCGCGGGACGCCCTCACATTCCATGTCGACCTTGACGCGGACGTCGGTGAAGCCGACCGGCTTCTCGCTGACGTCGCCGGTGCCCCACACCGCGGTGATGTTGAGGTCGCCCTCGAGCTCGAGCTCGAGCTTGTTGACGATCCAGCCGCGATGCACGGCGTTGGCGTGCAGGCCGACCGCAAGGCAGGAGCCGAGCGCGGCGAGCGAGGCCTCGGAGGGATTGGGCGCGGTGTCGTCACCGAGCAGCCCCGGCGGCTCGTCGACGATGTAGGGCGCGAGGTTGCGGATGTAGTTGGCGTGGCGGAACTTGCCCTCGGCCACCGTCTTGCACTTCAAGGTCTTGATCACCTTCGGGTTGGCCTTGCCGTTGGCAATCAGCTGCTCGAGCCCGCCTCTGTCGATCGGCGCGAGGCAGCCGGTCAGTGCGGTTTTTTGAGCGACAGCGGTCATCAGTTTTCTCCCTGGGAGCGATTGAAATTCAGGATACCGAACGGTCTGTTTCCTGCACGAAGCGTGCCAGTCCACCGCCAAATCAAAAGCTGAAATCGCGCAGGCGCTTAGCTCTGGCTGCCTGCGGATTGACCAGCGCCGGTCTGCTCAATCGCGGTGCATCTGCCGCGCTGCCGCGATTATTTTCAGCGCAGGACGCCGGAGATGACCGCCCCCGTGAAGATGCGGCTTGATGATTTTGCCGCGCTCCGATTTACTGCCGCGCATGGCCAAATCGCTCACGAAGAAAAAACCTGCTGCGGCGTTCGCCGCCGGCGACGACGAATCCGCGCGCGGACGCCTGCTCAACGCGGCGACGCATCTGTTCTGCAAGAACGGCATCAACGCCACCGGCATCGATGCGATCATCGACGAGGCCGGCACCGCGAAGACCACGCTCTACAAATTGTTCGGCTCGAAGACCAACCTCGTGCACGCGGTGCTGGAGAGCGAAGGCAAGCAGTGGCGCGAATGGTTCATCGGCGCGATCGAGGCCGGCGGCGGCGATCCGCAGACCAAGCTGTCGCGGATCTTCCCTGCGCTGAAGGTCTGGTTCGCCGAGGAGCGGTTCTACGGCTGCCCGTTCATCAACGCGGTCGCCGAGCACGACAAGGACGCCAAGCAGTTCCGCAACATCGCGCTGAAGCACAAGAAGGTGGTGCTGGCGCATATCGAAAAACTCGCCGCCGAGATGGGCGCGGCCGAGCCGGCCGTGCTCGCGCACCAGCTCGCGCTGTTGATCGACGGCGCCATCGTCGCCGCCATGGTGTCGTGTGATCCTGCTGTCGCCGACACCGCCGGCCTCGCCGCGGGCAATCTGTTCGCCCCGGCCAAGGTGAAGAGGCCGAAGCGCGCCGCGGAGCAACTGGTCGCCGTCTAGCGACAGCGAACGGCGTCAGTGCTTTGTGTCGAGCCTGCGCAGTTCCGCATTGGCCGGCGCCGATTCGATGAAGGTCTTCGGGCAAGCGTCCGCGGCGAGGTGAAGCAGCCGCACGCCCTCGTCCGTCGCCCCCTTTACGAGCGCCAGCTCGCCGCCATAGAAATGGGCTTCGCAGAGCTGCCCTCTCATCCGACCGGATCGGCGGCGTCGGCGGCTTTCATGACCGCCTCCAAAGTTGTTGCGCCGAGGAACAAGCGAATGATCGGCCCCGGCCATTGTGACATGTCAAGCTGCCTGGAGGCCTCCTCAAGCTCGCTCGGTTGACCCATCTTCCGACGCAGGAGGTCGAGCCATAGCTGTGTATATGGATTTTTCCGATCGAGTTCGCCCGCGCGAACGAGATCGTCGCGCGCCTCCGACAAGCGGTTATCCTGGATATAGGCGATCCCGGCCCACCGATGGAAATAGGGATCGTTCGGGGCCAGTTCGATTGCCTGCTTGATACTGGATAGCGCTTGTTCGAGATCGCCACGAGCGAGAAGGATGCTGGCTCGGCCTTGATACGGTCGGGGATCTTTCGGATTGAACTGGATGGCCTGATTGAAGTCGGCCGAAGCAAGCTCAAGATCGCCCTTGGAGGTATGAGCGCGGCCGCGGCAAGTGCGGCCAGCACCGGCGCCGCGTTCCGGGCTGATCTCGATCGCGCGATTGCAGTCCGCAATGGCACGGTCCGGTTCACCCTTGAAGTCGTAGGCGCCCGCGCGGCCGAGATAAGCGGCGACATTGTCCGGATGAACGAGAAGCACCTGACCGTAGTCGGCGATCGCACGATCGACATCTTGCTTCATCATGTAGGCGCCAGCCCGCCCGAGGTAGGCGTAAGCATCTTTTGGATTGAGTTCTATGCCCCTACCGTAGTCGGCAAGTGCCTCGTCGACCGCCGCCTTCAGCTTGTAGGCCCATGCTCTGCGGAGAAAGGCGATCTGATTGTTCGGATCATGTTCGATGACATGATTGTAGTCCGCGATTGCTCGATCTACCTCGCCCTTCTCAAGAAGGAAGGTGGCCCGCCGAAAGTACGCAAAGATCGTCCCTTGCAGATTGGCCGGCATCGCTTCGATCACCGCCGTGCAACCCGCGATGCGATCATCCGCGCTGATATTGGCAGTCGCGTTGCACTTGGCCGCCAAGGATGGTTGTGCACGGACCGTCGGAATCGGCGCCAGCCACACACCAAGCAAGATCGTGAACGCCTTGGCGGCGAATCCACATTTCACTGCTTTCGTCACGTCGTCCCCCGCGCCCACCGGGGGATTCTTAGCAAAGCTTGCGCCCGCAACACAACCTTTCGTTGCTTGATGCCGCAATAGGCGAGCCTGCGACGGTATTGCTTGATGCCACGATCCTACAGATCGAAATTCGTCGGCATCATCACGACGTCGCGGATCGTCATGCCGCGCGGCCGGGTCAGCATGAAGATCACGACCTCGGCGACTTCGCTCGCCTCGAGCAGGCTGCCCGCCGCCTTGGCCTCCTGCAGCTTCTCCGCCGGCCAGTCGGCGAGCAGCGCGCTGATCACGGGCCCGGGGGAGATCGAGCCGACGCGGATGCCGTGCTTGAACACCTGGCGCCGCACCGTCTGCACGAAGCAGTTGACCGCCCATTTCGACGACGCATAGACCGGCTCCCACGGCGTCGGGAAATGCGCTGCGAGCGAACTGGTGACGATGATGTCGCCGCTACCGCGCGCGATCATGTGCGGCAGCACGTCGTGCACGTTCTTCATCACGACGTTGACGTTGAGATTCAGCATGCGGTCGATCGCTGATGTGTCGGCATCGACGAGGTCGCCGCCGACATAGCTGCCGGCATTGGCGTGCAGGATGTCGAGCCGGCCGGCCTTCTCCAGCACTTTCGGTAGCAGCGTCGCGCAATCCTTCGCATCGAGCAGGTCGATCACCAGCGGGATCACGGCATCGCCGTGCTTCGTCGCGAGCGCCTGCAGCGCCGCGGCGTCGCGGTCGACCATCACCACGCGTACGCCTGCGGCCAGCATCGCCTCGCTGCTCGCCAGCCCGATGCCCGACGCCGCCCCGGTCACGGCCGCCACCTTGCCTTCCAATTGCTTCGCCATCGTCTCCACCCTGTCAGGTCAGTGCGGCGCGCATGGCAACACATCGCGGTCGCGATGTCAGCACCCCCACGTTGTCTGACGCGCATGTCCTGTCACATGCGGAGCATCGGCGGTCGCGTGGCGAAACGGCGACGCAGCCATTTTGCCGCCGGCCCCGCCGGCCGCTGCTTGTGTCAGACCACTTCGAGCGCGACCGGATGCGCGCCCTCGTCGAATTCCAGTTCGGGAATTGCCAGTTCTTCGGCAACCGACGAACTCGCCATGATGTGGGCCGGGATCAGCGCCCAGCCGACGCCTTGCTTGAGGATTTGCAGGATGACCCAATGGCTCTCGACCCACCACACCTCCGCTGCGACACGAAGCCTGTGCCGCTCGGTGCCTTCATTGCGCACCGTGACCATGATCTGGCGATGCCGCTTCAGCTCCTCCCAGTCCACCCGCCCATGCGCCAGCGGATGGTTCTCGCCGCAAACCAGCTGCAGCGGCACCCAGCCGATGGTCTTGAAGCCGAGTTCAGGCGGCAGATGCTCCTGCCGCCACATCACGCCGACATCGGCCTTGCCGTCGAGCACGAGACGGCTGACGTCCTCCATGATCGGAAACAACAGCTCCAGTTCGACATGGGGAAAACGCCCAGCGAATTCCGCAAACAGCTCCCCGACCGCGCTCTCCGGATAGAGCTCGTCGATCGCCACCACCAACCGCTTCTCGACATGCGCCTCGAAGCTGCTCGCAACGCCGATCAGGTGCTCGCGGCGATCGAGGATCAATTTTGCTTCCGGCAATAGTCGCGCCCCCGCCTCGGTCAGCACCGGGATGCGACCGGCCCGGTCGAACAGCGCAATGCCGAGGTCTGCTTCCAGGTTGGCGACGTGGGTGCTGACGGCCGATTGCGCTTTCTTCAGAAGCCGCGCCGCACCGGAGAACGAGCCCTGCTCGGCCGCCGCCACGAAGGATTCGAGCTGGTCCATGGAAACGGCCATCTATCTCTTTTCCAGATACTATCCAACTTTAGAATCGCACAATATCAGATAGAAACCCGGTCACAACGACAAGAAAGGGTTTCACCATGTCCATGCGTTCCTTCTCCGACCGGGTCAGGCACGCAGTCCTGTTCGAGCTGATCGGTATCGCGATCTTCACGCCGGCGGCCGCCTGGCTGTTCAATCAGCCGATCGCCCATATGGGCGTCATCGGCGTCGTCTCGGCGACGGTGGCGAGGCCTGGAACTTCATGTTCAATCTCGGCTTCGACCACGCACTGGTCCGCTTCACCGGCCGTGTCGCCAAGACGGTGCCGATCCGCCTCGCGCACGCGATGCTGTTCGAGGCCGGTCTGATCGTGCTGCTGATCCCGTTCGTCGCGTGGTATCTCGGCATCTCGCTGTGGGCCGCGCTGATGATGGATATCTCCATCGTCGCGTTCTATCTGGTCTACGCGTTCGCATTCAACATCGCTTACGATCGCGTCTTTCCGCTGCGCCGGCGCGGCGCGCATGCCCGCACGGCAAGCCGGGCCCTGCCGGCCTGACCGGCGCCAGTGCTCGGCGCGGTGGATCATTTGATCTGCCGCGCCGGACCCTGACACCGCAGCAATATTCCTGATGGTAGCGACTGCGCACAAGTTCCGCCGTGCAGCGCTCATAGACTGGTTCGATCCGGCTTGAGCGCTGTACAGTGCTTGAAGCCGGCATGCCCGTCAGAGGCTGCCAAACGGCCAACAATGCCAAAACGGCCAACAACAAGAAGCGGAGGACTCCAATGACAACAACCCGTTCAATCCAGCCAACCCGCCGTCATCTCATCAAGGGCGCAGCTGCGACGTCAGCCGCGCTGCTGCTCGGCAAGCCCGCGATCGCCAAAGGCAAGACCGAGATCGTGATCGGCAACATCGACGCCTATTCGGGACCGGCTGCGGTCTATTCGTCGATCGGCCGCACGCCGGGCGGCTATTTCAAGATGATCAACGAGCAAGGCGGCATCAACGGCCGCATGATCCGGTACATCACCTATGACGACGCCTACAGCCCGGCCAAGACGGTGGAACAGGCGCGCAAGCTGGTCGAAGGCGACGAGATCGACGTGCTGTTTGCCCCGCTCGGTGCGCCGACCAATGCGGCGATCATGAAGTACATGAACCAGAAGAAGGTCCCGCACCTCTTCATCGCCTCGGGCGCCACCAAGTTCGGCGACTACAGGAACTTCCCCTACACGATGGGCTTCCAGCCCTGCTACCAGATCGAGGGCCGGGCGTTCGCGCAGCATGTGCTGTCGACCCAGGCCGACGCCAAGATCGGCATCGTCTACCAGAACGACGATTTCGGCCGCGACGTGTTGAAAGGTTTTAAGGACGGGCTCGGCGCCAAGGGATCCGCAATCGTGGCGGAGCTGTCCTACGAAACCGCTGATCCAACCATCGACAGCCAGGTGGTGCGCTGCAAATCCGCCGGCGCCAACGTGTTCATGAGCATGACCACGCCGAAATTCGCAGCCCAAGGCATCAAGAAGATCGCCGAGCTCGGCTGGCAGCCGGCGCATTACATCGGCAACAACGCCTCGTCCGCGGGCTCGACGCTGAAGGCCGCAGGGTACGACGTGTCCAAGGGGATTATCTCCAGCGCCTATTTGAAGGATCCGGTCGACGCCGCCTGGGACAGCGATCCCGCGATCCAGAAATGGCGGGCCTTTCTCGACAAATACGATCCGGCCGCCGCCAAGAACGACATCTACGCCGTCACCGGCTATCTCACCAGCCAGATCCTGGTTCAGGTGCTGAAGCAGTGCGGCGACGACGTCTCGTCCGACAGCATCATCAAGCAGGCGGCAAACCTGAAGGATTTCGAATCCGACATGCTACTGCCCGGCATCAAGATCAACACCTCGCCATCCGACTATTATCCGCTCGAGCAGTTGCAACTGGTGCGCTTCAGCGGCGAACGCTACGAGCCGATGGGACCGTTGATCGACGGCGGCATCTCGAAGGCCTGATCGCAGCGCACGCCCAGGGCGTGATCTCATCAACGCGATGAGCACGCGCCCTGGTTCGGCCTAACCTGACAAGCGGTCAGTAGTCCCAGAACACCGGCACCCAGCGGAAGGCGTCGCCATCGACCGCGACATGGCCGACGGACGGGAACGGCAGGTGCGTGGCCACCAGCAGCCCACCGGTCTCGGCCAGCTCGCGCAAGAGACGGATACGAACGCGGGCGGCCTCCTCGGGGTCGTGTTCGAAGCCGTTGAACCAGTCTGGGTGCTCGAACCCGACCGCGAACACGGCGTCGCCTGCGAAGGTCAGGCTGTCGCCGCCGGACGCGAGGCGAACCACGCTGTGTCCGGGGGTGTGGCCGCCGGTGCGATGGACGACCACCCCTGGCGCGATCTCATGCTTGTCCTCGAACGTGCGAAGCTGGCTCTGGTACTCTTTCCTGAACCGCTTGGCGGTCGCCCGCAGCGCGTCCGGGAATCCCGGCGGCATCGAGACGTGGGAAAAATCAGGCGCCTCCCAGAACTTGACCTCGGCGGCCGCCACGTGGATCCGCAGGTCCGGACGCAGCCGCTCCTTCACCCCGTCGACGAGCAGCCCGCCAACGTGGTCCATGTGCATGTGGGTCAACACCACGTCGGTCACGGACCCAAGATCGATGCCGGCGGCCTCCAGCCGCTTGATCAACTGCCCGGCCCGCGGCAAGTGCAGGTCCGGGTCGAGCCCCAGCCCGGCGTCAATCAGGATGGTCTGCCCGCCGCTCCGCACCACGACGACGTTCAGCGCCCAATCGAACGCGTCGGGCGGTAGGAACATGTCGTTCAGCCAGGCCGTCCGGTCGGCCTTGTCGGCGTTGTGTCCCAACATCGCGGTTGGGAGCGGCAGCACCCCATCGCTGACCACCAGCACGTCAATCTCTCCGATCCGCAGCGCGTAACGCGACGGAACCAGCTCTTCGGGCCCCGGCCGACCGAGGTGTGAGGTGTTGTGTAGGTTCATGGTTCTCTCCAGCTGACCGACCACGCTGTGTTGCGGCGTGGTTGCGTTAGAATGGAGAGATGTCTAGCGAACCGGCTCTGCCGCTGCGCCAGACCGATTGTCGTCAGTGTAGAGAGATTGCTGCCGATGCGCGCAAAGGCGACGGCTCGATGCACAGGTAGGCCGACTGTGCGGCGCACCCGAGGAAAATGAGCACGAACGATCACAACGCGAACGCGAATGGACCTTCGCGCTACCCGATGATGGCACTTCCAACCTTCTGTAGAAATGACAACTTGACGCACATGGGGTGCGACAATTCGGCCCCGGCAAACTCGAGCGCGGGGGGCGCCGGCGTCCCGCGGCGCTACGTGTTCATGCATTCACCTTTCGACAGCGAAAATGCGCCATTCGCCTGGAACACCTTTGAGCGAATGACTGCCTCGGTCACCAAAGCGCAGGCCGGACCCCGCCACCAGATCCTTGACCGTACCCGACACCAGCACTTCGCTTGCACCGGCAAGGGCCGCGACGCGAGCACCGATGTGAACAGCAATTCCGCCGACATCATCGCCCATCACTTCGCATTCGCCTGTACGTCGATGCCCAGGCCCCTGACCTCGTCGGCAATTGCGCACGCGCACCGCACGCCGCGGGCCGGTCCGTCGAAGGTGGCGAGCACGCCGTCGCCGGTCATCTTGACTTCGCGGCCGCGGAATCTGGAGAGGCTGCGCCGGATCACGGCATGATGATGATCAAGCAGGTCGCGCCATCGATGGTCGCCGAGCGTGGCGGCTTTCTCGGTCGAACCGACGATGTCGGTAAAGAGCACCGTGGAAAGCACGCGATCGACCGCAACGGGTGGCCGTGAGCCGGTCAGAAACTCCTCGATTGCATCGGAAATGTCACCGGCATTCTCACCGAAGAAAGGGAGATGGTCTTCCCCCGGGAACTCCAGATAGCGCGCACCTGGAATATGCTTCGCGAGAAACCGGCCCCCCTCGACGCTGACGACCCTGTCGTCGGTCCGATGGATGACAAGGGTAGGAACCCGAATTGTGGAGACGATGTCGCTGACGTCGATCAGGTGGTTCATGCGGGCGAACGACGCGGCACCGGCCGGGCTATTCGACATTCGTTCGTTCCTGGCCCACCAGCGACTGACTGCCGGATCATGCGCGCGGGAGGGCGCATACCTCGTCAGGCTGAGGCCGCTTCCCCAGGCGCGCCGGATATATTCGAGGCTTTGCTCCAACCTCACCTGCGCGAATGTTGATGCGGGATAGGCGTTGCAGAGCACCAGTGCGCGGCAGCGATCGGGATAGGTCGCGGCGAACAACGCCGACATCGTGCCCCCCTCGGAGTTGCCGAGGAGCGCCGCCTGCTCCATGCCCGCAGCATCCGTCACCGCCCGCAGATCGTCCATGCGCTGGTCGAGACCGGGGAAGTCGGTCACGCGATCCGACAGGCCGGTGCCACGCTTGTCGAACATGGCGACCCTGGCGTAGCTGCCCAAGCGGAGCAGCCAACGTGTAACGTCCGGCTCCTCCCACCACTGCTCGACATTGGTGAAGCCAGGGGGCACGAAAACGACGTTGACGGGGCCTTCGCCGAAGGTCTGATAGGCGATGTGAACGTCGCCGCTCTTGGCGTACCGCGTGTCCGGCTGCATTAACGCCCCCCACGCTTCCCGAGGTTTTCACGGCCAGCGTGGAATTATAGCGAAAGATTGGATCGTCCGAAACGGCTCAAGATCGCCTGCCCAGACGCGTCGAAAGCCAGCCCGGTACGCCGCCCATGTTCGATCGAGACCGAACGCGTGCGCAGGCGCCGAAGGGTGACGATGCGGGAGCCCTGCCTATTGCGCGCTGAAGGGCACCTGCCCCCTCGCCTTGAAGGTCCTGCAAGGCTCAGGCAATTCACGTCGCGAGAATGCGAATGTGTGACTCACAAGCGGCACCACACACTCAGTGTCGTCCCGGCGCAGGCCGGGACCCATAACCACCGAAGGTGATTGTTGCGCGACGCTGGGGCCACAGCCTTCCTTACCAACCCAATCCTGTGGTTATGGCTCCCGGCCTTCGCCGGGACGACGCGTGGAAGGAGCTATTCGCCCAAATTCACGCGTGCCGCACGGACAGAACGACAGCGTGAGCTACCGCCCCCGCAAACTCCCCTCCAGCCGCGCCAGCTCGCCGTCGAGATCGCGCTCGACGTCGGCCACGTGCATGTCGACCACCCGATAGTCGCGCGCCTCGAGCCAGGCGCGGCGCTTGGCGCGGTCGGCGCCGATGGCCTCGCTCTCGTTCGGATTGACTAGCTCGATCGCGATCCGGTGCACGAAGGAGACGAAGTCGGGGATGTGGCGGCCGACCGGGGTCTGGCGCTTGAACTGGCCGGCGAAGCGGCGGTCCCGCGTCAGCGCCTGCCACAGGATCCGTTCGGCATCGGTCGGGTTGCGGCGGAGCAGCCGGGCGAGGCCGCGCACCGTGCTGGAGTTGTCGGCGACGGCGCCGCCCCCACCCTGCTCGGCGAGCAGCGCCCGCAGCCGAGTGGCCTGGGCGCCGTCGAGCACCCCGCCCTTGGCCGGGCCCTTGCGTCCCTCGGCGATCGCCATCACCACCCCGTGCAGCGTGTGCATGTCCTGCTTGGTCGGGTCCATCCGGGTGAAGATGTTGCGCAGGTTCACCAGCATGGTGTCGCGCTTCTCCGCCGGGCGCAGGAACTCGACCTTGTCGAGCTCGGCGACGAGGTTGTCGAAGAACGCCTGCATCTGGTGCTGGGAGGCCGGCTCGGACCGCTCAGGCATCGCGAACGGCAGCGCGCCCGCGGTCGACAGCTTGAACCACTCATAGCCCATCAACAGCACCGCCTGCGCCAGATTGAGCGAGGCGAAGCCCGGGTTGACCGGGAAGGTGATGATGCGGTTGGCGAGCGCGACCTCCTCGTTGGTCAGGCCGGAGCGCTCCCGCCCGAACAGGATGCCGGCGCCGCCGCCGGAGGCGACATGGCCGACGATCTCGCCGGCCGCGCCTTCCGGCCCGACCACCGGCTTGGCCTGGTCGTGGGCACGGGCGGTGGTCGCAAACACCAGCGTCAGGTCGGCGATCGCCTGCTCGACGGTGTCGAACAGCTCGACCGAACCGATGATGTGGTCGGCGCCGGCGGCGGCGCGTTGCGCGGCGACATTCGGCCAGCCGTCACGCGGATTGACGATGCGCATCCGGGTCAACGCAAAGTTGCCCATCGCGCGCGCGGCCATGCCGATGTTCTCGCCAAGCTGCGGCTCGACCAGGATGACGACGGGACCGGCAAGGTCGTGCCCTGCCTTGGTCTTGTCGGTGCCGGACATCTCACTTCACTTTCTGATTCAACGTCTGAAGGTTTTGAATCAGCTTCCGAAGAGCCAGATTCAAAGTCTCATGCAGGCGGCCCAAGAGCAGCATCGACCAGCTGTGCACCGGTTTTGCGCGGGACCATTTTCTCCAAGGAGATAACAGGGTTAGCGGCGATTGCGAATCCTCAATCGGAGTCCAGGTCGCGCGCAACGAAGGCTCCCGCTTGCGCGCGCTTCGCCTTCGGATAGGCTATCAACCACAACCAAAGCGAAGCTGTAAAGGCACGTTTGAGACGCCGGTTGAACGGCGGGGCACCTTGGGGGCACGACGATGCGGGGCAGATGGACGCTGGCGATTGTGGGCCTTCGACAAGGAGAACATCGGCCTCGAGGGCCATTCGATGGGCGGCTGGACCGTGCTGGCCGCCGCCGCGGCGATGCCCAACGACTACAAGTCGATGGTGCTGGAGGGCTCGTCCACCGGCAAGCCGTTCGCCGCCGAGGGCGCCGCGAGCTGGCCGCGCAACACCGCTTTGGTGTTCGCCCAGTACGAGGAATTCTCCACCCTGATGTGGGGCGTCGACCTTGCCCGCGACGTCGCCACGAGCCCAAAGCTCTGGGCGCTGTTCGGCACTCAGGGCGCGGTCGAGCCCGGCAAGGTCTATGGCGATCCGGCCAATGGCACCGCCCGCATGCTCTACACGCCGGCGATGACCCATCCGGCCGAGCACATCTCGCATGAGGCGATCGGCTACAGCCTCGACTGGTTCGCCAAAACGCTGAGGGGCGGCACGGCGCGGCCAGCAGACGACCAGATCTGGTTCCGCAAGGAGATCGGCACCCTGATCGCGCTGATCGGCTTCGTCGCGCTGGTGATCGGGACGTTCGACGGGCTGCTGGAGGCACCGATGTTCTCCCGCCTGCGGCTGCCGGCGGTCGCCGACGGCACCATGCCGCCGCATGAGGCCGCGAGCGGACGGCGCTGGACCACAGCGTTCATCCTCTCGGCCTTCATTCCGGCGCTGACCTATTATCCGGCCTTTGCGCTGGGCGGCACCTTCGTGACCCCGAGCACGTTCCTGCCGCAGGGCATCACCAACCAGATCCTGGTCTGGGTCATCATCAACGGCCTCATCACGCTCGCCCTGATGCGGTTCGCGCCGAAGCGCGCCAGCCGGGCCGGCCTCGTCGGTCAATCCGTCGTGATCGCGGTGATTTCGGTTGCGGTCGGCTATGCCGCGCTCTGGCTCGCCGACCTCGCGTTCAAGATCGACTTCAGGTTCTGGATCGTCGCACTTAAGTTGATGAGCGCGAAGCAATTCCTCATCTTCCTGATCTATCTGATTCCGTTCACGACGTTTTTCGTCGTGGCGCTGCACGTGCTGCACCGGAATTTCTCGACCATGGATGCCCCGCGCGGGGCGCTCTATCTGACCAACATCCTGGCGCTGACGTTCGGTTTCATCGTGTTGCTGGTCCTGCAATACGGCACGCTGTGGCTGACCGGAAAACTGTTCAATCCGATCCCGGACCCCAGTTTCGTTCCGCTCTCGACCATCGTCGCGATCCAGTTCGTGCCGCTCCTGGCGATCGTCGCCGTGATCGCGACCTTCACCTGGCGGCGGACCGGATCGAGCCTGCCGGGGGCCCTGATCGCAGGCCTGTTCGTGACCTGGTACATCGTGGCCGGGACCGCCACGCAGGTCCCATTTTAGCTGAAAAGATGGGCTTAAAGTGCATAACCGGTCCGCTTCCGCCCGCCCCCGGGCGGTGCTATAGCGCAGGCGTATTCCAACCCGCGGTCAAAAGCGCGCTGTTCCCAAGAGGGCCCCTCCGTCATGGCAAAAATCAAGGTATCCAATCCCGTCGTCGAGCTCGATGGCGACGAGATGACCCGGATCATCTGGCAGTACATCAAGGACAAGCTGATCAACCCGTTCCTGGATGTCGAACTGCTCTATTTCGATCTCGGCATGGAATACCGCGATGAGACCAACGACCAGGTGACCATTGATGCCGCCGAAGCCATCAAGAAGGTCGGCGTCGGCGTCAAATGCGCCACCATCACCCCCGACGAGGCCCGGGTGAAGGAGTTCGGCCTGAAGCAGATGTGGAAGTCGCCGAACGGCACCATCCGCAACATCCTCGGCGGCGTGATCTTCCGCGAACCGATCATCTGCAAGAACGTGCCGCGCCTGGTTCCGGGCTGGACCAAGCCGATCATCATCGGCCGCCACGCCTATGGCGACCAGTACCGCGCCACCGACATCAAGTTCCCCGGCAAGGGCACGCTGTCGATGAAATTCGTCGGCGAGGACGGCACCGTGATCGAGCGCGAAGTGTTCAAGGCGCCCGGCGCCGGCGTCGCGATGGAGATGTACAATCTCGACGATTCCATCATCGATTTCGCCCGCGCCTCCCTCAACTACGGCCTGCTGCGCAACTACCCGGTCTATCTCTCGACCAAGAACACCATCCTCAAGGTCTATGACGGCCGCTTCAAGGACATCTTCCAGGACATCTACGACCGCGAGTTCAAGAAGGAATTCGAGGCGAAGGGCCTGACCTACGAGCACCGCCTGATCGACGACATGGTGGCCTCGGCGCTGAAATGGTCCGGCGGCTATGTCTGGGCCTGCAAGAACTATGACGGCGACGTGCAGTCCGACACCGTGGCCCAGGGCTACGGCTCGCTCGGCCTGATGACCTCGGTGCTGCTCACTCCGGACGGCAAGACCGTCGAGGCTGAAGCCGCCCACGGCACCGTGACCCGCCACTACCGCGAGCACCAGAAGGGCAAGGAGACCTCGACCAACTCGATCGCGTCGATCTTCGCCTGGACCCGTGGCCTCGCCCACCGCGCCAAGCTCGACAACAATCCGGAACTGGCGAAGTTCGCCACGACCCTGGAGAAGGTCTGCGTCGCGACCGTCGAAGAGGGCTACATGACCAAGGACCTCGCGCTCCTGGTCGGCGCCGACCAGCGCTGGCTCTCGACCACCGGCTTCCTCGACAAGGTTGCCGACAACCTCGGCAAGGCGATGGCGGCCTAAGGCCGCCTGTTGCCGAACGTTGCAGTGAGCGTGACCATGACCCTACTCGGCCGGGTGACGCTCGCATCCTTGTTGCTGACCGGATCGGCGGCGCTCGCTGCCGATCCCCTGCCCGCCCCCGTTGCGGCGCCGGACGAGACCGCGGTCCTCGCCGTCCATGCCGAGGGCGCCCAGGTTTATGAGTGCAAGCCGGTCACCGACGGCAAGCTCGCCTGGTCGTTCCGCGAACCCATCGCCACCCTGATCGCCGGCGGCCGCACGGTCGGCCGGCACTATGCCGGCCCGAACTGGGAGCATGTCGACGGCAGCGCCGTGACCGCCCGCACCGCCGGCAGCGCACCGGGCGCAACTGCCGCCGACATTCCCTGGCTGAAACTCGAGGTGATCGCCCACCGCGGCAACGGCGTGCTGACCAGCGTCGCCACTGTGCAGCGGATCAACACATCTGGCGGGCAGCTCGACGGCGCCTGCGACAAGGTCGGCGCGTTGCAGAGCGTCCCCTATTCGGCAGATTACGTGTTCCTGCGCCGCGACTAGAGCGTTTTCGAGCGAAGTGGACACCGGTTCGCGTGAAGAAAACGCGTCAAAAGAAGAATCTAGAGCCTCGTTCCGATTCAATCGGAATGAGGCTCTAGTCGCGGATACCGCCGTCGGTCTCGCCCGGCGCCTGCGCGATTTCGCTGACGGCCAGGTCGCCACCGGCCGTAAGCGGATCGGCGAGCCGCGCCTCCGCCGTTTCCCGGACATGGGCGGCGAGCGCCGGCATGCGCTCGATCAGGGCATGGAAGTCCTGCGCGTCGAGCACCAACAGCTTGGTCTTGCGCCTCGCCGTCACGGTGCCGGAGCGGTTGGTCCGCCGGAGCAGCGCGATCTCGCCGAAGAACGCGCCGTCGGCAAGCTTCACAAGCTGGCTCGGCAGGTCGATCTCGACCTCGCCCGCGGTGATGAAATACATCGACGACGCCGCATCGCCGCGCCGCACCAGCACCTCGCCGGCCTCGATGGTCTGCGAGCGCAGCAGGCGCATGATGTCGGCGATATCGGCCGCGTTGAGATGCGAGAACAGCGGCACCCGCGCCAGCATGCCCCAGGTCACGACGAAATCGCGGCGCCGGACCTCGTCGGCGAACGCGGTCGAGACGATCGCGACCGGCAGGGCGATCATCGCGAAGCCGACCACGATCGCAACCACGGTCACGATCCGCCCGAGCGGCGTCACCGGGACGACGTCGCCGTAACCGACCGTGCCGAGCGTCACGATCGCCCACCACATCGCCTGCGGCATGGTGCCGAACTTGTCCGGCTGCACTTTGTGCTCGATGGCATAGAGCAGCGAGGCGAACAGCAGCACCGCGCCGGTCAGGATCACGACGCAGCCGAACAGCGTGCGCCGTTCGGCGTGCAGCGCCGCCAGCAGCGAGCGCATCGCGGTCGAATAGCGCACCAGCTTCAGGAACGGCAGCATGCCGAACAGCACCAACGCGGTCTTGTCGTTGATGACCAGCGCGATGGCCGACGGCAGGAAGGCGAGCAGATCGATCACGCCGAGCGCCGAGAAGGCGTATTCGAGCCGCGCCTGCAACGGCGTCATGTCTCGCAGCGAGCGGCCGACCACGCTCCAGAGCCGCGCGGCATATTCCAGCGCAAACGCAATGACGGCGGCGATCTCGATCGCCGTGAACAGCCACCACAGCTGGGCGTCGAACTCGGGCACCGATGCCAGGATCGCCGCCAGCACATCGACGGTGATGATCGCGATGACGAGCCGGACAAAGCGCGAGCCGACCGAATGCGGCAGGTGGTCCTGCTCGAGCAGCTCGTAGAGACGGTCGCGCAGCCCGGGATCGCTGATCGTGGGCTTGCCCGGAGCCGTCGCCACGATCAGCCTCTCCGTCAGGCGCTCGCCATCGCCTGCTCGATCGCCGACAGCGCGGCGTCCGCCTTGGCGCCGTCGGGACCGCCCGCCTGCGCCATGTCGGGCCGGCCGCCGCCGCCCTTGCCGCCGAGCACCTCGGAGCCCTTGCGCACCAGCTCAACCGCGTTGAAGCGCGAGGTCAGGTCGGCGGTGACGCCGACCACGATGCCGGCCTTGCCGTCCTCGGTGACGCCGACGATGGCGACCACGCCGGAGCCGATCTGCTTCTTGCCGTCGTCGACCAGGCTCTTGAGGTCCTTGGTCTCGACGCCCTCGACCGCGCGGGCGAGCAGCTTGACATTGCCGACCTCGCGCACGCCCGAGGCCGCGCCGTTCGACGACGCGCCGCCGCCGCCCATCGCGAGCTTCTTGCGGGCATCCGACAGGTCGCGCTCGAGCTTCTTGCGCTCCTCCATCAGGGCTGCGATGCGCGCCGGCACATCCTCGATCGTGGTGCGCAGCTCGGCCGCCGCGGTCTTGGCCAGCGCCATGGTGTCGTTGGCGTGCTTGCGCGCGTGGTGTCCAGTCAGCGCCTCGATGCGGCGAACGCCTGAGGCCACCGCGCTCTCGCTGGTCACCGAAATCAGGCCGATGTCGCCGGTGCGGCGGACATGGGTGCCGCCGCAGAGCTCGACCGACCAGCCGAGCGCATTCTGGCCGTGCTCGCGGGCACTCTTGCCCATCGAGACGACACGGACCTCGTCACCGTATTTCTCGCCGAACAGTGCGCGCGCACCCGCCTCGCGGGCGTCGTCGACACCCATGACGCGGGTCGTCACCTCGTCATTTTCCAGCACCACGTCGTTGGCGATGTCCTCGACCCGGGAGAGTTCTTCCGGCGTGATCGGCTTCGGATGCACGAAATCGAAGCGCAGGCGATCGGGCGCGACCAGCGAGCCGCGCTGGGCGATGTGATCGCCGAGCACCTGGCGCAGCGCCTCATGCAACAGATGCGTCGCCGAATGGTTCGCTCGGATCGACGAACGCCTGGCGTGGTCGACCTCGAGCTGCAGCGCGGTGCCGACGTTGAGCGTACCCTGCTCCACCGTGCCGACATGCACGAACAGATCGCCGGCCTTCTTCTGCATGTCGGTGACGCGGAATTTGACGCCTTCGCCGGTGAGGATGCCGACGTCGCCGACCTGACCACCTGACTCGGCATAGAACGGCGTCTGGTTCAGCACGATCGCGGCGCTCTCGCCGGCCTTGAGGCCGTCGACCTCGGCACCGTCCTTGACCAGCGCCGTCACTACGCCTTCCGCGCTCTCGGTCTCATACCCGAGGAATTCGGTCGCACCGAGTTTCTCGCGCAGCGGGAACCAGATGTTTTCGGTCGCCGCCTCGCCCGAACCGACCCAGGACGCACGCGCCTTCTCGCGCTGACGGTTCATCGCGTCGGTGAATGAGGCCTGATCGACGCTGATGCCGCGCGACTTCAGCGCGTCCTGCGTCAGGTCCAGCGGGAAGCCGTAGGTGTCGTACAGCGTGAACGCAGTGTCGCCGTCGAACATGTCGCCCTTCTTGAGGCCGGCGCTCTTCTCGTCGAGGATCGACAGGCCACGCACCAGCGTCTTGCGGAAGCGCGTCTCTTCCAGCCGCAGCGTCTCCTCGATCAGCTTCTCGGCGCGCACCAGGTCCGGATAGGCCTGGCCCATCTCGCGGACCAGCGCCCAGACCAGGCGATGCATCAGCGGCTCGCTGGCACCCAGAAGCTGCGCGTGGCGCATCGCGCGGCGCATGATCCGGCGCAGCACGTAGCCGCGGCCCTCGTTCGACGGCAGCACGCCATCGGCAATCAGGAACGCCGACGAGCGCAGATGGTCCGCGATCACCCGGTACGACGCGACGTTCTGCGCGTTCGGCCCATGGCCGAGCGCCGACGCGGCCGCATCGATCAAATGGCGGAACAGATCGGTCTCGAACACGCTCTCGACGCCCTGCAGGATGGCCGCCATGCGTTCCAGCCCCATGCCGGTGTCGATCGAGGGACGCGGCAGCGCCACGCGCTCCTCCTTCGTCACCTGCTCGTACTGCATGAACACCAGGTTCCAGAATTCGAGGAAGCGATCGCCATCCTCCTCCGGGCTGCCCGGAGGTCCGCCCCAGATGTGCTCGCCGCGGTCGATGAAGATCTCGGAGCACGGCCCGCACGGGCCGGTATCGCCCATCGCCCAGAAATTGTCCGAGGTCGGGATGCGGATGATGCGGTCCTCCGAGAAGCCCGCGATCTTCTTCCAATAGCCGGCCGCCTCGTCGTCGGTGTGGTAGACGGTGACGAGCAGCTTGTCCTTCTTCAGCCCGAAATCCTTGGTGATCAGATTCCAGGCGAGCTCGATCGCGCGCTCTTTGAAGTAGTCGCCGAACGAGAAATTGCCCAGCATCTCGAAGAAGGTGAGATGGCGCGCGGTGTAGCCGACATTGTCGAGGTCGTTATGCTTGCCGCCGGCGCGCACGCACTTCTGCGACGTCGTGGCGCGCTGATAGGCGCGCTTTTCGACACCGGTGAAGACGTTCTTGAACTGCACCATGCCGGCATTGGTGAACATCAAGGTCGGGTCGTTGCGCGGAACCAGCGGCGACGACGCCACGATCTCGTGGCCGTTCTCCTTGAAGAAGTTCAGAAATGTCGACCTGATGTCGTTGACGCTGCTCATGTTCATCCAATCGGAAAAAGGGGCCGGCCAGCCGCAAAAAGGCGTCATTTTCCGGCCGAACGCTTTTAGACATTGCCAGCTGCGGTGTCCAGAAACTGTGCAGGCGGATCATGGGCTTGCCGCGGCAGCACAAAGCCCATTGGATAGTTGCTGCAGCTGCGTTGACAGTCTTGGTGGCGCCGTGTTTTCTACCTACCTGTACTTAAGTCACGTCGGGAGAGACCGGCCTTGCGCCGGCGCCGAAGGAGCAACCGCCCCGGAAACTCTCAGGCAAAAGGACCGCGTGACGTCTGACATCTGGAAAGAGGCGCTGGGGTTATCCCCGATGCGTCCGCCGACGGGATAATACTCTCAGGCACAGCGACAGATGGGGCTTTCTGCAGGTTTCTCAAGGGGAAATAGGTCCCCTGCGGGAACCGCGAGGGCCCTGTGATGCTTGCGCGCGAAACTTCCCCGCTGAAACAGACCCCGCTGCACGCGTTGCACCTGGCGCGCGGCGCCAAGATGGTGCCGTTCGCCGGCTATGACATGCCGGTGCAATACACCGCCGGCGTGCTCAAGGAGCACCTGCACACCCGCAAGGAAGCCGGCCTGTTCGACGTGTCGCACATGGGCCAGCTTGTCCTGAAGGCCAAATCCGGCAAGGTCACCGATGCGGCGCTCGCGCTGGAGAAGCTGGTGCCGCAGGACATTGTTGGCATCGCGCCGGGACGGCAGCGCTACGCGCAATTCACCAACGACGACGGCGGGCTGCTCGACGATTTGATGGTCGCGAATTTCGGCGATCATTTGTTCCTGGTGGTCAACGCCGCCTGCAAGGCCGAGGACGAGGCGCATCTGCGCGCGCATCTCTCCGACGCCTGCGAAATCGTGTCGCTGGCCGACCGCGCGCTGATTGCGCTGCAGGGACCGAAAGCCGAATCGGCGCTGGCGAAACTTTGTGCAGATGTCAGTTCGATGAAATTCATGGACGCCGGCCCGCGCCGCGTCGCCGACATCGACTGCTTCGTCTCGCGCTCCGGCTATACCGGCGAGGACGGTTTTGAGATTTCGGTGCCGGCGGACAAGGCCGAAGCCCTGGTCACGGCGTTGCTGGACAATCCCGACGTGCTGCCGATCGGGCTCGGCGCGCGCGACAGCCTGCGGCTCGAAGCCGGGCTCTGCCTCTATGGCCACGATATCGACACCACGACGACGCCAGTCGAAGGCGCGCTGGAATGGTCGGTGCAGAAGGTGCGCCGCAGCGGCGGCGCCCGTGCCGGCGGTTTTCCGGGCGCCGACAAGATCCTCGCCCAATTCGCGCAAGGTGCCTCCCGCCGCCGTGTCGGCTTGAAGCCTGACGGCCGCGCACCGGTGCGCGAAGGTGCAGCCCTGTTTGCCGATCCGACCTCGACCGAGCCAATCGGCAAGGTGACGTCGGGCGGCTTCGGCCCGAGCCTCAATGCGCCGGTTGCGATGGGCTATCTGCCGACCTCGCTTTCCGCGCTCGACACCACCGTTTTCGCCGAAGTGCGCGGCCAGCGGCTGCCGCTGAAAGTCGCCGCCACGCCGTTCGTTCCCAATACCTACAAACGCTAGACGCCAAAGGATCGATCCCCATGACGACGCTGTACACGTCCGACCACGAATGGCTCCGCATCGAGGGCGACGTCGCCACGATCGGGATCACCGACTACGCGCAATCGCAGCTCGGCGACGTCGTGTTCGTCGAATTGCCCAAGGTCGGCCGCAGCCTGAAGAAGGCCGAGGCCGCCGCCGTCGTCGAATCCGTCAAGGCCGCCTCCGATGTCTACGCGCCGATCACCGGCGAGGTGATCGAGGTCAACGAAGAACTCGCGGCCGAGCCCGCGCTGGTCAATTCGGATGCCGGCGGCAAAGCCTGGTTCTTCAAGCTGAAGATATCAGACAAGAGCGAGCTCGGCGGCCTGATGGATGAGGCCGCCTACGCCGCGCACACCGCCTAAGGATCAGCCCAAGGATCAAGCCATGAACGCGCCCTTCAAGCCGATCAACGAAGCCGCCACTGATTTCGTCCGCCGCCACATCGGACCGTCGCCGCGCGACATCAACGCGATGCTGGAGACCGTCGGCGCTGCGAGCCTGCAAGCACTGATGAACGAGACGCTGCCGGCGTCGATCCGCCAGAAGGCGCCGCTCGATCTCGGCCGCGCGCTGAGCGAGACCGAGGCGCTTTCGCATATGAGCGAGCTCGCCGCACAGAACCAGGTGTTCACCTCGCTGATCGGCCAGGGCTACTCCGGCACCATCCTGCCCGCGGTGATCCAGCGCAACATCCTGGAGAACCCGGCCTGGTACACCGCCTATACGCCGTACCAGCCGGAGATCAGCCAGGGCCGGCTCGAAGCCCTGTTCAACTTCCAGAGCATGGTCTGCGACCTCACCGGGCTCGACGTCGCCAACGCCTCGCTACTCGACGAGGCGACCGCGGCGGCGGAAGCGATGGCACTCGCCGAGCGCCACTCGCAGGTCAAGGCGAAGGTCTTCTTCGTCGACAAGGAGGTGCATCCGCAGACGCTGGCGGTGATGCGCACGCGTGCCGCTCCGCTCGGCTGGGCGCTGGTCGTCGGCGATCCCCTGACCGAGCTCGACAAGGCCGACGTGCTCGGCGCGCTGCTGCAATATCCAGGCACCTCGGGCGCGGTGCGCGACCTTAAGCCCGCGATCGCATCGCTGCGCGCCAAGGGCGCGCTTGCGATCGTGGCGGCGGACCTGCTGTCGCTGACGCTGCTCACCTCGCCCGGCGAGCTCGGTGCCGACATCGCAATCGGCTCGGCGCAGCGGTTCGGCGTGCCGATGGGTTATGGCGGACCGCACGCCGCCTACATGGCGGTGCGCGACACGCTGAAGCGCTCGCTGCCCGGCCGCATCGTCGGCCTCTCCGTGGATTCGCGCGGCGCGCCGGCCTATCGCCTGGCGCTGCAGACCCGCGAACAGCACATCCGCCGCGAGAAGGCGACCTCGAACATCTGCACCGCGCAGGTGCTGCTCGCCGTGATCGCCTCGATGTATGCGGTCTATCACGGCCCCGAGGGCCTGACCCATATCGCACGCAGCGTGCATCGCCGCGCCACCGTGCTTGCCGCAGGCCTGCGCAAGCTCGGCTTTGCGCCTGTGAGCGAAGCGTTCTTCGACACCGTGACCGTCGAGGCTGGCGCAAAGCAGATCGAGATTGTCTCCCGCGCGCTGGCGGAGCGCATCAATCTGCGCATCGGCGCAACCACGCTCGGCATCGCGCTCGACGAGACCACGACGCCGGAGACCGTCGAGGCGGTGTGGCGCGTGTTCGGCGGCAAGCTCAGCTATGCCGAGATTGAGGCGGCCGCACGCGAGGCGCTGCCGAAGGAGCTGCGGCGCACCAGCGCCTTCCTCACCCATCCGGTGTTCAACACGCACCGCTCGGAGACCGAACTGCTGCGCTACATGCGCAAGCTCAGCGATCGTGACCTGGCGCTCGACCGCGCGATGATCCCGCTCGGCTCCTGCACCATGAAGCTGAACGCCACCACCGAGATGATCCCGCTGACCTGGCCGGCGTTCGGCAATCTGCATCCGTTCGCGCCGGCGGATCAGGCCAAGGGCTATCACGCGCTGTTCCAGCGGCTGGAGGCGTGGCTGTGCGACATCACCGGCTATGACGCGGTCTCGCTGCAGCCGAACTCCGGCGCGCAGGGCGAATATGCCGGGCTTCTCGCGATCCGCGGCTATCATCTCGCGCGCGGCGAGCCGCATCGCAAGGTGTGCCTGATCCCCTCCTCCGCGCATGGCACCAATCCGGCCTCGGCCGCGATGGTCGGCATGGACGTCGTGGTGGTGGCCTGTGACGCGCGCGGCGACGTCGATGTCGAGGACCTGCGCGCCAAGGCGCAGAAGCATTCGGCCAATCTCGCCGCTGTGATGATCACCTATCCGTCGACCCACGGCGTGTTCGAGGAGCATATCAGCGAGATCTGCGACGTCGTGCATGCGCATGGCGGACAGGTCTATCTCGACGGCGCCAACATGAATGCGCAGGTCGGGCTGTCCCGGCCCGGCGATTACGGCGCCGATGTCAGCCATCTCAACCTGCACAAGACCTTCTGCATCCCGCATGGCGGCGGCGGCCCCGGCATGGGCCCGATCGGCGTCAAGGCGCATCTTGCGCCCTATCTTCCCGGCCATCCCGCAACCGACGGCACGGTTGCGCACGCCATCGGCCCGGTGTCGGCCGCGCCGTTCGGTTCGGCGTCGATCCTGACCATCTCCTACATCTACATCCTGATGATGGGCGGCGAAGGGCTGACGCGCGCGACCGAGATCGCGATCCTCAATGCGAATTACATCGCGGCACGGCTGCAGCCGCATTTCCCGGTGCTGTATCGCAACGTCCGCGGCCGCGTCGCGCATGAGTGCATCGTCGATCCGCGGGCGCTGAAGACGACCAGCGGCGTTACCGTGGACGACATCGCCAAGCGGCTGATCGACTACGGCTTCCACGCGCCGACCATGAGCTTCCCGGTGGCGGGCACGCTGATGATCGAGCCGACGGAATCGGAATCGAAGTTCGAGATCGACCGCTTCTGCGACGCCATGATCGCGATCCGCAACGAGATCGCGGAGATCGAGAAGGGCCGCTGGAAGGTCGAGGCCTCGCCGCTGCGCCACGCGCCGCACACCGTCCACGACATCGCCGACGATGCCTGGAACCGGGCCTACAGCCGCGCCGAGGGCTGCTTCCCCGCGGGCGTGTCACGGTCCGACAAATACTGGAGCCCGGTCGGGCGCGTCGACAACGTCTATGGCGATCGCAATCTGGTGTGCTCGTGCCCGCCGGTGGAGGATTACGCGCAGGCGGCGGAGTAGCGCTATTTTAGGATGGGTAGAGCGAAGCGAAACCCATCATTCGTCGAGCGTGATGAGCCGTGATGGGTTTCGCTTCGCTCTACCCATCCTGCGGTCCGGTGATCATAAGGTCCGAAGAACGACGGCGAGCAATGCCGCGGCAGGAGGATTCATGCGCCAGGAATTCTGGTTTCATTTCCCGTTTCGCGTCCGCTATTCCGAGGTCGACGCGCAGGCCGTGGTGTTCAACGCCCACTATCTGACCTATTTCGACACGGCGATCACCGAATATTTTCGCGCGATGGGCTACGACTATCTCGGCGAGGTGGCGCGGACCGGCGTCGACTTTCATACCGTGAAGTCGGTCGTCGAATACAAGGCGCCGATCCGGTTCGACGAGGACATCGAGGTCTGCGTGCGGGTCGCGCGGATCGGCCGCTCCTCGATCGTGCTTGCGCTTGCGATCTTCGCCAAGGGCTCCGACGACCTTCGCGCCACCGGCGAGATCATCTGGGTCGCCACCGATCAGAAGACGCACCAATCGGTCGCCGTGACCGAAGACTTGCGGGGGCTGATCGCGCGCCGGGAAAAGGCGCTGGCGCAGGGCTAAGCGGATTGCCAATCCGTGTTGCGCGGATTGAGTCACAACGGCCACTGGGCGCTAGTGCTTCACCAGGGTTGGGGCCCAGCGCCAGAGATTGTCGTTGGTGAGATGCGTGCCGCCCCACCAGCGATCGATCGGATTGTGACGACTGAAGTCCTCCTTATGGGCGAGGACAGCTTCGCCAAATTCAGTCAGCGACAGCCGGCTTCGCCGATAGGCCTCCATGCGCGCTCGCAAATTCTCAGGGGCGATGACGCGTAACTCGTCATCGAGTCCGGCGATCGCGGGCTGCGGCCCGTGCGCGAGCCCTTGAAGCAGCGTCCCGATTTCCATGTCGGTGAATACGGCGCGTTGACCGAAGCCGCGAAGGTAGAACAACCCGTTCGTACCCATAAAGCCCGCCGCAATCAGTTCGAGCAGTCGCAGTTCGGTCGCGCCAAGTCCCGATCTGCTCCACGGAAGCTCCTGGAGCAGGTCAAGCAGGGCCGGCCTCAGCAAGGGAAAGCCGCTGAGGTCTCGATGCAGCGCATCGAAACAGGCTTCGGGCGTCGCCGCGCGATAGGCCTGCCAGCAGATGCTTGCGGTCTCGAGGTCGGCAGGCCGTATGTTGATAAGCGGCACTTCTTTCCATCCGCTCCATGTCTCGTGCATCGTCGACAGACCAAAAGCGACCAGGCGTAATTTTAACTTGGCCGCCATCGCCGGATAGGCCCGGAAATGGTCGAGCAACCAAATCAGCTGCAATTGATCATTTGGGTCCGGATCGAACCAAAGCTCGATAATCTCGAAAGGTTCGCAGAATTCGATCAGCGCGAGAGCCCTGCGCGCCTTGGCATCCTGAGGCCACTGGCTCCGCGTGCTCCAGTGCGACCAATGTCCGACCGGATCCTGGTCCGACCGTAATCCGAAGTAAGCCTCAAGCTCTCTTTGCGCCGGCAGCGGTCCGCCAACAAATCGAAAGCCGGATGTAATAGCGATCTCGGCGAGCCCCGAACGTGTAAGGCTGAGGCCGGACGGACTGGTCAGGATCAGGCGCTTCATCGGCACAACTCTGTCGACGCCGGCACAAAACGAAACAGGCGCCGAAGACGTCGGCAACTCAACGTCCTCAGCGCCCGCTTGCAGCGAAGTCTTGAAGTGAGCCGGCTTACTCCTCGGTCGGCTCCTCGCCCTCGGCGTCGCGCTCGGGCGTGCCGGCGAGGATCTGCTCGGAGATCAGGCCGGAGTTCTGCCGGATTGCGGCCTCGATCTTGGCGGTGATGTCGGGGTTCGCCTTCAGGAAGGCCTTGGAATTCTCGCGTCCCTGGCCGAGCCGCTGGCTGTCATAGGAGAACCAGGCGCCCGACTTCTCGACGATGCCGGCCTTGACGCCGAGGTCGAGAATTTCGCCCATCTTGGAGACGCCCTCGCCATACATGATGTCGAACTCGACCTGCTTGAAGGGCGGCGCCAGCTTGTTCTTCACAACCTTGACGCGGGTGGTGTTGCCGACGACCTCGTCGCGCTCCTTGATCGCGCCGATGCGGCGGATGTCGAGGCGGACCGAGGCATAGAACTTCAGCGCGTTGCCGCCGGTGGTGGTCTCCGGTGAGCCGTACATCACGCCGATCTTCATGCGGATCTGGTTGATGAAGATCACCATGGTGTGGGATTTGTTGATCGAGGCGGTGAGCTTGCGCAGCGCCTGGCTCATCAGGCGTGCCTGCAGGCCCGGCAGCGCATCACCCATCTCGCCCTCAAGTTCCGCCTTCGGCACCAGCGCCGCAACCGAATCGATCACCAGCACGTCGACCGCGCCGGAGCGCACCAGCGTGTCGCAGATCTCCAGCGCCTGCTCGCCGGTGTCGGGCTGCGAGATCAGCAGCTCGTCGATGTTGACACCGAGCTTGCGCGCATAGACCGGGTCGAGCGCGTGTTCGGCGTCGATGAAGGCGCAGATGCCGCCCTTCTTCTGGCCTTCCGCCACCGTGTGCAGCGCCAGCGTGGTCTTGCCCGAGGATTCCGGCCCGTAGATCTCGACCACGCGCCCTTTCGGCAGACCGCCGACGCCGAGCGCGATATCGAGCCCGAGCGATCCCGAGGACACCGTCTCAACATCCATAGAGCGGTCGTTCTTGCCGAGCTTCATCACCGAGCCCTTGCCGAACTGACGCTCGATCTGGGAGAGCGCGGCTGAGAGGGCCTTGGACTTGTCCATGGAGGATCCTTCGACGATACGCAGTGCAGTAGCGGACATTTGGGATGTGCTCCTTATGGCGGGGATTCGCTAGCGGGAAAAACGGGCGGCGGAGAGCGGGTGGAATGCGTTGTTGTTGGAACCTCGTACCACGTTTGTTCTATGTTCGCAATATGTTCTTTTCGAGAGTCGGGTGCTGGCCTGTTTTATCCCCTAGTGGCCTAGTTTGATTTTCGGAGTGGCCTGTTTTGAATTAACCGAGCGGCAACCAATGCTTAGCCG
>NZ_AUGA01000052.1:0-49817 GCF_000426785.1 Bradyrhizobium sp. th-b2
GTCGCCGGCGTCGGCGTCCTGGTCTGGTTCGTGGCCGACACGCTCGAGCAGCGTCGCCTAGCCGATTACCGCGCGGGGAAACACGCATGAGCTGGATCGTCGCGATCGTCATGCGCCTGGCCGGCGCCGCCGGCGTCAGTCTCTCGCCATTCGCGGCCGGCGCGCTGTTCGCCGGCGGCCTGGCTGTCGTCGCCGGCGGCGCCGCGATAGCCGGCGCCGCGCATCTCTACAACGCCGGCTTTAGCTCGGCCGATGCCAAATGCGAGGCGGCACAGGTCGCCGAGCAGAATGCTCAATTGCAGGCGCGCCTCGAGGAGAAGGATCGCCAGCTCGTTTTTGCCAACGCCCTGCAGCAGCGCGACGCCAAGCGCGCCGCGGAGGCCGAGGCGCAGCTCAAGTCAAACCAGGGGGCAATCGATGCAACGCCGGCTAACGCTAACAAGTGTTTTACTCGCGACATGTCTCGCCGGGTGCGCGGGGTTCGGTAGCCAAGAGCGGCTGCAGGCTCCGCCTCCGGATGCGCCGAACATTCCCGCGATGCCGGCGGACGTTGCGGCCTGCGAGCGGACGCCGGTCGATACGCCGGATCGCGACCTCAACGCCGGCGAGATCGAGCGGCTCTGGAAAACCGACCGCGCGGCGCTGGCAAAGGTCAATGCCTGCCTGCGTCGCGCCGTCTGCCAGTACCAGGACGTCCGCGAGGGCATCGGCCGCGTCGAGGGCGCGGCCTGCGAGAACATCACGCTGGCGGAAAAGCCGGCGCCTCGGTTCGGCCTGTTCAAGCGAAAGAAGGCGAAATGAGCGACGCGGTTACATGGGGCGCGATCGTCACGGCGATCGGCGCGCTGGCGACGATCGTCGGTTTCTGGACGCGCTACTCCGACCGGATCACAAAAGCCGAGGCCGCGGCGGCGGTTGCGGCCACGGCTGCGGCCGAGGCCAAGCGCGAGGCGCAGGCGGCATCCCAGCATGCCGCCGAGCTCGCCGCAAAGCTCTACCAGGTTGAGATCTGGTCGCGAGACGAGTTCGTTCGCAAGTCGAGTTTTGAAATGGTTGTGTCCAGGCTCGAGCGCGGTTTCGCCGAGCTCAAGCAGGACATTTCCGGGCGCCTCGATCGCATGACCGATCGGATCGAGACGATCAAGAGCAACTCTCCGCAGCACTGATGTTTCGCATCGTTGTCGCCGCCGCGCTCGTGCTGATCGTCGCGAGCTCGGCGGCCGAGGCGCGGCCACGCCTGGCGCGCGCCTGGCCGGCGCCGCAAACGCTCGGCGGCCGGCCGCATGGCTGTCCGCATGCGTTCTGCGGCTGCGGCGCAAGCCTGTACCTGTTCGGCCGCATCATTCCGCGGCTCAACCTGGCGGCGGCCTGGTTCGCTTTCCCGCGAGCTCGGCCGGCGCCGCGAATGGCGGCCGTGCGCCGGCATCATGTTTTCATCCTGGTCGAGCAGCTCGAGGCCGCGATCTGGCTCGTCCACGATTCCAACTCCGGCGGCGGCCTGACGCGCCTGCATGCGCGATCGCTCGCCGGTTTCATCATTGTCGATCCATCGGGGGGAACATGATTGATTTCGCTTACGACGCCGCTGCGCTGCAGGGCGTTTTCAACAATGCGGCGATTGCGCTCGCGATCGTCGCGGTCGTCCTGCTGGTGCTTTGGGTCGCCGAATACAAACTGCGCCAGCTGCTCGAGCTCGTCGCCTGGTCGGCCATCGCCTGCGCGGCGATTGCCGTCGTCACCTGGCTCGGTATCGCCGTTTGGTGGGACTGATCTGAGATGACGACTTCGACTTCGCGTTTAACCCTCGCTGATTTGAACGTTATCAGTCTGCTCTATCTTGGTCCCGACCCGAGATATCAACGCCCAGCCGCCCGATCCAGATTCATGGCCGCGCGCACCGATCAGAAGCAGAAGCTGGCGCGTGTGTTCGTCCTTTAAGCCGACGACACGGGACAAGCGCTGGATTGAATGCCAGGGATCCTTGCTGTCGGTCAGTATGGCCCTGAGAACACTCATCGCCCGCTGATCGAAATAGTCTGGCGTGTTTTTGGTCAGCCAAGCATTCAATAGCGTCGTTGCCACCGACCCGATGGTTCCGATCGCCGCACCCAATACGACCCAACCACCTTCAGCCATTGCCAGACCGTTTCCGCATCACCACAGCCTCGATCACAACGGCCCTATGCGAACCCACTTGCCATTCACCAGGCCGTCGATCCGCTTGAGAATTTCGGGATCAGAGCCTTCGCCAAAATAGACGTTATGTCCGTACAGCAAGCCGTCATCGCTTTCGTGTGGCTCTAACCTCCAATCGAGTTCGTCCAGTTCGTCGGTGGAAATTCCGAGCGCCGACGCGACAGCTTCCGCTTGCTCGCGCTCGTGCCGTTCCTCCAACAGTTCTTTGCTCATTCCGGCTCTCCTCGTATGGACCTTCTGTGGCCTCACCACAGTCACTCGCGTCATCTACGGCCTAGGCTTTGTCGGTGCCTGTTGCCTGGTTATTGACATCTTTCTCCGCTGTGGCCCGATCAATGGCTTCCTCAAGAGGCGTTTTTTCCGGCTGTGGCGGAGCCGGACGCGCGGGCGGATGACCGATCTTCAATTTGTTTCCATCGGGCCGGACTATTTGTCCGCTGAGGCCGATCAGATTCTCCCGATCATACGTATGCAATTCATCAACGTTGTTGAGCAGCGCCGTAGCGAGGTGAATGCCATCCTGTGGCTTCACGATCGCTGGATAGTTCCTGAGCAAACGCCTCGCCAATGTGCCAACGTCGAAGTCTACTTGAACTCGCGTCACGAAGTCCTGAAGTATGAAGTCCTCGAAGGGCACGTCCTCCGCGACGGTAAGGCTCCTTTGAACTCCGCCGCAAGGTCGCTTGTAGACCTCAGCTAAAGTGAAGTTTGACGTCCAAATCTCAACTTTGCCGCTTCTTGCTTCCTCCACCACGTAAGCGAGGGAATCAAATCTCTCTGCGTCCCCTTGGATCAACGAAATCCAGGCGCATGCATCCCAATAGTATCGCGGCTTATCAGCCAACCACGCCTTCCCTAAATCGCTCTAGATATTCGTTGATGGACAAACCGCCGGTAAAATCAGCATCGCGAATAGTAGTCAGGGGGACTGCCTTTGTTTCAATGCGGCCAATATCCTCGGCCACAACGAAAGAAATAGCTCGGCTTGGCGTATAACGAATGCGACCGCGAACCTGTACACGGCTGTGCTTCCAAAAGTCTTCGAAATCTGCCTTATCTGCAAACTTGGCTTGAAGAGCAGGGCTCAACACACACCAGACGATAGCCTTCGTCCGGGACTCGACTACTCCTATAGCGGGCTGATTCCTATAGGTGGATAGGTGAGCGAAGACACCTTCAATAGAGCCAACCTCGCCCTTGGTGCGAGGAAAGTCATAGAGGCTAAGCGTCGGGGATGCGGACAGGACAGCGACCGCAAGCCTGGCAAATCGAGGCGTAAGGACGATCTCTCCGCCCTGCTGGAAATCAACCTTCGTTGCGCCGACGCCATTCAAGTTGCGCTCATAAAGACGCTTGGCAGTCTTCAAGCGTTTGTCGTCCCATCCAGATGGAACATGGCCTGCGGCGATCTCTCGCATTCCATCGGCGACAAATTGCTTTTGAGCGCGGGCAACGACTGTGATGTCAACCGCAGGCTCGAAGCTGACAGCCTCGCCTTCGGCGTAGAAAGGACTGTTTGTGCTAGCTCTGGACAACCGCCATTCCACGGCAGTGTCACCCGCCGTGAGCAGATCGAAAACGTCCAGCACCTGCCGCATGGCATCCTGTACGGTCAGGACGTCGGGGTGAGCGCCGGAAGCGCTGACTGTCACTGTAACTTTCTCGGCCACGGCCTTAAAACTCTCGCGCGTCCGAGACGGGCGAGTCTCGGAAAGTCAGGCGCTTTCCAATCGTACCACGAATGGCACAACGTGTCCGCTCGACATCATCGATGCCAAGAGCCTCGCGCCTATCCTGACGGAAATCGAACTCTGCCAGATAACGGTTAAGATGTTTCTGAGAGACCGGGAGCTGTGCGGTATCGCGTCGTCGTGCCCGTCGTCCACCACAGAGAATCAACCTCGCGGCTAGTCTCGGAAATACGCGCTGGACTTGGTACACCACAGGAGATCACGTTCCGCTGTGCGAAATTGGTTCGGGAATTTTTCCGGGGATTTGGTGCAACATTCGGCCGCAAACAGCTGCATTGATCCGCATTCGTTCTACACAAACTGTGAATGCCTGTCCCGTGGATAAAGGGGGTAAATCCTTTTGATTTAAAAGGAATTTTCGCCCGTTTTCTTTGGCGATCCCGGCAGGATTCGAACCTGCAACCCGCGGAGTAGAAATCCGCTACTCTATCCAGTTGAGCTACGGGACCGTGGCCGCCTTGTAGCACCCGCAATATGAAAAATCCGCTTTCCCGCCAAGTCCGTCCGAACCGATTTCTGGGGGCGGACGACAAAGCGGAGCAGGGGTCCCCGCCCTGCGTTGGCCTGTCCAGTCCGCCGAGCCGGCATGAGCTGCCGCCGGGGCTGGTCAAAGGAAGTCGGCAATGCGACCTGCGACGTTTTCGTCCGTTCATATCAGCGCCTTCACTCCGTCACCTTTTCGCGCATTTTTGGCCCCAACGCGGCGCTCGACCGCGGGGCGTTCAGGAGCTCCATCATGATCGGATTGGTTCGTGCCGCCGCAGTCTGCACCGCGCTGGTGCTTGGCCTGGTGAGCGCCCAAATGAGCGCCCAGGCCGCGGACAAGGCCTTCAAGCGCGACGATCTCGCCGATTCCGCGATCAAGCTGGAGGCCCAGATCAAGAGCGAGGCCGGCGCCGTCAACAAATCGGCAGCGACCCTGCGCACCGATGCGGACTCAGCCTTCAAGCGCAATGATTTCCGCGGTGGGCTGCAGATCCTCGGCCAGATCGCCGCCACCACGCCGGAGGACGGCGCCAACTGGCTGCGGCTCGCCAGGACCGTGTTCCAGATCCGCTCCGCCAGCTCGAGCGAACAGACCTTCCTGATGGAGCGCGCCTCCACGGCCGCCTACATCGCCTATCAGCGGGCCGGCAATGCCGGCGAGGAGGCCGACGCGCTGGCCGTGCTCGGCAAGGCGCTGGCCGAGCGCAAGCTGTGGCGCCCGGCGCTTGATGCGTTGCGGATGTCGCTCGACCTGCGCGAGGTGGCCGATGTCCGCGGCCAGTATGAGAAGATGCGCGACGAGCACGGCTTCCGGCTGCTCGACTATACCGTCGATTCCGACGCGGCCTCGCCGCGGGCCTGCTTCCAGTTCTCCGAGGAACTGGCCAAGCGCGTCGACTTCGCGCCTTACCTCGCACTGGCCGGCACCGACAAGCCGGCGCTGTCGGCGGAGGGCCAGCAGCTCTGCGTCGACGGGCTGAAGCACGGCGAGCGCTACAACATCAATCTGCGCGCCGGCCTGCCGTCGACCGTCAAGGAGACGCTGCCGAAATCCGCCGAGTTCAACATCTATGTCCGCGACCGCAAGCCGTTCGTGCGGTTCACGGGGCGGGCCTATGTGCTGCCGCGGACCGGGCAGCGCGGTATCCCGCTGGTCAGCGTCAACACGCCGGCGGTCACGGTCGACGTCTTCCGGATCGGCGACCGCAACCTGATCAACACAGTGATCGACAGCGACTTCCAGAGCACGCTGAGCCGCTACCAGCTCTCCGATCTCGGCGACCAGCGCGGCGTCAAGGTCTGGTCCGGCGAGCTTGCGACCGCCACCACGCTGAACCAGGACGTCGTCACGGCGTTTCCGGTCGACCAGGCGCTCGGCGACCTGCAGCCGGGCGTCTATGTCATGACCGCCGCGGCCAAGGGGCCGGGCACCGACGACGACGGCACGCTGGCGACGCAATGGTTCATCGTCTCGGACATGGGCCTGTCGGCCTTCTCCGGCAATGACGGTATCCACGTCTTCGTCAACTCGCTGGCCTCGACCGAGCCGGTCGCCAATGCCGAAGTGAAGCTGGTCGCCCGCAACAACGAGATTCTCGCCACCCGCAAGACCGATGCGGCCGGCCATGTGCTGTTCGAGCAGGGGCTGGCTCGCGGTGAAGGCGGGCTGTCGCCGGCGCTGCTCACGGTGACGGGCGAGAAGGCCGACTACGCCTTCCTGAGCCTGAAGACCAACGCCTTCGACCTGACCGACCGCGGCGTCGCGGGGCGGGCGATCCCGGCCGGCGCGGACGCCTTCGTCTACGCCGAGCGCGGCGTCTACCGCTCCAACGAGACCGTCTACCTGACCGCGCTGCTGCGCGACGGGCAGGGCAACGCCCTCACCGGGACACCGCTGACCATGGTGATCGAGCGCCCCGACGGCGTGGAATTCCGCCGTACCGTGCTGCCCGACCAGGGCGCCGGTGGTCGGATGCTGGCAGTGGCGCTGAACTCGGCGGTGCCGACCGGCACCTGGCGGGCCCGCGTCTTCACCGATCCCAAGGGCTCCTCGGTCGGCGAGACCACCTTCATGGTCGAGGATTACATCCCCGAGCGGGTCGAATTCGATCTGACCAGCAAGGAGAAGATGATCAAAGCTGAAGTTCCAGTGGAACTTCAGGTCTCGGGCCATTTCCTCTATGGCGCGCCGGCCTCGGGCCTGCAGCTCGAGGGCGACATGCTGGTGGCGCCCGCGGCGGCCGGCCGGCCCGGCTATGCCGGCTACCAGTTCGGCGTCGACGACGAGCAGACCGCGAGCAACGAGCGGACCCCGATCGAGGACCTGCCGGAGGCCGATGCCAATGGCGCCGCCACCTTCCCGGTGAAGCTCGAGAAGGTGCCGACCTCGACCCGGCCGCAGGAGGCCCAGATCTACATCCGCATGGCGGAGACCGGCGGCCGGTCGGTCGAGCGCAAGATCGTGCT
Organism: Bradyrhizobium sp. th-b2; assembly: GCF_000426785.1. Lineage (NCBI taxonomy): Bacteria > Pseudomonadati > Pseudomonadota > Alphaproteobacteria > Hyphomicrobiales > Nitrobacteraceae > Bradyrhizobium > Bradyrhizobium sp. th-b2. The sequence continues at coordinate 6,900 of NZ_AUGA01000052.1, forward strand.
GCCGGTGGCCCCAGTGGCATCGCTGATCGGCGTCAAGCCGATGTTCGGCGACAAGAGCGTGGCCGAAGGCGACAAGGCCGAGTTCGACGTCGTGTTCCTTGCGCCCGACGGCAAGCAGCTGCCGCGCAACGGGCTGCGCTACGAGCTGTTGAAGCTGGAGTCGCGCTACCAGTGGTACCGGCAGAACTCGTCCTGGAACTATGAGCCGGTCAAATCGACCCGCCGCGTTGCCGATGGCGACGTCAACCTCGCGGCCGACAAGCCGATGCGCCTGAGCTTCCAGCCGCAGCCCGGCCGCTACCGGCTCGACGTGAAATCGACCGACGCCGACGGTCCCGTGACCTCGGTGCAGTTCGACGTCGGCTGGTATTCCGACGGCAGCGCCGACACGCCCGACCTGCTCGAAACCTCGATCGACAGGCCGGAATATCAATCCGGCGACACCATGACGGTGTCGGTCAACGCACGCACCGCCGGCAAGCTCACCGTCTATGTGCTCGGCGACCGCCTGCTGACGACCCAAAGCGTCGACGTCAAGGAGGGCACCCAGCAGGTCAAGCTCCCGGTCGGCAAGGACTGGGGCACCGGCGCCTATGTGATGACGACGCTGCGCCGTCCGCTCGATGCCGCCGCCGGGCGCATGCCGGGCCGCGCGATCGGGCTGAAGTGGTTCGGCATCGACAAGAAGACGCGCACGCTTGCCGTCGAGCTGTCGCCGCCGGCATTGGTGCGGCCGGGCTCGACGTTGAAGATCCCGGTCAAGCTCGGCGGGCTCAATCCCGGCGAGGACGCCAAGGTGGTGCTGGCTGCGGTCGACGTCGGTATTCTCAATTTGACCAATTACAAGCCGCCGGCGCCGGACGATTACTATCTCGGCCAGCGCCGTCTGACCGCCGAGATCCGCGACCTCTATGGCCAGCTGATCGACGGCATGCAGGGCACCCGCGGCCAGATCCGCAGCGGCGGCGACGCCGCCGGTGCCGAGCTGCAGGGCTCGCCGCCGACGCAGAAGCCGTTGGCGCTCTATTCCGGCATCGTCACGGTCGGCCCTGATGGGACTGCCGAAGTGAGCTTCGACATCCCCGAATTCGCCGGCACGGCGCGGGTGATGGCGGTGGCGTGGAGCGCTACCAAACTCGGCCGCGCCAATGTTGATGTGATCGTACGCGATCCCGTGGTGCTGACCGCGACCTTGCCACGCTTCCTGCTGACCGGTGACAAGGGCACCATCAGCATGGATATCGACAATGTCGAAGGCGCCGCCGGCGACTACGCGATCAGCGTCAAGGCGAGCGGCCCGATCAAGGCCTCGGGCAATCCGACCACGAAGGTGAAGCTCGCCGCCAAGCAGCGCTCATCGCTGTCGCTTGGCCTGGAGGCCGGCGGCGCCGGACGTGCCGATTTCGACGTCGACATTTCGGGGCCGAACGGGCTGACGCTGGTGCGTCACTATGCGCTTGACGTCAAGCCGGCGACCCAGGTGCTGGCGCGTCGCTCGATCCGCACGCTGGCGAAGGGCGAGAGCCTGACGCTGACCTCGGACATGTTCTCCGATCTCGTCCCGGGTACCGGCAGCGTCTCGATCTCGGCGAGCCTGTCTACCGCGCTCGATGCTGCCAGCATCCTGAAGGCGCTCGACCGCTACCCCTATGGCTGCTCCGAGCAGATCACGAGCCGCGCGCTGCCGCTGCTCTATGTCAACGATCTCGCCGCCGGCGCCCATCTTGCGATGGACACCGCGGTCGACCAGCGCATCCGCGACGCGATCGAGCGTCTCCTGGCGCGACAGGGCTCCAACGGCTCGTTCGGCCTGTGGTCGGCGGGCGGCGACGACGCCTGGCTCGACGCCTACGTCACCGACTTCCTGACCCGGGCCCGCGAAAAGGGCTTTGCGGTGCCGGACGTGCTGTTCAAGAACGCGCTCGACCGCGTCAGGAACTCGGTGGTCAATGCCAACGAGCCGGAGAAGGACGGTGGCCGCGATCTGGCCTACGGCCTCTACGTGCTCGCGCGCAACGGCGCGGCGCCGATCGGTGATCTGCGCTATCTCGCCGATACCAAGCTCAACAACCTGGCGACGCCGATCTCCAAGGCGCAGCTGGCCGCGGCGCTGGCGCTGGTCGGCGACAAGGCGAGGGCCGAGCGGGTCTATGGCGCGGCGCTTGATGCGCTGAACCGCAAACCCGTGATCGAGTTCGGCCGGGTCGACTACGGCTCGGCGCTGCGCGATGCGGCTGCGCTGGTCTCGCTTGCGGGCGAGGGCAATGCGCCGCGCACCACGCTGACCCAGGCCGTGCTGCGGGTCGAAGCTGCGCGCGGGCTCTCGCCCTACACCTCGACGCAGGAGAATGCGTGGATGGTGCTGGCGGCGCGCGCGCTCGCCAAGGAAACGCTGGCGCTCGACATCAATGGCCAGCCGGTCAAGACCGCGGTCTATCGGAGCTACAAGGCCGAGGAGATGACGGGCCAGCCGCTCCGGATCACCAACACCAACACCGGCGACGCGCCCGTGCAGGCAGTGGTCTCGGTGTCGGGCTCGCCGGTCACGCCGGAGCCGGCGGCTTCCAACGGCTTCAAGATCGAACGTGCCTACTACACGCTCGACGGCAAGCCGGCCGACGTCACCAAGGCGAAACAGAACGACCGCTTCGCAGTTGTCCTGAAGGTGACGGAAGCCAAGCCGGAGTTCGGCCACATCATGGTGGCCGATTATCTGCCGGCCGGGCTCGAGATCGACAATCCGAATCTGGTGTCATCAGGCGATTCCAGCACGCTCGAGTGGATCGAGGACGGCGTCGAGCCGAAGAACACCGAGTTCCGCGATGACCGCTTCACCGCGGCGATCGACCGGGGCGCCAACGACAAGTCGGTGTTCACGGTCGCCTATGTGGTACGCGCGGTGTCGCCGGGCAAATATGTGCTGCCGCAGGCCTATGTCGAGGACATGTACAATCCCTCGCGCTACGGCCGCAGCGGCACCGGCGCGGTTGAGGTCAAGCCGGCGAAATGAGTGATCGCGGAATGAGCGAAGACGCGCGTCCAGCACTCTCCTCGTCATCCCCGGGCTTGACCCGGGGATCCACGTCTGCGGCGTGTGAGGAAGAAGTGGATGCCCGGGTCAAGCCCGGGCATGACAAGCGCGGTGAGAGGTGGCCCCTACGCCTCTTTGCCGCGATGGCCGTCGTGCTCATCGCGATCACCGGTGCCTTCGCCGCCTGGGTCGTCTCGCTCGGGCCGCTGCCGCTCACGCAGGCGCAGCAGGTCTCGACCACGGTCGTCGATCGAAATGGAAAACTGCTCCGTGCCTATGCGATGGCGGACGGGCGCTGGCGGCTGCCGGTCGACGCGAAGACGTCGGTCGATCCGACTTATCTGAAGCTGTTGTTCGCCTATGAGGACAAGCGCTTCTACGAGCACCACGGCGTCGATCCGCTGGCGCTGTCGCGCGCCGGATTCCAGCTTCTCACCCGCGGTCATATCGTTTCCGGCGGCTCGACCATCACGATGCAGCTGGCGCGGCTGATCGAGCCGCGGCACCAGCGCTCGGTCTACGCAAAACTGCGGCAGATGGTGCGCGCGGTTGAACTGGAGCGACAGCTCTCGAAGGGCCAGATCCTCGATCTCTATCTCGCGCTGGCGCCGTTCGGCGGCAATCTCGAGGGCGTGCGCGCCGCCTCGATCGCCTATTTCGGCAAGGAGCCGAAGCGCCTCTCGCTTGCGGAAGCTGCGCTGCTGGTGGCGCTGCCGCAATCGCCGGAGCGGCGGCGGCTCGACCGTTTCCCCGAAGCTGCGCATGCCGCGCGCGACCGCGTGCTCGCCCGCATGGTCGAGGATGGCGTGGTGTCGAAGGAGGATGCCGCGCAGGCCACGGCGACGGCAGTGCCGAAGATGCGCAAGCAGATCCCGATCCTGGCGCCGCATTCGTCCGATCAGGCGATCGCGACGATGAAGGATACGCCCGTCATCAAACTGACGCTGGACGCCACGCTGCAACGAAACCTGGAGGCGCTGGCGCGCGACCGCGCCATCGCGCAGGGGCCTGACGTCTCGGTCGCGATCATCGTGGTCGACAATGAAACGGGCGACGTGCTCGCGCGCGTCGGCTCGGCGGATTATTTCGACGAGCGGCGGGCCGGGCAGGTCGACATGACGCGCGCGGTGCGCTCGCCGGGCTCGACCTTGAAGCCCTTCATTTATGGCCTCGCCTTCGAGGATGGTTTTGTCCATCCCGACAGCCTGATCGAGGACCGGCCGGTCCGCTTCGGCTCCTACGCGCCGGAGAATTTCGACATGACGTTCCAGGGCACGGTGCCGATCCGCAAGGCGCTGCAATTGTCGCTGAACGTGCCGGCGATCGCGCTGCTCGACCGGGTCGGCGCGAGCCGGCTGTCGTCGCGGCTGAAGCAGGCCGGCACCAGCCTCGTGCTGCCGAAGGACGAGGCGCCGGGCTTGGCGATGGGGCTCGGCGGCGTCGGCATCACGCTTCAGGATCTCGCCCAGCTCTACTCTGGCCTGGCGCGGCTCGGCGCGACGAAACCGCTGCGCGAGATCATGCAGGCGAGCGATAGCCGTGACACGATGCGGCTGATGGACCAGGCTGCGGCCTGGCAGGTCGGCAATGTCCTGCTCGGCACGCCGCCGCCGGAGAATGGCGTGCACAACCGGATCGCGTTCAAGACCGGCACCAGCTACGGCTATCGCGACGCCTGGTCGGTCGGCTTCGACGGCCGCATCACGATCGGTGTCTGGGTCGGCCGTCCGGACGGCGCGCCGGTGCCGGGCCTGGTCGGCCGCACCGCGGCCGCGCCGATCCTGTTCGATGCCTTTGCGCGCACCGGCAAGATCCCGGCGGCGTTGCCGAAGCCGCCACGCGGCGTGCTGGTCGCCTCCAACGCAAAACTACCGCCGCCGCTGCGCCGGTTCCGGCCGCTCGGTGAACTGATCCGCAGCGGCAATGACCAGGCGCCGCACATCCAGTTTCCGCTGAACGGCTCGCGCATCGACGTCGATCGCTCCGAAAGCGGCGGTAATGCGCCGATGCCGGTCAAGGTCGCCGGCGGTGTGTTGCCGCTGACCGTGCTCGTGAATGGTGTCTCAGCCGGGGACATCGACAGCCGGCGCCAGCGCCTGATTGACCCGCCCGGACCGGGCTTCGCGCGGCTCACGGTGATCGACGCCACGGGGGCAGCAGATACCGTTGTAATCCGCGTGCAATGATGTGTGATCCGCGTGCAATGATCGCGAGGGAAAGCGGAACTGGACGGTTGTTTGCGCTGCGGTTTCATCGTATGCGAAACCCATGGTGGATAGCCTCCAACCCCGGCGCTTCGGAGCAGGGCAACAGTCTGTAAAACCTGCGCATTCGAGCCGCAGGCTGTTCATGGCGTTCGAGTGCGCAACGGCCAGCCAATGGCGTTCGATCCTGTTCCTGACGCTGACCTGCCTGGTGTTGTTCCTGCCGGGCCTCTTCACCATCCCGCCGATCGACCGCGACGAGGTGCGCTTTGCCCAGGCGACCAAGCAGATGGTCGAGAGCGGCGATTTCGTCGATATCCGCTTCCAGGACGACGTCCGTTACAAGAAACCGGTCGGCATCTACTGGATGCAGGCGGCGGCACTGAAGACGATTTCCGCGCTCGGGGTGCCGCGCGCTCAGGTCCGCATCTGGGTCTATCGCCTGCCGTCCCTGATCGGTGCGATCGGCGCGGTGCTGCTGACCTATTGGACGGCACTCGCCTTCGTGACGCGACAGGGGGCGGCGCTCGCCGCCTTGATGATGGCAAGTTGCGTGCTGCTCGGGGTCGAGGCACGGCTTGCCAAGACCGATGCGATGCTGCTCCTGACAGTCACCGCCGCGATGGGGGCGATGGCGCGGGTCTATCTGTCCTGGCAGCGCGGCGAGGATCCGGCGCGTCCGTCATGGGGGCCGCCTGCGATCTTCTGGACGGCGCTGGCGGTCGGCATCCTGCTCAAGGGGCCGCTGATCCTGATGTTCGTCGGCCTCGCGATGGCCGCACTCGCTATACTCGATCGATCGGCGGCGTGGTTCTGGCGCATGCGCCCGGTCTGGGGCCTGATGTGGACCCTGGTGCTGGTGCTGCCGTGGTTCGTTTTGATCTTCCTGCGCGCCGGTGAGACCTTCTTTGCCGACTCGGTCGGCGGCGACATGCTGAGCAAGCTTGGCGCGCAGGAGTCCCACGGCGCGCCGCCCGGGGTCTATCTGCTGCTGTTCTGGATCACGTTCTGGCCCGGCGCGCCGCTCGCCGGCATGGCGGCGCCGGCGATCTGGCGCGCGCGGCGCGAGCCCGGCGCGCAATTCCTGCTGGCCTGGTTGATCCCGTCCTGGATCGTGTTCGAGGCCGTGCTGACGAAACTGCCGCATTACGTGCTGCCGCTTTATCCGGCGATCGCGATCCTGACCGTGGGCGCGCTGGAGCGGCGCGTGCTGTCGCGCTCCTCGTGGCTGCTGCGCGGCGCCGCCTGGTGGTTCGCGATCCCCGCCTGCGCCTCGGTGCTGGTGATCGTCGGCGCCATCAAGGCGATCCATCAGCCGGTGTTTCCGGCCTGGCCCCTGTTCGCCGTCGCGATGGTGTTCGGCCTGATCGCCTGGTGGATGTTCGAGGACAGCCGCGCCGAGCGCTCGCTGCTCAATGCGGTGATCGCCGCGGCGCTGATGGCGGCCGGCACCTATGGTGTGGTGCTGCCGCGGCTCACCACCGTGTTTCCGAGCCAGGAGGTCGCACGCGCCTTGCGCAACGTCACCTGCGTCGGTCCGAAGGCGGCGGCCGCAGGCTTCCACGAGCCGAGTCTGGTGTTCATGACCGACACCTCGACACTGCTCACCGACGGATCGGGCGCTGCCGATTTCCTGGGGCAGGGCTCCTGCCGCTTCGCCTTGGTCGAACAGCGCTCGGAGCGGTCCTTCGTGCAGCGCGCCGAGGCGATCGGTCTGCGGTACAACGCGCCGGTGCGCGTCGAAGGCTACAACATCTCGCAGGGCAAGGCGGTCTCGATCGCGATCTTCCGCTCCGAAGGGACGGAGTGACATGCCCCCGCCGCCAGCCCCCCTGGAATCCGCCAACTATTTCGGACGATTGCTGACGCTGGTCTGGCTGTCGCTTGCCCAGCTCGTGCGTGCACCGTCGCATTCGCGCCGGGCCGAGGCGGCGCGGCGTTCCGCGCGCCACGTGCTCCTGCTCGTCGTCATCGTCGGCGCTGCCATCATCACGCTGATGTACGTGTTGGACGTCGCCGAAATCAGCGCGATGCCCCCGCGCGGCACGCCGGGCCTCTGGTGGGTGCGAATCCTGACTGATTTCGGCAAGGACGAATATGTGCTGTGCACGCTCGGCCTGCTGCTGGTTGTGGTCGCATTGGCAGCGCCGGCGCTGCGCGGCGTGCCGCGCGCGACCCTGCTCGGCCTTGGAACGAGGCTGCAATATTTGTTCCTGTCCGTCGTGCTGTCGGTGGTGCTCGGGGAAGTGATCAAGTGGATCGTCGGCCGCGGGCGGCCGTTTGTCGGCGGCAAGGCCAATGCCTTCAACTTCCAGCACTTCGCCGGCACAGAGGCCTATTCGAGCTTTCCGTCGGGACATTCGATCACTGCATTCGCGCTCGCCTTTGCCGTGTCGGCGGTGTGGCCCGGTGCGAGGGTTGCGATGCTGGTCTATGCGCTGATCATCGCCGCGACCCGGCTGGTGCTGCTGGCCCATCATCCGAGCGACGTGGTGGCCGGCGCGCTGGTTGGCGTGATCGGCGCGATGACCGTGCGCTACTGGTTCGCTGCCCGCCGCCTTGGTTTCGCCATTCATCACGATGGCACCGTTGTGGCACTGTCCGGGCCCTCGGAAGGGCGCCTCAAAAGGGTTGCGAGGAGCGCCTTCGCCCCATAAAAGCGGTCGCCCGACGGCCGGATCGGGCTGGTTCCATCGCCGATAACACCAACCACGAGTGCCGATTTGCCTGCTCCCGACCAGATGCCGGTCGCCGTTTCCATCGTCGTGCCTGTGCGCAACGAGGCGGACAATATCGCGCCGCTGATCGCCGAGATCGCGGCCGCGCTCGACGGGCGCTGGGCCTACGAGATCCTCTACGTCAATGACGGCTCGACCGATGCCACCGGCGAACGGCTGAGCGCGATCATGGCGCAGCGGCCCAATCTGCGGCAGCTCCGCCACGCCGTCTCGTCGGGCCAGTCGGCCGCCGTGCGCAGCGGCGTTCGTGCCGCGCGCGGTGCGATCGTGGCGACGCTCGATGGCGACGGCCAGAACGACCCCGCTTTCCTGCCGGACCTGATCGCGGCAATCGCGAGCGGCAATGGCCGCGTCGGGCTTGCCGCAGGCCAGCGCGTCGGGCGCAAGGATACCGGCTTCAAGAAACTACAATCGCGCATCGCCAATAACGTGCGCAGCGTTATCCTGCGTGACGGCACCCGCGACACCGGCTGCGGACTGAAGGCGTTTCCACGCGAGGTGTTCCTGGCAATGCCCTATTTCGACGGGCTGCATCGTTTCCTGCCGGCGCTGGTCCGCCGCGAGGGGCTCACGATTGCCTATGTCGACGTCGTCGACCGCCCGCGCCATTCCGGCGTCTCGAATTACGGATTCTTCGACCGGCTCTGGATCGGGATCATGGATCTCGCCGGCGTGTGGTGGCTGATCCGCCGCAAGAAGCCGACACCGGTCGTCACCGAAGTGCCTGATGTCACCGAGGTGACGGGCGTCGCGGAAGTGCCGATCGTGACCAAGGTGAAGTGATGCTGATTCAGTACGGCCAGGCGCTGAGCGCCTATTTCTACGACGTGTTCGTCGCCAAGTTCGACTTCTGGCTGGCGTTTGGCCTCGTCGCGCAATTGCTGTTCACGGCGCGCTTCCTGGTGCAGTGGATTTCCAGCGAGCGCGCCGGCCAGAGCGTGGTGCCGATGGCGTTCTGGTTCTTCTCGATGGGCGGCGGTCTGATGACGCTGATCTACGGGCTCGCCAAGCGCGAACCCGTCATCATCATCGGGCAGGGCCTCGCCACGCTGATCTACATCCGCAACATCATGCTGATCGTGAAAAGCCGGGGCGCCGCGTCGAGGACGCTTGAGCGCTGATCCCTGCGCTTGTCAGCGCGGCGAGCGGTATGCTGAGCCTCCTCCCGAGTCTCGGCGGATGCAGCATCGGCCCGGCTCCGCATTAATTGGACCGCACCCTGAACGAAGGCCAAACAATCGCCCCAAGGCGTATGGCATCTACGGCTTGCCGCGGGCGTGGGGCATCCCGAGACCGTGCGCCGAGGGGATGAGGGGCGTTGATGACCGGCCGTGGCGAAGCGACCAAAGCGGGTAGTCATCGATCGAGCGCCCGCAATATCCCATCGCTTGACGAGCCGCCGCTGACGGTCGAGGGCGAGCCGCCGGACCGGCGCGCGGTCAGTCTCCGCTGGATGGCGGGGACGGTTCTGATTGGCGCCGCTGCTGTCGCGCTCCTGGTTGGCGCGCTTCGCGGAGCATTCGGAGATCACTTGCGATTCGCAGTATCGCCGGTCGTTTCACTTCCGCGCTTCACAGGGCAGGTGGTTGACGAGGCGCGGCGCGGCGACCGTCTGGATCGGAGGCCCGGCTCGCAAGGCAGTTCCGGTGCGCTCAAGATCGAGCAGCTGAGCGATGCCGGTTCGGTCCGTCGATTTACCCGCGTGTCAGCGCGACTCGCGGAGATCGATCCCGAACCACAACAGGACCATCGTCGCGAAGCACCGGGAGACGGTAAGGACGATCAGCGAGTGAGCTCGCAACGCGCGCTGCTGCCGGAGTTGCCATCGATCATGCGAGCAGGTCCATCACGCGTTGGGCTGCCGGGCGGCACCAGCGCCTATGCAGACGATGAAGACGCGCCGCGTCCGCCTTCGCCGACAGGTGAGGCGATCAACGTCACCAGCCTTCCCAAATCTCCTTCGTCGTCTCGTCACCATCGACATGTCATTATCGCCAGAAGCGGTGACACGCTGTCTGCCATTCTGCGGGCGTTAACTGCGGCTGCTGCGGACGCGCCGGCGATCCTTGCCGCTTTCCCATCGGCCGGCGGCCAGGAGACGCTGTCCGGTGGCGAGAAAATCACGATCGTCGAACAAGACGGAGAGGCCGGTTCGGCACTTGGCCATGTCGCGAAAGTGTCGATCGAACGGACGGACGCCAGTGTGTCCGCCGTCGGTCGCGCCGATAGCGGCCAGTACCAGGCGATCGTGCCGGAACAGCCGGATATCCCCCTCGGGAGCGAGAGCTTACTGCGTGAGTCGATCGACACGCATTCCGTCCCCGGTGAAACGCTACGTGATGGTCTCAACGCGCTTGCGCGCTCCAATCACGTCGATGAGGGCATCGTTGCCGAGCTAATGCGCCTGTGTGGCCGCGATTTCGACCTTGATGAGCCGCTCGGCGACGCCGATGTGGCTGAGATCATGTATGCCCCCAACGAAATTGGCCAACCGGAGCTGGTCTTCATTGACCTGACCGCGGGCGGGCAGACGCACCGCTACTACCGCTTCACGGCGCCGGACGACGGCAGCTCCGATTTCTACGATGAGGCTGGCCAGTCCATCACCAGATTCCTGTTGCGCAAGCCGGTCGTGAGCGGGCGCCTCGGTGACGGTTTTGGCTGGCGTACTCATCCGATCCTGGGCGACCGCCGCTTCCATGAGGGCGTCGACTATGCCGCGCCCTATGGTTCGCCCATTGCGGCCGCGGGCGCCGGCGTCGTCGAGACCGAAGGGTACGAACGCGGGTATGGGAAATTTATTCGCGTGCTGCACGATCGCGGCTATGAGACGACCTATGCCCACGTTGCGAGCTTCCCGCCCGGGCTGAAGATCGGCGACCGGGTTCGCCAAGGCGAGACGATTGCCTATGTCGGATCGACCGGGCTCTCGACCGGACCGCATCTCTATTATGAGGTGCGGATCAACGGCCGTAACGTCGATCCGCTTCGGATGAGATTGTCAGGCGGCCGGCTGCTGCAAGGCGATCTCCTTGGCGTGTTCGATCGCCAACGCGACAGCATCGACCAGCTCGCTGCCGCCTCCGCGTTTCCACAGCGGCATCCCGGCTCCGAACACCGGCCGCCGACGTAGCGGAGATCGCAGCGCGCCGTGCTGCTCCGGCGCGCCTTCGCTTGATCAGAGCCGCCCGGGTGCCGGAAGTTCGGCCGTATCCACCGCGTTCTCGCGATCGGCGGCGGTCTCGCCGGCGGCGTCGAGCACGGGGTAGGCGACCGAGCAGATATGCGAATGGATGCGGCGAAGATCGCGCAGCACGTCGAGATGCAGCGACGTGGTCTCGATGGTCTCGGGCCGGCCTTCGCGCAGGCGCACCAGATGCCGCTCGACGGCGGTCAGTTCGGCCGCGCGCAGCGCCGCCTTCTCGCTGAGCAGCTTGCGCGCCTCGTTGGCGTCGCCCGACATGAACACGCCGAACGCGATCCGCAGCGAGTCGATCGTGCGCTTGTGGAACGCCGACAATTCCTCGGCGCCCTCGGCGGAGAATTGCAGGCGGTGCTTGATCTTCTTGGTCGCGAGCTCGCTCAGATTCTTGTCGATGATGTCGCCGATATGCTCGAGATTGATCGCAAAGGACACGATCTCCATGGCGCGCTGGCCTTCGCGCTCGTCCAGGCTGCCGCGGGTGAGTTTCGTGACGTAAAGCTTGATCGCCTCGTTGAGCCGGTCGACGGTGTTGTCCATCTTCGACACCTGGTCGACCAGGGCGCGATCGTTGGTCATCATCGCCGCCATCACTTTGCGCAGCATGGCCTCGGTGTGGTCGCCCATATGCAGCACCTCGCGCGCGGCATCGGCCAGCGCGAGCGACGGCGTCTCCAGCGCGCTCTCGTCGAGATAGCGTGGCTGTGAGGGATCGGTCTCCTGCGCCCGCTTCGGCAACAGACGTTCGAGCAGCCGCGCCATGTGGTCGAGCACGCCGATGAACAGCAGCGCGGTCGCAACGTTGAAGGCAATGTGGAACAGCGCGGTCGCCTTGGCGAGATCGGGCTGCCAAGCATGAATATACTCGGTGATCGGGCGCAGGAACGGTGCCACCAGCAGGATGCCGACAACGCGATTGACGAGGTTGCCGACCGGCAGGCGGTAGCTCGCCGGATTGTCGCGCCGCGCGCCCTCCATCAACGGATTGATGGCGCTGCCGAGATTGGCGCCGAGCACGAGCGCAAACGCGGCATAGGGCGAGATGAACTGGGAATAGGCCAGCGACATCACCAGCAGCACGCTGGCGACGCTGGAATGGACCAGCCAGGTGACGACCGCGCCGATGAAGATGCAGAGCACGGGATCGCCGGTGATCGCGCCCAGGAACACGCGCACGCTCGGTGCATTCTCGGCCGGCGCCATCGTATCGAGCAGGATGTGCAGCGCCAGCAGCATCAGGCCGAGGCCGATCGAGACGCGGCCGATATCCTTGATCCGGGAGCGCGGCCCGCTGCGGAAAGCGACCAGGCCGGTGATGAACAGCACCGGCGCAACAGCGGCAACATTGAACGACAGCACCTGCACGATCAGCGTGGTGCCGATATTGGCGCCGAGCATGATCGCGAGCGCCGGCACCAGGCTGACGATTTCCTCGGCGGCGAAGGAACTGGTGATCAGGGCGGTGGCGGTTGAGCTCTGCAGCAGGGCGGTCAGGCCAAGGCCGGCGCCAAGGGCGCTGAACCGGTTGTTCAGCGCTCTCGCCAGCAACAGCCGCAAATCCGGCCCGAAAGCCCGCAGAATCCCGCTGTGGACCATGTGCAGGCCCCACAGCAGGAGCGCGACGCCCCCCATCAGATCGAGCAGAACTAGGCTTCCCATACTTCCTGATATCCCGGAAAATTCGAGTCGAAGGGGCGCACGCTATAGTCAAATGACCTGATATCAACCCCTTTTTGTTCCCGTTGGAACCTGATGACGGGGAGGGGCCGTCATGAAAGAGGCCGCCAACCGAAGCGGCCTCGATCGATCTGTGGGGTGCCGACGGGCTACTTCAGGCCCAGATTGGTGCAGTACCAGGCGAGGGCGTTGTTATCCCAACCGAGGTTGAGCAGCTTCGAATGGCAATCGTTGACGTTGGCGAAGTTGTAGTAGTTCCTGCATGGCACCGCCGTGCCGCCCCACCCGGTCGTGCCGTTGCATCCGATGCGGGTGTCCGCAGTGATCGTCATGTTGTTGGCGCGTTGCGGGGGTCCGGCATACGCAGGAGCCGCTGACAGGACGGCTGCGACGAGCAGTGACAAGGCTTTCATGTCTGTTTGCCTCCCAATTGTCGGGAACAGCAAATGCTATTCCAGGGCGAGCACGCCCGGCAATGCGACTAGGAAATTGTTAATTTTGGGAGTGTGCCGCGGTCAAACCATGCTGGCGGCACACCGGGGCCAGGCCGCGCCCCCGGTAAATGATTCTCGAACACGACCGCTCAATTGCGATTGGTTCCGCTAGGCAGTTCCCAATCTTTCCTCGTTATGACGGTAGGAACGAGAAACTATCCAGCCGAGGGCTTGGGGATCAGTATGTTCATGAATCGCCGCAAGAGCGAACGCCGCGCGTGCCGGAGCGTCGCCAAAATTCAGTTGGGCACGGGGTCGCTGCCACGCGACTGCATGATCACCGATATCTCCGCCGGAGGTGTCAAGGTGATCGCCGAATATCTCGAGATCCCGCCGGAATTCACCATCATCCTGTCGACCGGCAGTCCGCGTCAGTGTCGTCTGGCTTGGCAGATCGGACACGAATTCGGCGCCCAGTTCGTCGACTGATCGGCCACTACGCCTGCGACCCGCGAAGCGGCCCGTGCCGCCTCGCGGGCAGGCATGGCGGCGACATGATGGCATCCTTAACCGGAACTTAGGGTTAAGCTGTGAGCATCCCGGAACCTTCGCTGTTCCGAGTCTCATTTGATGTCTGAGAAACTATCCCGACCGAAAGGCCGCGCACGCCGTCTCGCTGGTCCGGTATCCGCCGTGGTCCTGCTGGTCCTGCTGGTCGGGCTGTCCGCCTGTCAGACTTCGGGTCCGTCCGACATCACGGGGTCATTGGGCGACACCGCGGAGGCCACGCCGGCTCCCGCCGATCCCCGGCGCGACATCGCGACCTACCACGAGCGCGTCCGCGCCAACCCGAAAGACACCGACGCCGCTCTGAAATACGCCCGGGCGCTGCGCGCCACCGGCCAGCGGGCGCAGGCGGTCGCGGTCATGGAGCAGGCGGTCCTGGCGCAGCCGAGCAACAAGGCGCTGCTCGCAGGCTACGGCCGTGCGCTCGCCGACAACGGCAATTTCCAGCAGGCATTCGACGTGCTCGGGCGCGCACACACCCCGGAAGACCCGGACTGGCGCATCCTGTCGGCGCAAGGCGCCGTGCTCGATCAGCTCGATCGCCACGACGAGGCCCGCCAGTACTACGCGAGTGCGCTCAAGATCGTGCCCGACGATCCGTCGGTGCTCTCCAATCTCGGCCTGTCCTATCTGCTGTCGAAGGATCTGCCGAAGGCCGAGGAGACCCTGCGCCGCGCCCGGGAGCGCGCGCCAGGCGACATGCGGGTGCGAACCAACCTTGCCGTCGTGATCGGTCTGCAGGGCCGCCAGTCCGAGGCCGAGACCATCATGAAGGCCGATTTGGCGCCGGAAGAGGGCTCGGCCAATGTCGCCGCGCTGAAGCGGCTGTTGGCGCGCAGGGACGTGGGCCGGACCGATACGGACAAGATTCCGGTCGCGACCATCCGTCGCGACTAGGTCGAACGATACCTGAGATAGCGAAACCTGGGATCAGCAATGCTAGCCCGCGGCCCGGCGGCCGTCGTTATGGCGCGGCTGCAGCTTCCTGAGGATCGGCGACAGGAACGACTCGCGGGCTTCCGCAAGGTCGGCGCGGCCGGTCAGGCGATGGGCGATCTGCAGGAAGGTCCTCGTGGTGCGATGACGCGCGGAGACTTCCGCGATCATCTGACCATTATTGGCGGCTTCGCCGAACAGCCTGCAGTCGAACGGGATCGCTGCGATCGGCTGGCTGTCGATCGTCTTGGCGAAGTCCTTGACCTCGATCTCTGGACGCTTCGACATGCCGACCTGGTTCAGGCAGTAGAGCGGCGGCCGGTCGTTGGGCCGCGCGGTCTTCAGCAGGTTCATCATGTTCTTGGTGTTGCGCATGTTGGCGAGGTCGGGCTCGGCCACGATCAGGATATCGTCGGCGCCGACCAGCACGCGTTTGGTCCAGGCGGTCCATTGATGCGGAACGTCGAGCACGATGCAGGATGTGGTCATCCGCATCGTATCGAAGATGGCATCGAACGCTTCGGCACCAAAATCGTAGACCTGATCGAGCGTGGCAGGCGCCGCCAGCAGGCTGAGATGATCGCCGCACTTCGAAAGCAGGCGCTCCATGAAGGCGCTGTCCGGCCGCTCGGGGGCGTACACTGCGTTGGCGATGCCTTGCACCGGATCCTGGTTGTAGTCGAGGCCGGCGGTGCCGAAGGCGAGGTCGAGATCGATGACGACCGAATCCAGCCCGAGGTCGCGCGCGATGGTCCAGGCGACATTGTGGGCGATGGTCGAGGCGCCGACGCCGCCCTTGGCGCCCGCGACCGCAATCAGGCGGCCGACGGAAACCGCTTCGGAGGACGAGAACAGGCTGCAGATCGAGCGCACGATATCGAGCACCTTGACCGGGCCGATGACGTAATCGTTGACGCCGCGCCGCACCAGTTCGCGATACGGCGCAGCCTCACCGGGCATGCCGAGCACGACGACGCGGGTGCCGGGATCGCAGACCGTGGAAAGCTCGTCGAGACCGGCGAGGAAATCGCTGTCCGGCTCGGTTTCCAGCATGATGACGTTGGGCGTCGGCGCCTTGTGATAGGTGTCGATCGCCGCGGCAATGCCGCCCATATGGACGGAGAGGTGGGCCTTGGCGAGCCGCCGGTCGTCGGCAGCGGCGCGCGCGGTGGTGGCGGTCGCGACGCTGGCGCAGAAGGCCTGCACGGAAATCCGCGGCGCCGGCGCGATGTAGTCGTTGCCGTGCTGCGGCTCGTCTTGTTGTTCGGCTGTCATTTCGCGGCGTCGCTCAGCTTGGCTTTCTCGGCTTCGGGATAGGTGGTCGCGGTCGTTTCGCCCTTGCGATATTTCTCGAACGCGATCGAACGGCGCGGCGTGTAGGCTGCGGTCTCGGTCCTGGGCTGTTCGAGGTCGGACGGATTGGCGACCATCGCGGCGAGGTTGCGCTGCGTGGCGCAGCCGAAATTGTCGTACTGCTTGTTCTCGTTGTAGGCGGGATTGTAGATCGAGGGACCGAGGTCGGCCGGCCACAATCCGCAGGGGCCGGCGACTGCGGCCATCTTCGGATAGCTGAGGCGAATGGTGGCAAGCGCGCGCGGATCGTCCACGCGATAGGCGCGCCTGGTGATGGCGTGGGCGGGCACGCCCATCGACGCGAGCAATCCGCGGATCTCCTGGTACACCGCCTGCGCCGAGCGCGAGTTCGGGGTGTCGGCCGGCACGTCGATCGCAATCGCGCCGGTGCCTTCGCGGCGCCAGGTGCGGGCCAGCCCCATCACGTCGTCGCGTTGGGTTTCGGTGAGATTGCCGCGGGCCCGGCCCACGAAGACCACGATCGACTGCTCGCCCTCGGTGACCGCGATCGGGTGCCGTTGCCGGTAGTCGTCGGGGACCGTTCCGGTGGCCATATTATCGCCGGTCAGATTGCAGCCGCCAAGCGCGATCGCGCTGACGAGAAGGGCGCCGAACAGCGGCAGCGTTCTGGCCCGACCGTTCCGTGTGTTGCGTGTCATCATTCGATCCCCCAACCCCATTAGGTTCCCGCCTCAGTCGATGATGAAGCCGAAATTGACCGGCGTGGCGCCGATCGGTTCGGCACGTGCGGCAACGCCGTAGATGCGATTGACCCGCGCCAGCAGCGCCGACTGCGCGTCGGACGCCGGGGCAAAGCCGTCATCCGGACGGGACAATTCCTTCTGCGCGACGGCACGCACCACATAGGGAGTCACGATGACCATGAGTTCGGTCTCGTTGTTGACGAAGTCCTGGCTCCTGAACAGCTGGCCGAGGACCGGGATCTGATCGACCCCGGGCATTCCGTTGACGGCCTGCTTGGTCTGTTCCTGGATCAATCCAGCCATCGCGATCGAGCCGCCGGAGGGCACTTCCAGGGTGGTGTCGGCGCGGCGGGTCTTGATCGAGGGAATCGTCGTGCCGCCCTGGCCGCCGGTCAGCGCGTTGTCCATCGAGACTTCGGAGACCTCGGTCATCACCTTCAGGCTGATGCGTCCTTCGGACAGCACCACCGGAGTGAAGTTGAGCGAGATGCCGAACTTCTTGAAGCTGACGGTCTGGACGCAATTGCCGATCGTGCCCGACGTCGTGGTCTGGCAGGTGACGCCGGTCGGAATCGGAAACTCGCCGCCTGAAATAAAGGTCGCCGACTCGCCCGAGATCGCGGTGAGGTTGGGCTCGGCCAGCGTCTTGACCACGCCCGCGCTCTCCATCGCGCGCAGCGTCGCGGTGACCGTCGGCACGCCGAGCTTGTTCAGGGCCGCTCCGGTCAGCACGTTGCCCGGGGCGAGCGGTCCATTGTTGGCGGTGAAGGCGTTGGCGTTGTTGAAGACCACCGCGGCGGTGCCGTAGTTCATGTTGGCGCTGAGATCGACACCGAGCTGCTTGACGACGTCGCGGCGCACTTCGGCGACGGTGACCTTGAGCATCACCTGGTCACGGCCGCGCACCACGATGGAGTTGACGACCTTGTCGGCGCTGCCGACCAGCTTCGCGGCGATCTCGCCCGCCTGCTGCGCTTCGACCGGGCTCGCAACCGTGCCGCTCAGCACCACGCTTTCTCCGACGCCCTCGATCTGGACGCCCGGCAGCATCTGCTTCAGCGCCGCGCGCATGCCGTTGAGGTCGCGCTTGATCGCGATGTCGTAGGAGGCGACCTGGTTGCCGTCGGCGTCGAAGAACACCACGTTGGTCTGGCCGACCGCCGCGCCGATGATGTAGGCGCGCTGCGCCGAGCGGATCACGGCGTTGGCGATCTTGGGATCGGCGACCAGGACGTCCTTGGCCTCGCGCGGCAGGTCGACCACGACAGACTTGCCGACGCCGAGCGAGACGAAGCGCGTCTTGGCGGCAATGCTGCTCGTCACCGCGACATCCGCGTTCTTGTCGGGATCGGCCGCGATGGCGAGGGCAGGGATCAGCATCAGCGCGGTCACCGCCGAGAATGACAGCGAACGGACCAGCGTGGTCGGCGTTGCCAGTTGTCTTGCACCCGATGTCATGTCGAAGCCCCCATCACTTCTGTGTCGTCTGAGAGCTCGGGACGCCGAAGCGCACCACCTTGATGCTCTCGCCCCGCTTCGGGGCATGGTCGTTGGTCTGATCGATCGTCTCGTTGACGTCGGCGATGCTGCGCAGCGCGAGCGCCAGCGTGCCGGTTTGCCGCGCACGCGCGAGCGTCTCGGCCTGTTCGGGCTTGAGCTCGAGGGTCACGGTCTTGCCGACGAGGGAGTTGTTGCCGTCCTTCTCCTTCGGCGCCTGGTCGATCGCCAGCACGCGGACGTTGGACAGTAGGATTTCGGTGGTAACGATATCGCGGGCGCCTTGCTGCTGATCGGGATTCTTGTCGCGTCGCGACAGGATCACATCGACGCGGTCGTTCGGCAGGATGAAGCCGCCGGCGCCGGTTTCCGGCGAGATTTCCGTGGAGATCGCGCGCATGCCGGAGGGCAGGATCGCGGCCATGAAGCCGCTGCCATTGGCCTTGACCAGCTTTTGCTCGCGGATCGGTTCGCCGACTATGAAGGGGGCGCGCGCGATCGAGCCGATCACTTCGGTCATGGCGTCGGCATTGGTGTCATGGCGCAGGAACGCGCTGCTCGCGGTTTCAGCCGGCCAGCGCTGCCACTGCACGTCTTCGGCCTTGAGCGACTGACCGAGGCCGATGTCGGACTTCGCCACCAGCACCTCGACGGTCGGCAACTGCGCCACCGGCGGTGGCGGCGGTGCCGGTTTGCGATCGCCAATGCTTGCGAGGTACATGGCCGCGAGGCCTGCGACGCCGGCGATGCCGAGGACCACGATGCGTGCCGTCTTCATGCGATTGTCTGAATGCCCTTAACGCCGGGCAGTCACGTCCTTGCGGCACCGACAGCCCTTCCCGTGAGCATCACTACGGCCGCAAAAGTATAAGGGAACTTGATTGAAGGTCCGGACAATTAAGGGATTGGTGGGGATGGTGAACGGCGAGTTATCGGCGCCGTCACTTCTCCGCAGAATCCCGGAGATCGAGCGGGCTCAACGCGCGCGTCGTCGGTCGCAGCGCGGCGTCACGGCCGGTCGGTCGTGGTTAAATATCGTCTAACGCGCGAGGCGCGCGTCAGGATCAGAGCGCGGCCTTCAACGCCGCAAATCCGCGATCGAGATCCGACTTGAGGTCGTCGAGATTTTCCAGCCCGATGTGCAGCCGCAGTGCCGGCCCGCCCGGCGACCATTTGGTCGCGGTGCGATAGTCGCTGCAGTCGAACGGGATCGCGAGGCTCTCGAAGCCGCCCCAGGAAAAGCCCATGCCGAACAGCGTCAGCGAATTGAGCATCGCGTCGACCGCGCTCTGCGGCACAGGCTTGAGCACGATGCTGAACAGGCCGGAGGCGCCGGTGAAGTCGCGCTTCCAGATCGCGTGCCCCGGATCGGTCTCGAGGGCAGGGTGCAGCACGCGCTCGACCTCGGGCCGCGCCGCAAGCCAGCGCGCCATCTCGAGCCCGGAGCGGTGGTGCTGCGCAAGCCGCACCGAGAGCGTGCGGACACCGCGCAGCGCGAGATAGACGTCGTCAGGTCCGGCGCAGACGCCGAGCAGCCGGATCGCCTCCTGCACCAGCGGCCAGGCCTTCGCATTGGCCGCGATGGTGCCGAACATGATGTCGGAATGGCCGCCGACATATTTGGTGCCGGCCTGCATGCTGATGTCGACGCCCTGTTCGAGCGAGCGGTGATAGAGCGCCGTCGCCCAGGTGTTGTCGTCGATCACGAGCGCGCCGCGGGCGTGCGCGACGGCCGCTATCGCGCGCACATCGGGCATCTCGAAGGTTTGCGAGCCGGGTGCCTCGACCAGCACGGCGCGGGTGCTCGGCTTGAACAGCGTCTCGATGCCGGCGCCGATCAGCGGATCGAAATAGCTGGTCTCGATGCCGTAGCGCTTGAGCATATTGTCGCAGAAATTGCGGGTCGGCCGATAGGCGTTGTCGCACACCAGCAGATGATCGCCGGCCTTCAGCACGGCGAGCAGCGTGGTGCTGATGGCGGACAGTCCCGACGGGGCGAGGCCGACGCCGGCGCATTGCGGGCCTTCCAGTGCGATCAGCACGTCCTGCAGAGCCCGCGTCGTTGGGCTGCCGTGGCGGCCATAGGTAAATTCGGCGCGATGGGCGTGGAGGTCTTCAGCAGTCGGGTAGAGCACGGTCGAACCGTGAAAGACCGGCGGGTTGACGAAGCCCTTTTGGGCCTTGCTGTCGCGGCCGGCCGTGACGAGGCGGGTTGCGGCATGTTGCGGATGGGAGGGCTTGGAGCCGTCGGAGGAGGTCATGGATCGCTGCCATTAGACTTTTTGCCGAGGTCGTAACGCGTCGGGAGGACAGGGCTACGCCGGGAGGTGTTACTAACAGGACGCAGAAGACATGCGTCAACCCCTTGACCCGGCTCGTCAGTCGCTATGTGATGCGGCGCAACTACCAGTCGCCGCACGTTGAGGGGCCTGCCGCGACCTACGATCCGTTGCCTGACCGGTTTGGGCGCCAAAACTGCCGGTCAGATCAGGCATCTTTTGCTGCAAGGGATCATTGGGATGGCCCGTGAACGCGAGGCGATCACAAAGCAAACGTCCAACGGACGACCCTGAAAGGCCCTGCCCATGAAACGCGTATCCCTGGCTGTCATCCTAGCCGCTGCCGCCGCCCTGTCGGTCCAGGCGGCCTCGGCGCAAACCCTCAAGACGGTCAAGGACCGCGGTCAATTGTCCTGCGGCGTCAGCCAGGGTCTGCCTGGTTTTTCATCGCCCGACGACAAGGGCAACTGGACCGGGATCGATGTCGACGTCTGCCGGGCCATTGCGGCCGAAATCTTCGACGATCCGAGCAAGGTCAAGTTCGTGCCGCTGTCGGCCAAGGACCGCTTCACGGCGCTGCAATCCGGCGAGATCGACGTGCTGTCGCGCAACACCACCTGGACGGTGTCGCGCGATACCTCGCTGGGCGCCAATTTCACCGGCGTGACCTATTATGACGGGCAGGGCTTCATGGTGAAGAAGTCGCTCAAGGTCAATTCGGCGCTCGAGCTGAACAGCGCCTCTGTCTGCGTGCAGACCGGCACCACGACCGAGCAGAATCTCGCCGACTTCTTCAAGGGCAACAACATGAAGTACGAGGTGATCGCTTTCGGCACCATCGACGAGGCCGTCAAGGCATATGAATCCGGACGCTGCGACGTCTTCACCGACGACGCCTCCGGGCTCTATGCCAGCCGCCTGAAGCTCGCGAATGCCGCCGATCACATCGTACTTCCGGAGATCATTTCCAAGGAGCCGCTGGGGCCGATGGTGCGTCACGGCGACGACCAGTGGTTCGACATCGTGAAGTGGACGCTGTTTGCGATGATCAATGCCGAGGAACTCGGCATCACCCAGAAAAACGTCGACGCGATGCTGAAATCCGACAAGCCGGAAATGAAGCGGGTGCTCGGCACCGACGGCAATCTCGGCGAACAGCTCGGCCTCACCAAGGACTGGGTCGTGCGCATCGTCAAGGCGGTCGGCAATTACGGCGAAACCTTCGAGCGCAATGTCGGCACCGGCTCGCCGCTCGGCATCGCCCGCGGCGTCAACAATCTCTGGAACAAGGGCGGGATCCAGTACGCGCCGCCGATCCGCTGATCGGCCCAGCCAACGGCTGCCGCGATGAGCATCGCGCCCCGAAAACCACCGCTGCAATTTGCCCTCAGGCTGAAGCGTACGCTTGGCGGCAAGGCCGGCTGGAACGGGTTGGCCGCCCAGATCGGCTTCGCCGCGATCCTGGCCTGGATCGCCTATGAGATCGTGGCGAATGCACGCTTGAACCTGGAGACCCAGCACATTGCGTCGGGTTTCGGCTTCCTCAACTACAATGCGGGCTTTGACGTCAGTCAGAGCCTGATCGCCTACACAAATGCCGACACCTATTGGCGCGTGTTCTTCGTCGGCCTGTTGAACACGATCCTGGTCTCGGTGATCGGCATTGTCTTCGCAACCGTGATCGGCTTCATCGTGGCACTCTGCCGGTTGTCGCCGAACTGGCTGCTGTCGCGCATCGGCGGCATCTATGTCGAGATCATCCGAAACTTGCCGCTCCTGTTCCAGATCCTGTTCTGGTATCTCGCGGTGCTCGCCGCGCTGCCGGCGCCGCGGCAGAGCATCTCGGTCTTCAGTGCGTTCTTTCTCAACAACCGCGGCCTGATCGTGCCGCGACCGGTCAGCGAACCGGGGCTGGATCCGTTCCTGGCTGCACTCGCGGTCGGCATCATTGCGGCGCTGGGCTTGCGGCACTATGCGACGCGCGCTTTGTTCCAACGCGGGCAGATGATCCGGGTCGGACCCTATGTCGCGGGTTGTCTCGTCGGCCTGCCGCTGATCGCGATGCTGATCTTCGGCAGGCCGGTCACCTTCGAACTGCCGCAACTGAAAGGCTTCAACTTTGCTGGCGGGGCGCGGATCATCCCAGAATTCGTCGCGCTCACGGTGGCGCTGTCGACCTACACGGCGGCCTTCATCGCCGAGATCGTCCGCGCCGGCATCCTGTCGGTGCACAAGGGACAGATGGAGGCGGGCTCCTCGCTCGGCCTGAGCCGCAGTACGACGTTGCGGCTGATCGTGGTGCCGCAGGCGATGCGCGTCATCGTGCCGCCGCTGACCAGCCAGTACCTGAACCTCACCAAGAATTCGTCGCTCGCGGTCGCCATCGGCTATCCGGATCTGGTGTCGGTGTTCGCCGGCACGGCGGTGAGTCAGACCGGGCAGGCGATCGAGATCATCGCCATGACGATGGGCGTCTATCTGCTGCTTTCGCTGACGACGAGCACCATCATGAGCATCTACGGCTGGCGCATCAACCGGAGCCTGGCGACATGACGGATATGGCCGCGTCGTCCTTTGTCCGGCAGGATCTGGTCCCCGAGCGCCCCGCGCCGGCAAAGACCACCGGCTTCATCGGCTTGCTGCGTTCGCGGCTGCTGAGCTCGCCAGGCAATATCCTGCTCACGATCCTCGGATTGTTGCTGGTCTGGTACACGGTTATCCCGGCGTTCAGGTTCCTGCTGGTCGACGCGGTCTGGACCGGCAAGGACCGCACCGCGTGCCTCACTGAGAACGCCGGACACGTGGTCGGCGCCTGCTGGCCCTATATCCAGGCCAAGCTGGCGCAGCTGATCTATGGCTTCTATCCGGAAGCCCAGCGCTGGCGCGTCAATCTGACCTTCCTGCTCGCCGCACTACTGCTGCTGCCTCTGCTCGTTCCGCGACTGCCGGCCAAGGGGGTGAACTCCGGCCTGTTCTTCTTCGCCTTTCCGGCGGTGGCATTGTTCCTGCTGCATGGTGGCGGCATCGCCGGATTCGGCGTGAGCTGGACGGCCGGCCTGTTGCAGCTGTTCGACGAGAGCATTGGCGGCGCCGGGCTGCTCCTGGTCAATCTCAGCAAGACCTCGGCGATCGCCCCGTTGTTCTGGGTGCTCGGCAAGCTGATCGTCCTGATCGGCTTGCTGATCCATTGGTTGATCTATCCGCTGAGCTGGCTGCGCGACCAGATGCAGGCCTCGTCGCAACCGGTCTGGGTCGACTTTCTCGTCACCGCCGTGATCGTCTCCGCCGTTCTGTTCGTTCTCGGAGGTGGCATGCGGACCGGCCGCCGGGCGCTAATTGGCAGCCTCGTGACGTTCGCCGGGATCGCTGTCGTGATCAAGCTGATGGGGCTCGACCGCGGCGGCCTTCCGATCGTCGATACGCGGCTGTGGGGTGGCCTTCTGGTGACGCTGGTGATTGCCATCACCGGCATCGTCGCCTCGATGCCGATCGGAATCGCGCTGGCGCTCGGCCGTCGGTCGAGCATTCCGCTGATCCGGATCTTCTCGATCACCTTCATCGAATTCTGGCGCGGCGTGCCGCTGATCACGGTGCTGTTCTTCGCGACCTACATGCTGCCGCTGTTTGTGCCGGGCAATTTCGCCGTCGACGGCCTGATGCGCGCGCTGATCGGGGTCGCGCTGTTCACCGGCGCCTATCTGGCCGAGGTGATCAGGGGCGGCCTGGCGGCCGTGCCGCGTGGGCAGCCGGAAGCCGCCTCCGCGCTCGGCCTGTCGTGGTGGAAGACGACCTCGCTGATCGTGTTGCCGCAGGCGCTGCGCTACGTGATCCCCGGCATCGTCAACACCTTCATCGGGCTGTTCAAGGATACCTCGCTGGTATCGATCGTCGCGCTGTTCGATCTGTTGGGCTCATTGCGGGCGTCGTTCGCCGATCCGGTCTGGACCACGCCGACGACCGCATTCACCGGCTTCGCCTTCGCCGGCCTCATCTACTTCGTGTTCTGCTTTGGAATGTCGCGCTACTCGCTGTCCGTCGAAAATCGGCTCAACGCCCACCGCCGCCACTGAACAAGGGTCACCATGTCCACAACCCCGATCGTCAACATTTCCACGCTCAACAAATGGTACGGCGACTTCCACGTGTTGCGTGACATCAACCTCGAGGTCGGCAAGGGCGAGCGCATCGTGATCTGCGGCCCGTCCGGCTCGGGCAAGTCGACGCTGATCCGCTGCATCAACGCGCTGGAGGAATTCCAGGAGGGCGAGATCGTGGTCGACGGCATCGAGCTCGGCCCGAACCTGCGCCGCGTCGACGAGGTTCGCCGCGAAGTCGGCATGGTGTTCCAGAGCTTCAACCTGTTTCCGCATCTCACCGTGCTCGACAATTGCACGCTGGCGCCGATCTGGGTGCGCAACATCCCGAAGAAGGATGCCGAGGCGGCCGCGATGAAGTTCCTCGAGCGGGTCAAGATTCCGCACCAGGCCAACAAGTTTCCCGGCCAGATGTCCGGCGGTCAGCAGCAGCGCGTCGCGATCGCCCGCGCGCTGACCATGAACCCGAAGGTGATGCTGTTCGACGAGCCGACCTCGGCGCTCGACCCGGAGATGGTCAAGGAGGTGCTCGACACCATGGTCGATCTCGCCAGGGAGGGCATGACCATGCTGGTCGTGACCCACGAGATGGGCTTTGCCCGGGAGGTGGCCAACCGCGTCGTGTTCATGGACGCCGGCCAGATCATCGAGTCGAACACGCCGCAGGAGTTCTTCGCCAACCCGCAGCACGCGCGGTCGAAGCTGTTCTTGAGCCAAATCTTGCGGTGATTGTTTCGGTCATTCCGGGTTCGATGCTTACGCATCGCCCCCGGAATCTCGAGATTCCGGGTTCGGTCCTGCGGACCGCCCGGGAATGACGTCGCCTGCTACACAAGCGGCAGCTCGATCTTGCTGCGCTTTTCCAGCCATTCCGGGACCGGCAGATTCTTCGAACGCATGAAGGCCGGGTTGAACAGTTTGGACTGATAGCGGTTGCCGGAGTCGCAGAGAATGGTGACGATGGTCTTGCCCGGGCCGAGCTGCTTGGCGAGCTGGATCGCGCCGGCGATGTTGATGCCGGTCGAGCCGCCGAGGCACAGGCCTTCGTGCTCCAGCAACTCGTAGATGATGGTCACGGCTTCCTCGTCGGAGATCAGGAATGCGGTGTCGACGTTCGCCGTCTCGACCACAGGCGTGACGCGTCCGAGCCCGATGCCTTCCGTGATCGAGTCGCCCGGCGTCGATTTGACCTGTCCATTCTTGAACAGTTCGTACATCCCGAAGCCGTGCGGATCGGCACAGGCGGTGACGATGGCCGGGTTCTTTTCCTTCAGGTAGCGGCTGATGCCAGCTAGCGTGCCGCCGGTGCCGACCGAGCAGACGAAGCCATCCACCTTGCCGTCGGTCTGCTGCCAGATTTCCGGTCCGGTCGAGTCGTAATGCGCCTTGGGATTGTCGAGGTTGTTCCACTGGTCGGCGAACAGCACGCCGTTCGGTTCGGTCTTGCGAAGCTGTTCGGCGAGACGCCTGCCCAGATGCTGGTAGTTGTTCGGGTTGGAGAACGGCAGCGCCGGCGCCTCGACGAGCTCGGCGCCGCACAGCCGCAGCATGTCCTTCTTTTCCTGGCTCTGCGTCTCCGGAATGACGATCAG
Organism: Bradyrhizobium sp. th-b2; assembly: GCF_000426785.1. NCBI lineage: Bacteria > Pseudomonadati > Pseudomonadota > Alphaproteobacteria > Hyphomicrobiales > Nitrobacteraceae > Bradyrhizobium > Bradyrhizobium sp. th-b2. Next base: position 33,208 of record NZ_AUGA01000052.1, read on the forward strand.
CGTGCGATAGCCGCGCGCACTCGCCACGACCGCAAGGCCGATGCCGGTATTGCCCGCGGTCGACTCGACCACCAGGCCGCCCGGTTTCAGCGTGCCGCGCTTCTCGGCTTCCAGGATCATCCATTTGCCGGCGCGGTCCTTCACCGACTGGCCGGGGTTCATGAACTCGGCCTTGCCCAGAATGGTGCAGCCGGTCAGTTCGGATGCGCGCTTCAGCTTGATGAGCGGCGTGTTGCCGATCGCTTCGATGACGTCTTTGTTGAATACCATGTCGGGGAATTTCTTTGCCGGTCTGTGTCTTGCTTGCCGCGAACCTAGTGTGCTGATCGAAAAAGGGAAGGGCTTTTGCACTGCGGCAAATGGCGGGCCCAACACGCTTTGCCGCGCGGGCGCGGATATCACGGGCATCGGGAGAACGGCGTTTTGCGGCGGTCGGGACGCCCAGCAGAATCGTCCTGCGATCCGCGGTTTTGCGTCAGTTGCGCACGGCAGATCCGATCAAAACCCGACGGCGCGGGGCGCGATACTGCGAGATCGGCGTTGCTCCGGCACATCCTTGCGGATTCGGCGCAACAGGGCTGAGAAATCCCCATGAAATCTTTGTAAGAATCGTGACTTCCGGCACGGCTCCGAAATGTGCGGAAATGCCATAAAAATAGAGGAAAGTCGGCATTCGGGGTGGCCCCGAATCGCCTGCCATGCGACGTCGCGCGATCGTGACGGGGCTGTGCGCCCCATCGTCCCAAGGGTAGGATGGGACAGTCAGGTACCATTGGAAGCATGACCCGTGAACGTCACCCAGATCATCGCTGAACGCGCCATTCGTGCGCCGCGGGCGAAGGCTGGCTGCGGCGGAGAACGGGTGTGACCCAGTCCATGTCCGTCACGGTGCCTGGAGGCCGGTTTGGCCTCGCCGTCCGCGCGCGACGGCTCGCGACCCGGTCGCTCCTCGCGCTTGGCCTGGTTGCGGGCTCGGCCGGCTGCATCCTGACCCAGGACATCCCCGATCCGGCGCTCGACGTCCCGCAGGGCTACAAGGCCGCGCGCCTCGGCCGGCCAGGGGACGCGCTGCCGACGCTCGACTGGTGGCGCGGCTTCCGCTCCAAGGAGCTGACACAGCTGATGGAGGAGGCGCAGACCGTCAATCTCGACATCGCCGCGGCAGTCGCGCGATTCCGCCAGGCCGACGCGCTGGCGCGGCAGGCCGGCGCGGCGCTTTTGCCGACCCTCAATCTCAACGGATCGGAAACCTACTCCCGCACCTCCGGCTCCAGCGCCAGTGGCCTCACCAATGGCGGGCGCGAGGTGGTGAATTATAGCGCCTCGCTGAGCGCCAGCTACCAGCTCGACTTCTGGGGCCAGAACCGCGACGCCGCGCAAGCGGCGGAGGAGACCGCCGTCGCCAACCGGTTCGACCGCGAGGTGGTGGCGCTGACCACGCTGGCGAGCGTCGCCAACGCCTATTTCACGGTGCTCGCCAGCCAGGACCGGCTGCGCACGGCACAGCGCAACATCGCCAGCGCCGAGCGCATCCTCAACGCGATCAAGGAGCGCTTCAAGGCCGGCACCGGTTCCGACCTCGACGTCGCGCAGCAGGAAACTGTGCTCGCCAACCAGCGCGCGCTGGTGCCGCCACTGCGGCAGACGCTCGACCAGAGCATCAACGCGCTCGCGGTGCTGGTGTCGCGGCCGCCGGAAAGCGTGCGCGTCATCGGCGGCTCGCTCAACGCAGTCGGGATTCCGCGCGTCACGCCGGGATTGCCGTCGGAATTGCTGACCCAGCGTCCCGACATCCGCAGGCAGGAGGCGCAACTCGCATCCGCCACCGCCAATGTCGGCAGCGCGCGGGCGCAGTTCTTTCCAAGCATCCAGCTGACCGGGCAGGGTGGCTATCAGAGCCAGGCGCTGGTCTCGCTATTCCAACCGCATGCGGCGTTCTTCAACCTGGTCGGCGGCATGACCCAGCCGATCTTCGATGGCGGCCGGATCCTCGGCAATTTCGAGTACACCCAGGCCAAGCAGGACGAGCTGCTGCAAACCTATCGCAAGACGGTGGTTCAGTCGTTCACCGACGTCGACAATGCGCTGGTTGCCATACGCGAGACCACGCGGCGGTTGCAGCTGCAGCGCGACGTGCTGTCGTCTTCGCGGCGCGCCTTCGACCTCGCCGAGCAGCAGCTCAAGGCCGGCACTGCCGACATCGTAACTGTGCTAAACACGCAGCTGACTCTGTTTCAGGCGGAAGATGCTTATTCCCAGGCCCAGCTGGCCCGGCTATTGGCGATCGTGAGTCTGTACCAGGCATTGGGGGGCGGCTGGGAACCGAAGATGGAAAGACCGGTCGATGCTCTTTAAGCCCGACTCGACGGACGATGAGAAAAGGACGGCGCCGCGCAAGCGGGGCCTCCTCTCGCGCCTGCTCGGGCGCATGGTGTCGCTGCTCATCACGCTTGTGATCCTGGGCGGGCTCGGCTATCTCGGCTGGCTCGCCTTCCAGCCCAAGCAAAACGGTGGCGGCGGGCGCGGCGCCAACGGGCGGCCCGATTTGCCGGTGCCGGTGCTTGCGGCGACGCCGCATGTGCAGGACGTGCCGGTCTATCTCGACGGCGTCGGCTCGGTGAAGGCGCTGAACACGGTCACGGTGCGCTCGCAGGTCGACGGCAAGCTGCTCAAGGTGAATTTCGTCGAGGGCCAGGACGTCAAGAAGGACGACGTGCTGGGCGAGATCGATCCCGCGATCTATCAGGCGCAGTACGACCAGGCCGTCGCCAAGAAGGCACAGGACGTAGCCCTGCATGCCAACCAGAAGCTCGACCTCGCGCGCTATGAACAGCTCGCCGCCAGCAATGCCGGCTCCAAGCAGCAGGCCGACACGCAGCGCGCGCTGGTGGCGCAGCAGGAAGCGCTGATCAAGGCCGACCAGGCCGCGATCGACAATACGGGCGCGACGCTGGGCTACACCAAGATCGTCGCGCCGATCTCCGGCCGCGCCGGCCTGCGCCAGGTCGACCAGGGCAACATCATCCACGCCTCCGACACCATCGGGCTCGTGATCCTGACCCAGCTGCAGCCGATCGCGGTGTGGTTCAGCCTGCCGCAGCAGCAGATCATGCGGGTGAACGCCGCCGCGGCGAAGGGCCAGCTTGCGGTCGACGTGTTCGGCAATGACGGCGTCACCGTGATCGACACCGGCAAGCTGACCGGCATCGACAACCAGGTCGATCCGACCACCGGCACGCTGAAGCTGAAGGCCGAATTCCCCAACGCCAGCTACCAGCTGTGGCCCGGCCAGTTCGTCAATGTGCGTCTCAAGGTCGAGACGCTGCCGCAGGCCATCGTGGTGCCGACCTCGGCGGTGCAGCGCGGTCCTGCCGGCACGTTCAGTTACGTGATCGGCGAGGGCGACATTGTCACCGCCAAGCCGGTCACGGTCACCCAGCAGAACGAGCATGAAGCGGTCATCGCGAACGGCCTGACCACATCGGACCGCGTCGTGACGACGGGGTTTGCCAATCTCGCCGATGGCGCGAAGGTCGTGGTCGGCAAGGATGACGCGGCGCCGACCGCCGATCTCGCGCCGCGCAAGCGCAGCCGCAATCCTGACGGCAAGCGCGGCGGCCAAGGTGGAGCGCAAGGCGGCACGCAGGGAGGCGGAGCGCAAGGCGAAGCTCCGGGCAAGGATCAGGGCAAGGACGGCAAGAAGGACTGGCAAGGCAAGAACGGCGAGCATCGCGGCCGGCACGAGCACGGCGAAGGCGATCAGAAGGGGCAGGCCGGACCGGCGCCTGCGCCGGCAGCAGGGGGCGAACAGTCGGGCGGCGCACCGAAGGCGCAGCCATGACCGGCATCCTGACCTCGTAATGTCCGACCTTACAGCGAGTACGCAACCATGAGCGTCTCCGAACCGTTCATCCGCCGGCCGATCGCCACCTCGCTGCTCGGCATCGCGCTGATGATCGGCGGCGCGCTCGGCTACTGGGCGCTGCCGGTCTCCGCGCTGCCGCAGGTCGACTTCCCGACCGTGCAGGTGTCGACGCAATTGCCCGGCGCGAGCCCCGACGTGGTGGCCTCGCTGATCACGGCGCCGCTGGAGCGGCAGCTCGGCCAGATTCCGTCGCTGTCGTCGATGAACTCGACGAGCTCGTTCGGCGTCAGCCAGATCTCGCTGCAATTCGATCTCAACCGCGACATCGACGGCGCCACCCAGGACGTCCAGGCCGCGATCAATGCCGCCGCCGGCATCCTGCCGAAGACGCTGCCGTATCCGCCTGTTTACGCCAAGGTGAACCCGGCGGATGCGCCGGTCATGACCTTGGCGCTGACCTCGGAGACGACCTCGCTGCGGGCGATGAGTGATCTCGCTGACACCATCCTCGGGCAACGGCTGAGCCAGATTTCCGGCGTGGGCAGGGTCTCGATCCTCGGCGGCCTGAAGCCGGCGGTGCGCGTGCAGGCCGATCTGGCCCGGCTGGCGGCCTACGGCATCGCGATGGAGGATCTGCGCAACGCAATCGCCGGCGCCAACGTGTCGGGGCCGAAGGGATCGCTCGACGGCGCGCAGCAATCCTACACCATCGCCGCCAACGACCAGATCGCGGCTGCCGACGCCTACCGGCCGATCATCATCGCCTATCGCAACGGCTCGCCGGTCACGATCGGCGACGTCGCCCAGATCGTCGACGGGCTGGAGAACGACCGCACCGGCGGCTGGTACCAGGGCACGCCGGCCGTCATCATCGACATCCAGCGCCAGCCGGGCGCCAACGTTATCGACGTCGTCAAGCAGATCCGCGCCGAGATCCCGCGGCTGCAGCGGTCGGTCCCGGCCGGCGTCAAGCTGACCATCGTCTCCGACCGCACCGTGACGATCCGCGCCTCGGTCCACGACGTGCAGTTCACGCTGATCCTGAGCGTGGTGCTGGTAACGCTGGTGGTGCTGTTGTTCCTGCGGTCGCTGCGCGCGACCCTGATCGCCGGCGTCGCGCTGCCGCTGTCGCTGATCACGAGCTTCGGCGTCATGTATTTCGCAGGCTTCAGCCTCGACAATCTGTCGCTGATGGCGCTGACCATCGGAACCGGCTTCGTGGTCGACGACGCCATCGTGATGATCGAGAACATCGTCCGCCACATGGAAAACGGCGAGACCGTGATGGAGGCCTCGCTGAAGGGCGCCAGCGAGATCGGCTTCACCGTGATCTCGCTGACGGTGTCGCTGATCGCGGTGTTCATCCCGCTGCTGTTCATGTCCGGCCTGGTCGGTCGCATGTTCCGCGAATTCGCGCTGACCTTGACGATCGCTGTCGTGACCTCGGCGATCGTCTCGCTGACGCTGACGCCGATGATGTGCTCGCGGCTGCTCAAGAACATTCATGAGGAGATGGCGGTCCCGGGCCTCGCCGCAGTCAGCCGCTTCATCGACCGGATGGTGGAGTTCTACCATCGCACCCTGCTCTGGGTGCTGCAGCGCCAGCGCGCGACATTGCTGGTGACGTTCGCGACGATCGCGCTGACCCTGATCATGTATGTGCTGGCGCCGAAGGGTTTCCTGCCGCTGCAGGACACCTCCTCGATCACGGCGGTGACCGAGGCGGGGCCCGACGTCTCGTTTGCCGAGATGCAGCGGCGGCAGACCGCGGTCTCCGACCTCATCAAGGCCGATCCTGATGTGGTCGGCGTGGTCTCGGTGATCGGCTCGGGCTCGGTCAATCCGACCACCAATGTCGGCCGGCTGGTGATGACGCTGAAGCCGCTCGACGAGCGGCGGGATGGCGTCGTCAAGGTGATCGAGCGCCTCAAGCAGAGGGTCGCGACGGTGCCCGGCATGACCGTCTACTTCCAGCCGGTGCAGGACGTGCAGATCTCGACGCAATCGAGCCGCTCGCAATACCAGTACACTCTGACCGCGACGGATGCCGCCGAAGTCTCGCAATGGGCGCAGAAACTGGTGGCCGAGATGCGGCGCGACCCGATCTTCCGCGACGTCTCGTCGGAGGCGCAGGAGGGCGGCTTGCGCGCGGCGCTCGACGTCAATCGCCAGCGCGCCGGCCAGCTCGGCGTCAATCTGCAGGGCGTCACCGACACGCTGAACGATGCCTTCGCGCAGCGGCAGATCTCGACGATCTACGGCCAGGCCAACCAGTACCGCGTGGTGCTCGAGGCGCTGCCGATGTACCAGCGCGACCCGTCGATCCTCGACAAGCTCTATCTGCCCGGCGCCGCCGGCGCGCAGGTGCCCCTGTCGGCGGTGGCAACCCTGATCCGCACCACGGCGCCGCTCGCGATCTCGCACCAGGCGCAATTCCCGTCGGTCTCGCTCAGCTTCAACCTTGCGCCGGGCGAGGCGCTCGGCGACGCGGTCGAGGCGGTGAAGGCGATCGAGACCCGGATCGGGATGCCCGGCAGCATCGTCGGCATCTATTCCGGCGACGCCGCCGAATTCGCCCGCTCGCTTGCCGGCCAGCCCTGGCTGATCCTGGCCGCGATCATCACGATCTACATCGTGCTCGGGGTGCTCTACGAGAGCTACATCCACCCGATCACCATCCTGTCGACGCTGCCCTCGGCCGGCGTCGGCGCCATCCTCGCCCTGATGCTGTGCGGGCAGGACCTCTCGGTGATCGGCCTGATCGGCATCATCCTGTTGATGGGCATCGTCAAGAAGAACGCGATCATGATGATCGACTTCGCGCTCGAGGCCGAGCGTCACAAGGGCATGTCGTCCTATGACGCCATCGTGCAGGCCTGCCTGCTGCGCTTCCGCCCGATCATGATGACGACGCTGGCGGCGCTGTTCGGCGCGCTGCCGCTTGCGATCGAGAGCGGCACCGGCGCCGAGCTGCGCTTTCCGCTCGGCATCTCGATCATCGGCGGCCTGTTGCTGAGCCAGCTGCTGACGCTCTACACCACGCCGGTGATCTATCTCGCGCTCGACCGGCTCAACCGCCGGATCGAGCGGGCCGTGCCGGAGGCTGGTCCCAGCGGGCCGCCGATCGCGGGCGCCACCGAGGGCATGCAGTGATCTCGATCTCCGAGCCCTTCATTCGCAGGCCGGTGGGCACCACGCTGCTTGCGATCGGGCTGTTTTTGGTCGGGATCGTCGCCTACCAGTTCCTGCCGGTGTCGTCGGTGCCGAATGTCGACTTCCCGACCATCCGGGTGTCGGCGTCGAGGCCCGGGGCCGATCCGTCGGTGATGGCCGCGACCGTCGCCGCGCCGCTGGAGCGCAAGCTCGGCACCATCTCGGGCGTCGACCAGATCACCTCGACCAGCTCGCTCGGCACCACCAGCATCCAGGTGCAGTTCTCGATCGGCCGCAACATCGACCGCGCCGCGCGCGACGTGCAGGCCGCGATCAACGCCTCGCTCGCCGATCTGCCGAGCGACCTGCCGTCGCTGCCGAAATTCCGCAAGGCCAATCCGGCCGCGGCGCCGGTGTTCGTGCTGGCACTGACCTCGCAGACGATCTCGACCAGCGCGATGTACGACGTCGCCGATACCGTACTGGCGCAGCGCATCTCGCAGGTGCCGGGGGTCGGCGAGGTGACGGTCAGCGGCGCCGACCAGCCGGCGGTGCGCATCGCGCTCAATCCGGTGTCGCTGGCCAACGCCGGGATCGCGACCGACGACGTCCGGCTCGCGATCATCAATGCCAATCCACTCGGCCCCGTCGGTATCTTCAATGGCGACCGGCTGAGCGAGACGCTGTCGATCAACAAGCAGATGCGCACCGCGGCCGAATTCCGCGACATCGTCATCAAGAGCTCGAACGGCAATTTCGTCCGCCTCTCTGATGTCGCCGAGGTCGAGGACTCCGTCCGCAACTCGCGCTCGATCGCCTGGTTCAACAAGCAGCCGGCCGTGCTGATCCAGATCACCAAGCAGGGTGACGCCAACGTCATCGACACCGTCGACAATGTTCGCAAGCTGCTGCCGGAACTGAAGCAATGGATCCCGGCCGGGGTCGAGATCTCGACGCTGGTCGACCGCACCGGAACCATCCGCGCCAGCGTCGAGGACATGCAGTTCACACTGCTGGCGACTATCGTGCTCGTGATGGTCGTGGTGTTCGTGTTCCTGCGCCGCCTGGTGCCGACGATCGCCGCCGGCGTCTCGGTTCCGCTGGCGCTGGCCGGCACCTGCGCCGGGATGTGGCTCGCCGGATTTTCGATCGACAATCTGTCGCTGATGGCGCTCGCGATCTCGGTCGGCTTCGTGGTCGACGACGCCATCGTCATGATCGAGAACATGTACCGCAATCTCGAGCAGGGCATGGCGCCGTATCCGGCCGCGGTCGAGGGCGCCAAGCAGATCGGCTTCACGGTGCTGTCGATCTCGCTGTCGCTGGTCGCGGCCTTCACGCCGCTGATCTTCATGGACGGGATTGTCGGCCGGCTGCTGCGGGAATTCTCGCTGACGCTGGTGTTTGCGATCGCGGTCTCGACCGTGGTGTCGCTGACGGTCACGCCGATGATCTGCGCGCACTACATCAAGGAGGCGACCTCGGATCACGCCACCTGGTACGACCGCGCCATCGAAGGCACGCTGTCCCGGGTCGTGGCGTTCTATGCCCGGACGCTGCGGAGTGTGCTCGGATACCCCTGGCTGACGATGGTGGTGTTCACCGCCACTGTCGCGCTGACGGTGGTGCTCTACGTCAAGACACCGAAGGCTTATTTCCCGACCGACGACAGCGGCTTTGTCATCGGCTCGACGCGGGCCTCAGCGGATATCTCGTTCCAGGCGATGCTCTTGCTGCAACAGCGGCTCGCCGACATCGTGATGGCCGATCCCGCAGTCGCCGGCATCGGCTCGTCGGTCGGCTCCGGCGGCGGCCCGGGCGGCGCCACCTCCAACCGCGGCACGATGTTCATCAGCCTGAAGCCGCCGGAGGAGCGAGGCGGGCTTTCGACCACGCAGGTGATCGACCGGCTGCGCCGCAATTTGTTCATGGTGCCGGGCATCCGCCTGTTCATGTTCGCCGCCCAGGATATCCGCACCGGCGGCCGGCAGAGCGATTCCGACTACCAGTACACGCTCGCCTCGACCGATCTCGATTTGTTGCAGAAATGGGCGCCGATCGTCGCCAAGCGTATGGAGACGGTGGAGAGCATCACCGACGTCTCCTCCGACCGCGATCCAGGCGGCCTGCAGCTCAACCTCGTGATCGACCGCAAGACCGCTTCCAGCCTCGGCGTCCGCGTGCAGGACATCGACAACGCGCTCAACAACGCCTTCTCGCAGCGGCAGATCTCGTACATCTACACCCAGCGCAACCAGTACATGGTGGTGCTCGAGATCGATCCGAGATTCCAGAGCGACCCGTCGAACCTCGATCGCATCTATGTCGCCGGCGCCAATGACGTGCAGGTGCCACTGTCGGCGCTGGTGCACTACGAGCGTGGTCTGTCGGCACTCGCGGTGTTTCACTCCGGCGGCTTCCCCTCGACCACGGTGTCGTTCAACCTGCTGCCGGACGTGCCGCTGGAGGTCGCGACCACCAATATCCAGCGGGCGGTCAACGAGCTGCATATGCCGGAAGGCATCCGCGGCAGCTTTGACGGCAATGCCGGCGACTTCAACAAGACCAGCGGGCGACAGCCGCTTTTGATTCTTGGCGCGCTGGTCGCGATGTATATCGTGCTCGGCGTGCTCTATGAGAGCCTGGCCCATCCGATCACGATCATCTCGACCTTGCCGTCGGCTGGCCTCGGTGCCTTGCTGGCGCTGCAGGTGACCAACACGCCGCTGACGGTGATCGCCTTCGTCGGCATCATCCTGTTGATCGGCATCGTCAAGAAGAACGGCATCATGATGGTCGACTTCGCGCTCGAGGCCGAGCGGCATCAGGGCCTGTCGTCGCGGGATGCGATCTTCGAGGCCTGCCGGGCGCGGTTCCGCCCCATCCTGATGACGACGATGGCGGCGCTGTTCGCCGGCATTCCGCTTGTCATTGCGACCGGTCCGGGCACCGAGCTGCGCCGGCCGCTCGGCATCACCATCATCGGCGGCCTGTTCGTGTCGCAGATCCTGACCCTCTACACCACGCCCGTGATCTATCTCCTGATCGACCGCCTGCGCCGGCGCCCGGCGCCGTCGGGCGTGCACGCGCCGGCGGAATAGGTTGAACTGAACGGCTCCGCGCGCGTATAGCGAAGCGATGTCCGAACCGACCGAAGCAAAGACCGAGATTGCCGCCGAGATCCCGGATTGCCCGCATTGCGGCAAGCCGATGCCGCTCTGCATCTGCGACAGCGTCACGCCGATCGAAAGCCGCATCCAGCTATTGATCCTGCAGCATCCGCAGGAGCAGGACAGGGCGCTCGGTACCGCCCGGCTGACGGCGCGGCATTTCAAGAACGCCGTGGTCCGGATCGGGCTGTCCTGGCCGAGCCTGTCAAAGGCGCTCGGTCGGCCGGTAGCCGATCCGTCGCGCTGGGCCGTGCTGTATCTCGGGTCGGCCAAGGTCGAGGATCTCGATACCGATGCCGAGATCGTCGCGATCAACCGCAAGGGCGAGCTTGAGCCGCATCAGCGCGCCGTCCTGTCGGACATCGAGGGCATCGTGCTGCTTGACGGCACCTGGAGCCAGGCCAAGGCGCTGTGGTGGCGCAATGCCTGGATGTTGAAGTGCCAGCGGGTGATTCTCGGACCGAAACGGCCCTCGCGCTACGGCCAGCTGCGCCGGGAACCGCGGCGCGACGGCCTTGCGACCATCGAGGCGGCCGCGCTTCTGCTGGCGGGGCTGGAGAAGCGGCCGGATATTGCCGCAACGTTGTCAGGTAGTTTCGAGCGGATGCTGGCAAAATTCCACGAAGTACAGGCGGAAATGCCGGAATTGGCCCCAAAACCGAAGAAACGGGATTTCCGCAAGCGCCGACGCTAGCTTCCAGCTTGGTTGCCTATCTGAGAGAGGGCGTATATGAAGCGCCGCGTGGGGCCACGTGGCGGAGTGGTGACGCAACGGTCTGCAAAGCAGATGGGTTTGCAAGCAATTTCAACGCCAAGTTCTGAAAACGGGCGGTTTTTGCCTCATTGATCTTGCTGGATTATTTTCGAGTTTCAGAACTCAAGAACGGCCGCGGCTCAAGAACGGTTATAAGCCGACTACCTTTTTCGCAAAGTCGACCGGCTTGAAATTCAGCGGGTCGCATCCTGCGCCGACCGCCATCGCGGGAAAGGCGAACGTCCCATTGGTTATGTACGACCGACGACCGGAGCGAGATTAGATCGAGTTCAGCTTGGATGGCCGCGTGATGTTCGATTCCCTGCCAAATATGCATGTTGGGAATCAACCGGCCCTCCAAACGAACCTATGTTCCGAACCGCGTGGGTCCAGTCATTTCAGCGATCAGATCGCGGCGTGGAAGTTGTGCTACATTGTCAGAGATCGGCTTCTCCTCGGCGCAACCGCCATACGGGGCGCACATGATGGCGGTCTGGCATTCGCTCATCGTTCGGCGGCAAATCATCTAACTAACCCTCCTAGACGCCGAAGGATCTTGCGCTCCCGGCGCGCACGGCGCTCCGGGGTGATGTGGATCACCTGGGCGGGGCCGAGCACGACCGTGCGGATAGTAAGGGTGACGTTTGGCCTCGTCAGTTCATCGCAAACCGACGCCACGAATTGCAAAGGCGCGAACGCTAAATCAATGAAAAATAACATTTTTGATCTCCTCGGCATTAAAACTATAAAAACTAGGTTGCGTTCCTCGGTCATGACCGCTTGCGCGATGCCGGCGCCTCGATCGCCGGCGTCGACTCCGCCCCAGCGTCCATTGACGCCCGGTGCGCATAGCGCTTCCGCGTCGCCGCCAGGGCCCGTTTCTCGGTCCGTTTCGCATAGCCCTCATAAGCCTTCGACTTGTGCCCTGACAGCGCGCGGCCCTGGCCATCGGTCAGCTCGGCTTCCTCGAGCTCGGTCATGCCGCCGTGCCGGCAGGCGTCCAGCGTGAAGGTGTCGGGCAGCCCGAGCGCCTCGCGCAGCTTGCGCACGTGGCGGGCCATGGTATGGATGTCCCAGGTGGTCGCAACGTGCTTCGGCGTGCGGCCGGGCTTCATGATCAGGCCGGTGGCGAGCTTCGGCAGCTTCGCCAGCACCTGCTCGGCCTCTTCGTAGAACAGCACCTGCTCGCCCTCAACGGCCTCCTCGAGCGGGTGCAACACCATCTCGCCGGTCTTGTGGTGCTCGATCCGGATCTGGTTGGGGTGTGACTGCCCGCGGTACCCGGTCCATGTGACATAGCCCGCCAGCACGTTCTCAGGCCGCTGCAGCCATTCGAAGCAGATCACGGCTGCAGCGGCGGGCTGAACCTGACCGAGCCCTATGGCACCCCAGGCGAAGGCGTAGACGTCCTCTCGGGACACGGCCGGCTTGGTGGCGTGCTTCCGCTTCTCCATCGCGACGCCGTCCCACGGATTCCATGCGGGGCCGTCGATGAACATCGCCGGATGCAACCGCTGCACGGCGCGCCAGGCGTGCCGGCATAGGACCACGACCTTCTCGGCCGAGCGCGGCCGCTCCGACTTGCCCTTGCGCACCGGCGTGGTGCGGATCTTCTCGTAAAGCTTGTCGGCGACCACCGGCGTGATCGACGTGACCATACGGTCGCCGACCCGGATTCCGGACGCGCCGACGAGATCGGCGAGCAGATCCATCGTGATCTCGTAGTCCGGCGCGGTGCGCTTGGAGACACGGTTCTTCCAGTCGGTCGAGGTCTTGTAGGTCCTGAACAGCCAGTCGACGGTGCCGGCGCGGATCTCGACCTTTGGCTTCGGCGGCTCGCCAAGCCGTATCCGGTCCCAGTCGTCGAACAGGCCATTCAGGACGGCCGCACGGCCGCCGGCGCCGTCCTTGCCGCAGGCAGCCTCGTAATCGTCGCCGAGTGCCGTCTCGTGCTCCCCGTGCAGGGTGCAGCCCTGGCGGCGGTAATGGGTCGGCAGCGTCCAGTAGTAGCGGGTGCGGCCTTTGACCTGCTTGGTCAGCACGAAACGGGGCAGGGGGCGGCTCACGGTCAGAAATCCGCCGCGACGTCCGCCGCGGTTTCGTTTGCGCAAGGCTGGCCTGCTTGGGCCATTGCCCTGTCCAGCTCCGCTGTCAGCCATATCTGACGCCGTCCTCTCTTGATCGCGGGCTGCGGGTAGGTTCCCGCTTTCACCTCACGCAAGAAAGACTCAACCGAGATCTCGCCGCAATAGCCGGCGGCCATGGCGGCCGGCTGGCGCGGGGGATAAACGCCGGGGAGGAGGGCCGCGGGGCGATGGGTCATGCGAAATACTCGATGCCGTCTGGCGTCTGCCAGTGCTCCCGAAAGCGCCGCATGCCCGCCTCAACGGCGATGCCGGCGCGGTAATGAATCGTGGAAGGGGCTCCGTTTCGCGCGATGCGTGCGCGGGGCGGAATTGCAACAGGTTGAGGAGCCGCGCCGCTTGAATCTTCTGGTTGCATAGGGGCGGCTGTGACCTTGTCACTCAATCCACACCCGTAAATTTGCGGTGTAGGCATCCGGTTGATTGTCCCACTAGAAACATTCGCGTTCCCGGCTCGAATGCCGGGAGCCATGGATAATCACAAAACGTGAATATTTGCAACGCCAGCATTAACGGCGTGTGAATGCCAGTGGAAAAACAACAATGAAAACACTTATGTCGAGCCGCCCGCGGTCATCGGAGGCAAACCGTCACCTTGCTTTGCAGCTCGCGATCCAGTTGCCTTCTGATTCTGCCGAGGATGCGCGGCAGGTCGTCGACGAGCTCGCTGTCCTGCTCGAGGGTTACATGACGGCGCCGGGGCCTCGGCCGCTATGGGAGCGGCAGGTCATGGCGCTGGATCCGCCATACCGCGCCGGGCTGGCGCTGTTCTGGACCGTGGCGCTGTTCCTGCTGGTGATGCCGGTCGCTATGGCGCTCGTTTCGCTGGTGGGTATCCAGGCGGTTGAGATCCCACTGATGGCGCCGCTGGCGGCCGGCTGTTCGATGGTGTTCGGCCGGCGCTATGGCGTCCTGGTCGGCGTCCTGGCCGGCGTCGCGCATAATCTGCTGATCGTGCCGCCGGCGCTCGAGCTATCTATTCCGACAGCGCGCGAGCTCGTCTTTGGTGGTTGCTATGCCGTCGCGGCGATCGTGGTGCCGACCATTGCCAGGCACTCGGCGGCATTGCGCGCGGCGGCTATGAGCGCTTGCGTGCGGCTCGCTCCAGCGCCTGGATCGCCGTCGCCAGGTTGACCGGGACGTCGTTTGCCATGCCGCGATAGATCCAATTGAGGCCGACGCCGGTCGCCTTGCAGACCTTGAGGGCGGCGTCGATCGTGATGCGCCGCCCGCCGACCTCATAGTTATTCCACTGCGGCCCATCGATCCCAACCAGGCGGCACCAAGCCGCCTGGTTTAGCTTCATGGCTTCACGCGTCCGCTTGAGGCGATGCGCAACTGCCTCGGTGTTCTCGGGATTTTGGTCTGCTGCTTTGGCCGCCATAACGAGCGGCAATGTCGCTGATGCTGCCAACATTTACCATTTACCGAATGTGAACCGTTTGGAGCTTCACAATCTGTGAAGTATGTTCCGGGCGGCATGAATGATTCGCGGTTCAAAAAATTGAGCAGTGCAAGGGAAGTCGTCGACGCGGTCGGCGGCACCTTCAGGGCTGCTGCTCTCGCAGGTTGCAAACCGCCGGCGATTTCCAACGCGATCGCCCGCGGCTGCCTGCCTTCCACGACATTTCTGATTTTCGGGGCCGAGCTCGCGGAGCGCGGCCTGACGGCGCCGCCGGAGCTCTGGGGCATCCGGCCGGCGCCGCGTCGCAAGCGTCACTAACGGTTTTTCGCGCAGGGGCAACATGGGGCGAGAGGCTACACAAGTTCCGGCCGGGAACGCAAAAAAGCGGACCGGCCAACAGGCCGGGACAAACCGGCCAGCTGGCCGGACGATCGCGCCGGCGATGCAGGTTTTCCGCAGGCTTTTCCCGCATCAGACCGCGGCCGAGCTCGCGATCCGAACCGGCGCCGAGATCCGTCATTGCGAGCGCTGCCTCGCCGGCGATCGGGATCTCGGCAGCGCCTTCCAAGCCAAGCTGCTGCAGTCCGACGTCGGCGACAAGATCCTCGACGCGATCATGGGCGAGGCGCGGCCGGCCTGGTGGGTCGGATTCAAAAAACAGCTCGAGCTCTCGAAACTGGTCAAGGCGCAGGCCGAGCTCGGCCGGCAGATCGAATCCATGCAGCGCGGCATGGCGGATTAGTGGGGCAATCCATGGAGCAAAACACCCTCGCTGGCGTCGACGTCAACGATCTGCGTTTTCTCGTCATGATGGGGTGCGTCCTGCTCGCCGCCGCGTTCGCCGCGGTCGGCGCCGCGATGCAGCCTTTCCTGGATCGCCGCCGCAACGCCGGCGCCGGTTTCCGCTGGGTGCGTCGATGAGCGGAAAGTCAGCCGTCCGCGCCGTTCGCGCCGTGCTGTTCGGTCTCGAGCGCAATCGCATCATGGGCGCGATCCGTCTGCCGATCGTCGCCGACGACGACGTCCCGCAGCTCGTCATGCTCGACGGCGAGCCGTTCCTGCGCATGCCGACGCCGCCGGCGTGGGAGCGAAAAGACGTCGTCTGTTACGCGCAGACGCGGCCGTTCCGCGTCGACGGCGGCCTGCTCGAGGCGATCGCATGACCAAGAACCCAGCCGCAGAAACTCGCGCGACGACGATCGCAAAAGACCAGCTGAAATCGATCGTTGAGCGCGTCGAGCGGCTGATCGAGGAGAAAAAGACGATCTCCGACGACATCAGCGACGTCTATGCCGAGGCCAAGGGCAACGGTTTCGACGTCAAGGCGCTCCGCGCAATCGTCAAGCTGCGCAAGCTCGATCCGATCGAGCGCGAGGCCGAGGAGGCGATCCTCGAGACCTACATGCAGGCGTTGGGAATGCTTTGATGCACGGCTGTTTCGCAAAGACGCGCGAGGAGCTCGAGGCATCGGCGGACCTGGTCGACCTGACAGGCACGCCATGGCGGCGGATCTGGCTATCGGCGCGCGAGCCGATCTGGACGCTGGTCGACGCCGTCGATTACGCCTGGCTGTCGGAAAAGATCTGGAACGTCTGGCACGCCGGCCGCGGCGACTGGATGCGCTACGCGAAGCGCAACGTTGACGTCTCGCGGGCGACCGTCCGCATGCATCGCGAGATCATGGTCCTCGCCGAGCCGCGAGACGAGGCTTACCTGCGCTCGCATTTCGTCGACCATATCAACGGTCAGACGCTCGACAACCGCCGCGCAAATCTGCGCTGGGCAACCAAGCAAGAAAACGCAGCCAACCGCCGCAGGCGCGGCTCGGCGCCGTCGCTCGAGGACATCGTCCGCGAGCTCGTCGCCGGCCTGCCGCCGCAGCCTCAACTCGAGGAGATCCCGTTTTGACCGAGCTCGTTCGCTATGAGGCCGCGCGCAAGGCGCTGGCCGAGGCCGTCGCGGTCGACGAGGTCCAGGAGATCCGCAGCCAGGCCGAGGCAATGCGCCACTACGCGCGCCAGGCGAAGGATCGCGACCTCGAGATCCAGGCGGCGCAGCTGCGTTTCCGCGCCGAGCGGCGCCTCGGCGAGATGATCGTCGCGCAAAAGGAAACGGTCGG
>NZ_AUGA01000053.1:0-46975 GCF_000426785.1 Bradyrhizobium sp. th-b2
AGGGCGACCGTGCATGCGATGACGGCGCTTGATGATCAGGGTCATCGACGCGGCCGTCTCCATACAGCAAACGGCCGGGAGGCGAGTAGAGTGAGGAGGCCAGTTGGTGATCGCTCCTCTTCAGCCGTACAGCTAGACAATTTCGATCAGGTTTCCGCATATCGAGTGGACCCCTTGAAAGGAACTTGGCCGGCGGAGTATCCGCCAGCCAAGAGCGATCGTCATCACGTGCTCCTGCTGTTGGCGGAGACAATCTATCAACCTTCGCACATGGCCCTTGTCGCTGCTAAAGCTATGGGCACTAGCCGGCGGGCGGATCTTGCCCCGCGTCTGCCGGCCTGTCTTCGTCCACATCTGCGGGCCAAAGGCTCGGGTCCAGTGCTGGCGTGAGGCGAATGAAGCCCTCGTCTCTCCATTCGGCCGTGTGAGGTACGCCGAAAAGGGTAAAGACTTTGGTCGGGTGGTCTTGGGTCGGCAGTACCCCGCTGCGCTCCAGCATGTCGATCTGAGCGCTTGTGGCTGTTTGGCCCATGAAAACCCAGTAGTCCTTGGCGAGACGTCCGTCCCGCATACGGAACTCGGAAAGTTCTGGCGGTACAACTTCGGAAGGCCCAGCCTGAGATGGTCCGGCGTGCGAGGGATTTTTATCCATATCCTGCCATAGCAAATCTTGGTCGAAATCAGGATGCGCCTCGATCGCCTG
Organism: Bradyrhizobium sp. th-b2; assembly: GCF_000426785.1. NCBI lineage: Bacteria > Pseudomonadati > Pseudomonadota > Alphaproteobacteria > Hyphomicrobiales > Nitrobacteraceae > Bradyrhizobium > Bradyrhizobium sp. th-b2. The sequence continues at coordinate 704 of NZ_AUGA01000053.1, forward strand.
AGCGATCGTCTGCTGCGAGAGGTGATGCGGGGACCGTTCTGGTGCTGGATCTGCACCGAGCGCAGCCGGCGCATGCGAATCATCCTCCCAACCCAAGCCTGGCGAATAGGGTTGCGCTATATCCAGGTACGGCGAAAAAGGGTGCCGAGCATCCAAGTACGGCGAATAGGGATGGCCTGCGTCCAGATATGGCGAATAGGGCTCCCCCGGCAGCGCGGGCGAGGCGGTACGATGTGGCGCAGCACCACCCTGAGCGCCGTTGAGCTGCTGCTCAAAGCCGGTAGCGTCCGTGGGCGGTAGCGGTGAATTGGTGTCCGGGCTCGTGTTCGATGGTCCGATTTCGTTGAAATCCATCCTGTCACTCCCGCATGATGGAGCAGCTCGAGCAATGCGAAGGCTCCTGCCCTGCGAGACCGAAGCAGCTGTTTCGGAGGTTCGCGTTGATCTTCAAGCCCTCCTGGATGCACACGTCTGGCGCGGTCGATGCGAGGCACCGCCATCCAGACAGGCTCATCCTGGGTGAGGCAGCTTTCGAAAAGCTGACGATCAGATGGATTTAAGCGAATGCAGTTCGGATCCTCGGCTCGAGCTCTCTCGTATTGTTAAGTCACTTCTGGCCTGCAGCTTCGCGCACGATGCCGTCCTGATGCTGCGCTTCTGAGGAATAGTGGCTTTCAGGTCGTCCGTCGCGAATGACCGTGCTCGAGGAGCCACGAAACAACATCAAAACCGACCCCAGTGGCGGCTTTTCAGCAGCGGTTGGATTCCGCCGCGCCTGCGCCTCCGCCACAAGGCCCTTGAGCGTTTGGTCCACGAGCGCGATGAAGCGCGGCGGGCCCGAAGCCAGGACGAGGCCATCTCCTGGAGCCGGCTTCACGATATAGCGCTCATCGGAGATGTTGAGCACATCGAGCGCGGTCCTGAACGCATCGAAGCTGATCGGATTCAACACAATGAGACGGCTTTGCGCCTCTTGAGCCGCGGATATGTAAAGCACGAGACCGTCGTAATACCATTGAAGATTGTACAGATTGGTCAAGCGCTCGAGGAACTCTCGCGGTGGCAGGTCCGGCATTCGCCCACGAATCCGGCCCTTTACCTCGGCGCTGACATTGACCCTGATATTGTGATTGTTGCCGAACTCCTGCAGCGCGGCGGAAAGGTCCTGATCCAGAACCGTGTAGCTGTAAGGAGCCGACGGCAGTGAGAGGGATGCGCCGAGCGCGCTTACCGTTCCCAGATAGACAAAAACTCCGACATGGAGAACTCTCCTCAAAGTGTAGACCGTTGTGGATCGGATGAGCATTCCCGAAGGCCTTCCGCCTGAAAACAAACCTGGAATTTCATTCCAACGTGAAGGCCAAACGTGATCTTTAGATGACGTAACCAGCGGCATCTTCGTCAGGTTTTCGTCAGCTCGCCAATCTACGCTCATGATCCGTTCGTCGTTCAACAATGCCTGATCTCATCACACGAGCACAATGACTCCTTATATGATGGTAGGCGCAACGCCGATCTCTCCCCATTCAGCTGACTGTGTTTCCAGTGCCTGCTCGCCGGCAGTCACTGGCGAGCAGGCTCACTTTGAGCAGTCCCTTGCGCAAGCGTCTTCCAATGAGGTCGCCGCCTCGTCAGTCTCAGCTAGAGCGGCAGTCGCTCCGCCGGTATCGGAGGTTCAGCGAGCGAGCGCGCTCGCAAGTCCGCCGGGCGATCGCGTCCTTCATGCGCTTTCCACCATGTACCGGAGCCATGCCGTTTCTCCCGCGGTCAGCGGCGCGCCTGCTCCGAATGGCGTGCAAGGGGGGCCGGCTGCGCAGCTGCTCGTGCAGGTGGATGATGTCGGCACACATGCGGCGGTTAAGCCGATAGGTTCGGATTTCGATTCGATGATGGTTGGTCTGCGTGATGTCTACAGAGACGTCGTTCAGGTTTCACTTGTCTCCAAGAGCACCAGCGCCGTCAGTTCGTCGCTGAACAAGCTGCTATCGGCCGGCTGAGCGAGGATGATGACTGACGTGGTCCAGAGGCGTGGCGGTGGCGGCCATCGATCGTGGCGGCGGCTTCGCATTTGTCTTGCCCTGCCGCTCCTTCTTGCTTTGATTGGCTGCAAGACTGATCTCTATACCAAGATTCAGGAGCGTGAGGCTAATGAGATGCTCGCGCTTCTTCTTGGCAAGGGTGTCGATGCGGTCCGTGTTGTCGCCAAGGATGGAACCAGCGCAATCCAGGTCGAGGAAAAGCAGCTTGCGTATTCGATTGACTTGCTGAATGTCGAGGGGCTGCCTCGCCAATCCTTTAAGAATCTTGGCGAGGTGTTCAAGGGGTCAGGACTGGTTGCCTCACCGATCGAGGAGCGCGCTCGTTACATCTATGCGCTAAGCGAAGAATTATCCCGCACGATCAGCAATATCGATGGCGTCCTTTCAGCGCGTGTTCATGTCGTTCTGCCGAAGAACGATCTGTTGCGGCAGGATGCGACCCCATCCTCGGCGTCGGTCTTCATTCGACATGGCTCTAACGCGAAGCTCTCGGTGCTCTTACCGCAGATCAAGATGCTGGTCGCCAACAGCATCGAGGGGCTCTCCTACGACAAGGTGGCGGTCGTCTTTGTGCCGGTTGAGCGGGCGCCGCTTGAGTCGTCACGGGCAGTCAGTTCCCCTCAACCAGCAAAATTTGCTTCAACGCCGTTGCTTGCCTTCGGGGTGGGCGGTGCCGGCGCCGCATTCGGCATCGCCTCTTACGTGTTGTTGGGCGCGCGTATTCGTCAATTCGGACAATCGTCGCGCAAACTGACCATGTTTGGCGGAGGTTCGAATGTGCCGGCCGTCCAGGCTGCTGACGAGAAGACCACTTCTGATGCGACGTAGTCAGGACGCTTATGTCGGCATCGATGTCATTCACCGAATCCAATCGTTCGTCCGTGTTGGCTTCCGATCGGCTGCGCGAGCTTGTTGCCTCCATCCATCCGAGCCGCTTTGCTGCGCGCCTTGATCCGTTGCTGTCGCCTCCCACGTTGCTACGGTTGCAGCAGAGTTCCAGACTGCAGCCAAAACTGGCCGGGCTGCTGCTTGGCGGCGAAGTCGATGTGAGCGGAGCCAACTGGAACGAAGACCTGCTGCTCGGGCATGATCCGCGTCGAGCTGCCCTGCTCGCAGGTAGTATCTGGCATGCGCGCTCGGTCCTGAAGCTGGTTTCAAGGCACGATCTATCAATTTTGGTCGAACTGATCGGTGCCGAAGTGCATGCTTTTGGGATCCGGCATTTATCAAGCGCGGTCGCAACGACGCCCATTGCCGACCCGGAGCAACTATCGCGACAGATTGAACATGATGGGCTCGTCTGTCTCGGCACCTGGCTCGACGAGGCTCCAGCGCTTGAGCGTACCCGCGTGCTTCTACGCTTGCCCGTTGGGACCGCCGCGGACAATCCGGCGGCCGACTACCGTGGTGCCGCAGGCCCGCTGCTTTCCTTGGTCATGGCCCATTTGAGGACGGAGGTTGCCAGGGGATGACCGCCGATGTCCCAGCATTGCCGGTGGCGCCGCGGATTCGCCCGCTCGGGCCCCTGATACGGGCAGCCGAACTCAAGGTCTGGCACGATGCCGTGCAGGCGCTCGCCGCTGCCGAGCGACATCTGCAGCGCGTTCGTAGCTGGGGACGCAAAGCTTATGAGCTGGAACGGATGCGCGGCCATGCCGAGGGCAAAAAGACGGGAGCGGAGGAAATGACACGGCTGATCGCGCAGGCTGTTTGTGAACTGGCGCAGCGAAAGGCCGCTCTGGATCAGGAATTGCCGCAGTTGGTCATTGAGATCGTGAGCAATTTGCTGGGTGCCTTTGAGCCGAGCGAGATGCTGGTGCGGGCCGTTCGTCACGCCATCGAGCAGAAGTATAAGAACACGGAAGTTTGCCTTCACGTATCGCCCCTGAAAGCCGATCTGCTGGCCAGTGAGTTCGCGGCCTACGATGGACTTGACGACCGACCTAAGGTCAGGATTCAGCCGGATCCTGCGCTGACGGCGGACCAGTGCGTTTTGTGGAGCGAGTTTGGCAATGTCGACCTTGGACTTGCCGCGCAGGTCCGCGCGCTTCGTCTTGGCCTTGGTTTGTCCTCGCAGGAGGGCGAGCCGTGACCATGCAACGACCAGCCCATGAGGCTGCGGCAGGGGAGGGGAATGTTCACGCCGCGCTCTCGTCCTTAAGATCTTCCGCAAAGCATATTGACACCCGCGCCGTTCGTGGTCGGGTCACGCGGGCAATAGGGACGCTGCTCCACGCCGTTCTGCCGGAGGCCCGTGTTGGGGAACTGTGCCTCCTGCAAGATCCTCGCAGCGGATGGTCACTAGAGGCCGAGGTGATCGGTCTATTGCCGGACGGGGTGTTACTCACCCCGATCGGCGACATGGTCGGATTGTCCAACCGTGCGGAAGTGGTCACGACCGGGCGAATGCAGGAAGTGCCAGTCGGTCCCAATTTGCTCGGCCGCGTGATCGACAGCTTCGGCCGTCCACTCGATGGCGGGGGCCCGATAAAGACTGGCGAAGTTCGCCCGCTGCGCGGCAGGGCGCCCAACCCCATGAAGCGACGCGGCATCGAACAGCCTTTTCCGCTTGGCGTTCGCGTCCTCGACGGGCTTCTGACATGTGGAGAAGGCCAGCGGATCGGAATCTATGGTGACGCTGGTTGCGGCAAGTCGACGCTGATGTCGCAGATCGTCAAAGGCGCGGCCGCCGATGTCACCATCGTCGCGCTGATCGGCGAACGTGGCCGGGAGGTGCGTGAATTCATCGAGCGCCATCTTTGCGAGGCCATGCACCGTTCGGTCGTCGTCGTTGAAACCTCCGACAGTTCGGCCATGGAGCGGGCGCAATGCGCCCATATGGCAACCGCGCTGGCCGAATATTTTCGTGATCAAGGATTGCGCGTCGTTCTGATGATGGATTCATTGACGCGCTTTAGCCGCGCCATGCGTGAAATCGGCCTTGCCGCAGGAGAGCCTCCGACCCGACGCGGATTTCCGCCCTCGGTTTTCGCGCTGTTGCCAGGCCTATTGGAGCGTGCTGGCATGGGCGAGCACGGCTCAATCACGGCTTTCTATACCGTGCTCGTCGAAGGTGACGGCACGGGCGATCCCATCGCCGAAGAATCGCGCGGCATACTTGACGGCCATATCATTCTCTCACGCGCGCTTGCCTCGCGAGAGCAGTTTCCGGCCATCGACGTGTTGTCGAGCCGAAGCCGCGTCATGGACGCAATCGTGTCTGTGCCGCATCGCAAGTCGGCATCCTTCTTCCGTGATCTGCTCTCGCGGTACGCCGAGGCGGAGTTTTTGATCAAGGTCGGCGAATACAAGCAAGGCTCCGATCCGTTGACGGACCGGGCGATCGCCTCGATTGATGAGTTGCGGGCATTTTTGCGCCAGGGTCAGGACCAGGCATGCAGTTTTGAGGAGACGGTGGCATGGATGTCACGTCTGACCGCCTGAATGGCGTTCATGCGTCTAAACTGCGGCTCGTCAAGGACATGAGGGAGCGAAGCGCCTTTCGTGAACTGTCCAACATGGAAACCAGGCGCCACATCGCGGTTGAAGCCGTCGAACAGGCTTCCAAGCATCTTGCAAATGCCGAACGACGCCGCGCAAGGGTTGAAGCCGAGCTTTATCGGGAAATGTTGTCGGCCGATGCGATATCGGTCGCCGACCTCGAGCGGCGCCACCATCTCATCATTGGGCGGCTCACAGAGGAGATCGCAGCGACGCAACGGGCGTTTGATGAGGCACGTTCCGCTCAAGACCAGGCCGAGGCTGCCGTTCTTGAGGCGCGGACCCTCTGGGCCAAACGTTCAACGGCGAGCCAAAAATGGCAAGAGATCGAGCGCGACGTTCAGCGCATGACCGACGCGCATTGCGAAGCTGCGGCCGAAATTGAAGCCGATGATGAGGTCGTGCTTCGGTACCGGAGGGGATCAGATCGCCAAGTGGGAGGCGAGTCGACCTGATGGCCACTTCTCCAACGCCAGGACGCCCTGATGTGGAAGGGAGGGTTGCGTCGCGATCGTCGGGGGAACCCGCACCGTTCAGACCAGCGCTGATCCTCTCTCATGCTGTGGTCTCATGGCTCAATGAAATCGCAGCTTTCCGCGTCGCTCTGCAAAGCCATCTAGGAGATAAACCGCTGTCGCTGGATCATAACCGGCTGGTCTGGCAGGCCGAGCCGGCTGCGGCATCGATGCTTGACTGCGTCTTTGACGCCGGCGGCGAAACGGTCGTCTTGTCCTTGCCCGGTTCGCTTGTGGAAGCGTTGATTGCGAACGTGCAGAGTGGTTTGACCTTACCTTCCGAGCCAAGTCGTTCGCTGATCCTTGAACTCGCGCTTGAACAATTGCTCGCTCCACTGGAGAGATTGATCCAACGGCCGTTGCAGCTTATCCGCACCCATAAAGCAGTGATGTCGGGTCCATATATTGAATTCGACGTCGCCTATGGTCCGCTTACAGCGAAGGCTCGCCTGCTTCTATTCCCGTCTCTCGACGGTCCCGTTCCGCCTGCGTTCAGCGCCCTCGGCGAACTGCTTGGCCGATTGCCGCGACAGCGGCCCAAGCTTCGTCCTGAGCTGCCTGTCATCGTTGCAGGCCAGATTGGCTCGCTCCGCGTCACGATTGGGCTTGTTCGTCAAGCACAGCAAGGTGACGCGCTGCTGCCGGACGCAATTCCCCTCGCTTGCGGCCAGATCATCCTTGCCGCTGACCAATTATGGGCTCCTGCCGAGATTGCCCGCGACAGGCTGGTCCTGCGGGGGCCATTCCGCTTGCAATCCCACCCCCTGAAGAGTGGACATATGACGACACAACCAGAAGCGCAGCAGCTTCCTTCTGAAGCCGACATCGACAGCCTCGAGATCACACTTGTATTTGAATGCGGCCGCTGGCCCCTGCCGCTGGGAACCTTGCGAACTATCAACGAAGGTCATGTGTTCGAACTTGGCCGGCCGCTTGATGGTCCGGTCGATATCCTTGCCAACGGCCAACGCATTGGACGCGGCGACCTCGTGCGGATTGGCGAGAAACTTGCCGTCAGGTTACGCGGCAGGTTGGCGGTCAATGACTGAGATTCAACCCAGCATCCTCGCGCTTCTGGCGGTGACGGTCGGCCTCGGCCTGCTCGCGTTCGCCGTCGTCACAACCACCGCCTTCATAAAGGTCTCCGTTGTTCTCTTCCTGGTTCGCAATGCGCTCGGGACCCAATCGATACCGCCGAACATTGTCCTGTACGGCGCGGCACTGATTCTGACCGTCTTCATCAGCGCTCCGGTCTTTGAGCAGACCTACAACCGCTTGACTGATCCCCAACTTCGCTACCAAACCTTCGATGACTGGGTGACCGCCGCCAAGGACGGACAGGAGCCGCTGCGCGCCCATCTGAAGAAATTCACCAATGAAGAGCAGCGCCGGTTTTTCTTGTCCTCGACTGAACATGTCTGGTCGGAAGAGATGCGCGGCAGCGCTACGGCCGATGATTTTGTGATTCTGGTCCCGTCTTTCCTGATCTCCGAACTCAAGCGTGGTTTCGAGATCGGGTTTCTTCTCTATCTTCCCTTTATTACCATCGACCTGATCGTCACGACGATTTTGATGGCCATGGGCATGTCGATGGTGTCCCCGACGGTGATATCTGTTCCCTTCAAGCTCTTTCTGTTCGTCACCATCGATGGCTGGTCACGTCTCATGCACGGGCTGGTATTGAGCTACACAACGCCGGGAGGCGGACAATGAATGAAGCCGGTATCCTCACGCATCTGAGCGAATCGCTCGTCCTGTTCATGATTTGGGTTCTGCCACCGCTCCTCGCAGCCTTGGTCTCCGGATTGATCATCGGCCTCATCCAGGCGGCGACGCAGCTCCAGGATCAAACCTTGCCCCTGACGGTGAAGCTTCTGGTCGTCGTCGCCGTCCTCGCTGGGTTTTCTCCGGTGCTCAGTGCTCCCCTCATCGAGCAGGCCGAGCGCATCTTCAGCGAGTTTCCCGCACTCACCGGCAGATACTAGCAGAGCCTGGATGGCTGGACTGTCCCCCACAGATGCGCAAGCTCTGGTCCAGGGCGCGATCGAACTTGTCGCCGCAACGGGTCTTGGTGCGGCCCGTGCCTTGGGAATCATGCTGGTGCTTCCCGTCTTTACGAGGCCACGTATCAGCGGCTTGGTTCGAGGAAGCCTGACGATTGCGATCGGACTGCCGTGTCTGGCGCAGATCAAGCTCGGCCTGCAGGCGCTGGATCCAAACACGCGTCTGGTCAGCGTCACCATGCTCGGTCTGAAAGAGGTGTTCGTCGGCCTTCTGCTCGGAATCCTGCTCAGTATCCCATTATGGAGTATCCAGGCGGTCGGCGACATCATCGATACTCAACGGGGAATTTCGAGCCAGGTGGCGGCGGAGGATCCCGCAACGCACAGCCAAGCGTCGGGAACCGGGCTTTTTCTCGGTATCACGGCGGTCACGATTTTCGTTCTGGTGGGCGGCCTGCAGACCATGGTGAGAAGCCTTTATGGCAGCTACCTGATCTGGCCCGTGTATCAGTTTCTGCCCGCGGTGACGGCGCAAGGGGCAATGCAATGTCTGAGCCTACTCGATCACATCATGCTGACGACGCTTCTGGTCGCCGGGCCGGTGCTGGCCCTGCTGCTGCTGATCGATGTATCGGTCATGATGCTGGGGCGCTTTGCATCGCAGCTCAAGTTGAACGATCTCTCTCCGACGATCAAGAATGTCGCCTTCGGTCTCATCATGGTCAGCTACACCGTCTATCTTCTTGAATACGCGGGAACTGAGATCCTCACGTCGGACAACGTGCTGGAATATCTGAAGAAGCTCTTGAAATGAGCGGCTCGAGCGAGGAGAAAAAGCTACCTCCAACTCCCAAGAAGCTGCGCGATGCGCGCAAGAAGGGGCAGAGCGCGCGCAGCTCCGATTTGGTGAGCGGTGTCAGCGCGTGCGCCGGTTTCGGCTGTCTGTGGTGGAGAGCCGGGCCGATCGAAGACAAGTGGCACGAAACGGTCCGGCTGATCGACAAAGTGCAGGAGCAGCCGTTCACGAGCGCGGTCCCGCAAGCGCTCAGTGGCTTGCTGGAGCTTTCGCTGGCAGCCGTCGCGCCATTGCTCGCCTGTGCCGTGGCAGCGGCCCTGTTGGCGAATATCCTGGCCAATGGCGGCTTTATGTTTGCCTCGGAGCCGCTCAAGCCGAAGCTGGAGAAATTGGATCCCGTCAAGGGCCTGAAGCGGATCGCATCGAAACGTTCGTTGATCGAACTTGGCAAGACGCTGGTCAAGGTGGTGGTCCTCGGGACGAGTTTGTTCCTCACCGTGATGGCAAGTTGGAAGACGCTGGTGTACCTGCCGGTCTGCGGCATGGGCTGTCTTGGCTTCGTCTTCACCGAGGTCAAACTGCTAACCGGAATTGCCGCTGCGGCTTTTCTGGTCGGCGGATTGGCCGACCTTCTGATCCAGCGCTGGTTGTTTCTGCAGGACATGCGCATGACGGAAACAGAGGCCAAGCGCGAGAACAAGGAACAGCAAGGCAATCCGCAGATAAAGCGTGAGCACCGCCGTCTGCGGCAGGAGGCGGCGAACGAGGCTCCGCTCGGCGTCCATCGCGCCACTTTGATATTGAGGGGAGCGGCAACCTTGATTGGGTTGCGCTATGTTCGCGGCGAAACCGGCGTGCCGATCCTGGTCTGCCGTGGCGAAGGCGACGCTGCGTCACAGCTGCTTCATGAGGCGCGCGCGCTCCGCCTCCGTATTGTAGATGACGACATCCTGGCGCGCCAGCTCCTCGGCAAAGCAAGGCTGGGCAACCCGGTTCCTTCAGAGCATTTCGAGCCGGTCGCAAAAGCGCTTTACGCTGCCGGACTGGTCTAGATCGTTTTGACCGAGGGGCTGCGATTGCGAAAGGCCGTCATCGAGGCGGCTGTATGTCCCTCGTTCCGCCCGCTGGGGCTTCCGGCGCTGCCCTGTTGGCTCCATCGTCGCTATTGCTCTTGTTGCGCGCGGTAAATGTCCCGTAGTTCGCAACGGGACCGGCGGCACGATCGCCATTGCTTGGCATAACCGATCGATTGTCCAGCAAATCGAGCGGATCGTTGACCATGGCTGCCAGATTGCTTCTGGTCGAGCAGCCGAGCGTCGGGTCAAACGAATTATCGTCAACTGCAGGCCCGACGATGGAGAGCGACGGACAGACAGGAGGATGGGCTTGATAGGTGATCGCCTCGATCCTCACCCCGAAACGGGCAGGCAGATCGAGCGGGGAGGCCGACAGGCGGATGTTGTAAGGGGCAACGCCCATGGCACGGGCCTCGTGCGCCACCTGGGCGATGAGACGGGGCGAGCCGGTGACCTCGATATGAAGTGCATCCCGCCGGCCGCCACTCGCAGTTGCAATGAAACTGTGCAGCCGGTGCCTTTCGGAGCCGCGAAGGCTCTGCAGGACCAACACGCTGTTCTTCTGCTCCACCTCAATCGCTTGTTGAGCCGATCCAGAATGGGTCGAAGCATTGTTTGCGCATCCGCCTAATGCTGCCGCAACAGCGATCAAATGGCACAAATGTCGTAAGGTCATTTGACGATCCTCACTCGATGATAAAGCCGGCACCGCCAGTCAACCCTGGTGCGCTCGTGCGGGGCCCATCGCGATCTCGGGACGGCCGTGCCAGCGTGTTCGTCAGAACGCGGCCCGCATCTGAGGGCGGCGCGATGCGATCGTTCGGCGCACTCATCCGAGTCGGGTTCGATCCCGGCCGAACGATGTAGGGTGTGACGACAATGACGAGCTCGGTTTCGCGCTTTTGAAACGATGAGGAGCGAAAAAGCGCGCCAAGAATCGGCACGTCGCCGAGCCAAGGAAACTCGCCGATGTCAGTGTTGAAGTTGCGCCGGATGAGCCCCCCGATTGCAAAGCTCTGACCGCTGGCGAGCTCGACAACGGTGCTGGCACGCCGCGTCGAGAGGGCGGGGACGGCCATGCCGTTGATTTTGACTTCACCTTCTGTCGACAATTCACTGACTTCGGGCTTCACGCGCACGTTGATCTGGTTGTTACTGAGGACCGTGGGGACAAACTCCAGGCTCACGCCGAACTGGCGGAATTGGACCGAAACCTGCCGGTTATCCTGCATGACCGGAATGGGAAATTCGCCGCCGGCCAGGAAGCTCGCAGCTTCCCCGGACATCGCCGTCAAGTTGGGCTCAGCCAGGATTGAAGCGAGGTGCTCGCTGGCGAGCGCGTCGAGAACAGCGCTCAGGTTGATACTGCCGGCGCTAAATCCGATACCGACCGTGCCGCCGCCGCCCGCAGCGCCGGAACCTGCACTTTTTCCGGTGACAATGAAGGCGCCATTTTGGCCCGAGGCGGAGAGGTTGATATTGAGATCCTTGACGGCGCTGCGGGAGACTTCCGCCACGCGGACGCTGAGATTCACCTGCAAAGAGCCGGCGACCTGGATCTTGTTAACGACCAGCGCACCCGCACCGAGAAACTGCTCGGTCACCTTCTTGGCGGTCTCGACGACGTCTGCATTGGGTGCGGTCCCGCCAAGGATCGCTCCGCGCGGGGTATAGCTGACCAGAATCGGATAGTCGCCGACCTCGGCTCTCAGCGTGGCACGCAGATCCTCAATCGGCTGCGTGACCACAACACGCATCTCGGCGAGGGCCTCGCCGGCGTCGTTCAAGGCAAACAGGCTGGTCCGCCCAGGCTTTTTACCAAACACGAAGATCGTCGTGTTTGAGGGGGCCTGGTAATCGGCGATCGCCGGATCTGCAACAAAGATGCTGGCCGCAGGAGCGGTCAGATGAACTGTCTTGCCCTGTGAGGAGGACAGGTTGAGGGTGCCGGTCGCGCTGCCAGGCGCAGCTCGCGGCGGTTCTCCTTTGCCGTCCCGCTTTGTCTGAGCCGCGGCAGCAAATGGAAATAGCACTGCGAGCGCGCAGAGGGCGTAGCAGAGAAGCGGCAGAGCGGCAAAGAGCGGCGCCGTGGAAACCATCGGCGACTTGTCAGCGCCGGCAGCATTGTTAATGACCTTCAAGGGATTGTGCTTTCAAGTTCGATCGATTAGGCGGCCGATGCCGCACTAACGAGCTCAAGGGTGTAACCAACGCCGCGCGCGGTCTTGATTCTTAAGGTTGCACCCGCCTGGCTCAAATGCGCGCGCAAGCGATAGATCCCAACTTCCAGCGCGTTGGTGGAGACCTCGTCGTCGAAGGCATACAGGCTATCCTCCAGTGACGACCGAGGCACGGTGCGGCCGGCGCGGCTCAGCAGATGCTCAAGAATGCACACTTCCCGGCGCGCAATCCTCAGTACTCGGCCGCTGACGGAGACTTGTCTTCCGATCGGGTCGAAATGCAGGTTGCCGAATGTCACGACCGGCGCCGTCATCTGCGTTGACCGTCGCAGTATAGCGCGCATGCGAGCGATGAGTTCGTCGATTGAGACGGGCTTGGCCAGGAAATCATCCGCACCCGCATTAAAGATCGCGATCCGCCGGGCGAGATCGTTCAAGTTGCTCATCATCATCGTAGGCATTGAACATCCGTCGCGCCGCAATTGCTTCAGCCAGTTCAAGCCGTCTCCATCCGGTAAAGCCGATTCGAGCAAGAGAATGTGGTAGCTGGCGCAATCCAGCGCTGCCGCCGCTTCATCCAGGGTGCGTGTCACGTCAACCGCGAACCCGCAACCGAGGAGCGCTTCCTTCACAGCGCGGGCAAAGTCCGCATGATGATCAACCAAGAGAATTCGCATTTCATCGCCTCTCGTTCATCCACGCCGAGACCTGCGCGCGTTACGGGTGACCAAGAGCGTCGACCAAACTCACAGAGGCGCACTTTGAAAAAGCCCGAGAGCGACGAAGCAGATCGTGGTGGCGCGCGAGCAAGTCGAGCCATTCACTTGTCACCGAACACAAAAAAGCGGTGGTCTGCCGTGGACTGGGAAGATCTCCGAAATCATTCACGAGGCCCAAAGCAGAAGCAGCAGACGGATGCCTAGGTGCGCTGATCGCGGCCAGGCGTGCACGCGCTGGGCCGCCTCGTTCGATATCGTTAGCGCCAGACGGCGCGATCGATACCCAAGCGCAGGAGACAGCTGGATCTGAACCGTCTAGCAAAATCGACATTTGGAAACTCCGCCACCTTGCTCTAGTCCCGCGGTCGGCACTGCTATGCTTGCGCCTATGGCGTCGCCAGGTCATGACAAAGCACGCTTTTCCGCTTGAAGAAGTTTACGCCCCGCAACTGACCGATGCTTCAGAAGCCGCGACGCGTAACGATGCGATCGATGCGCCTACCCGCTAGCGACAGAGCCGTTCGGTAGCCGGTGATAGACATGCAGGACGCCAGCGATCCCGACTTTCAATCGCGTCCGATGTCCCGGACGCGGCATACCCTCGACAGCAGTGCACGAGGCCGAAAAGGCGCGGCACGCCGCAATGAGGCATCATCGGATTGAAGTCGTTACGCCAGCTGCCTCTCATCGCTTGGGATGAACGACGGCCGAATGACCGATGCTCGACCTTAAAGTTCCTTTGTGTCGGCACGGAGCGAGATAAGCGGGGGCCGCATTCTACGCGCCTGCTACAGTCTGCTCCGGCTAAGGCAGTGCTGATTCGTCCGTCCTGCAGATAGGCGGCGTTGAAAAGTCGCCTTCGAAAGGAGTGGTCGACCCGCGTGACGGGGCGGAGTGGGGCTGCATTAAGCTTTAAAGATGTTCGCAATTCTTGCTACCTATCAGGAAGTGTTCGCCCGAGTGGGGTTCTTTGTGGTGAGGCTGTCGGAAATCCTACAATCTCACGTACGGTGCGATTCAAGTGTCTTTAACGGTTGGTTAGCGGAGTGCCGTCAAATGTGCGGGCGCCCTGGAGCGGCGTCGACACAGACGCGGCCATCGACATGCGAATCATGGTCGCTCTCACCTTCTTCGACGTCGTATGCATTACCTTATGACGTCCAGCGTGAGCCGTAGCCGATGGCAGCGTGTTATGAGGCAGTCGTTCTTACTACGCGTCACCGCTGTCCACAGCGTCTGACCGGGCGGCTGGCTGATCGCCTCAGACGTGGCGATCAGCCAGACAAACTATGGCTAGTCGTGGGATGCTTGGACCTGCCGCGTCATTTACATCCTGGATGCAAACGCGCGATTGCCCAAGTCGAGTTGACCGGCAGGGGACTGAGAAAGATTGTCACACTACATTGTAGAATGCGGCCTCCCAAGATTGCTCCGCCGACTATGGGGTCTTCGCGCAAGATCGGCAAAATCGATTGTTTCGATGGAACGCATTCAGGAGACGAATGGGCTCTGCCGCGATGCACCGCATGCCGCGGTTGATGCCGCTTTACTGCGCTTGGTGGTGCGATCGGTCTGACCGTCCTCTGATCGAACGCGCTTCCAGAATCAGGCTGAGACGGCCGTGAACAGAAGCCGAGCTTTCAGCGCTTCACGTCACCGGGCTCGATGACGAATGTGACCGCTAGCCATCGGATCGATGCCGGGATGCCAGAAGCGCTTGGGGCGCCGTGCCAAGAACGCGTGAAAGAACCATTCGGGCGGCTCCAGATGCCTGACCCGTTCGCAGGACCCGTTTGAAGGCCGCATGCGGAGGCTGCTCGATACGTTGTTTGTAAAGCCTGCGCTCATGGCACATCCTCCGTTTCTTCCCTGGGGGACGTGCCTAGCGTTTCAGCACGAAGGCACTTACCGACAAAGGGCGCGCAGGAGGCCGTCTAATCATTGCCATCGCGCTTGTACGGATTTGGGTCGCCGGCGGTCCGGTAGTCGTCGAGATTGCCGCCCAGAAAAAGGCGCTCGGTCTCTCGGGTTGGCGTTCTGCCCAGCGCGCACATGAGGTCCACATCCGCATCGATGTTGTGCTGATCCTCAACATTCATTCCGAGCCCAATGCTGCTCAGCACGTCGTCGGGCGTCCAGACCGCGGACCTCGGTACGGCGTAGGTGTGCAGCGCGTTCGTACTTTGGGCGATCGCTCGTGCCCAGTGATCGCGCGAATCGACCAGTTTGGATGGATCCTCAACCAGCGACACGAAGGGGGATGCTGTTCGACCGCGCATATGCCATCCGGCTTGGCGCGCCCGGTCCATGGGATATCGCTCCAGAGGATCTCCCATGGAAGAATGATCCCGCGCCGTGTTGCGCACATGCGATATTGCGCTCGTGTTGTCTTCCACGCGCGGCCTGCAATCGCTGTCCTGGTTCTGGAAGCGCCGCAGCGTGACATATGACGATCCTACCACGTCATCGAAAACGCGCTCCCGATCGACACCGCCGTCGAAAGCGGCGGTCGATGGCGACCACCGTGCCGATTGCTGCACAGCCAATTCGATCTCATTTCTGAGCGCATCAAGGGGGGCGCCTGTCAGCGTTGCGGCAAGCTGAGCGCGCGCGCCCACAAATGATGCGGCTGGATAGCGAACGGTTTGCCGGGCCTCGTTTGGCCCAGTCGAGGACGTGGAAGTTGCGGAATTTGTTGCGGTAGGAACTGAATCCGACGTTGGGTGAGTCGGATGCAGGTCATCCAGCTGCTGCTCGAAGCTTGCTTGATCAGCGGACGGTTCTGCCGTTGAGCTGGTCTGTGCGTTCGACTCATCGAGCTGCCGGGGCACCCGGTGCGGCTGCGGGAGGACGTCGTGAACGCAAACCGGAGTTTCTGCAGCATTCCGCGGATCAATATTCATTGGATGCCTTTCAAGTACTGCTCGTTCGTGTACATTTTCGTAGATGTAGCTTTCAGGAAGCTGACGGACGGGGAAATAAGCGATATCCGCTGAGGGTTGCCGGATGGATGAATTCAGTCCAGTAAGGCGAGCGGCCAGCCGAACGGAAGCCGCGCAAAGCGGTAGAGCAAAGTCGGCGCTGTTTTTCGCCGTCTGGCATTCTTGTTTGTTAAGGCCGACATCAGACGCCCTGACTGGGCAAGGCTTGTTCACGCCGCTGCGTTGGGCGCTTGTCGTCGTCCTCATTGTGGACGTATTGTTTAGGTGGCAGAGAGCCATGCAGGTATCACCGTAAACAACCTGGCAAGATGCGCCCTGGTCGAACTGTTGACCGGAAACCGCGCGCTTACACACATTTAAAAGCTCATCCGCTCAATCATGTCGACCTCCGTTGGAGGAGCTTTGCCGCTTGTGGTTTCCAAGTGGCCGCGTCTTTGATGAAGTCGGTCCGGCGATGTCGCCCGAGGAGAAGCGACTTCAGCAAACCTGACCTACGAGGTTGTGACGTCGGAATAGCCGCCACAACCACTTGCGCCTGTTTACGATAGGTTGTTTTTGTCGCAAAGCGCGACCGCACGTGATGCTCGAACTCGCCAAACGGCCTTGCGAGCACGAGATCCTGCAACGTTGCGCTTCTGCGATCTGTGGTTCTCACCGAGGAAAAACCTATGAAGTTTATTGGCAAAGGCCTGTCGATCCTATTGTCCTTGCTTTCGATCGCCTGCGTGAGCGCGATGGCCCGGGCCGATGAGCCCTCGCCGAAATACGTCGAGGTGCTGCCTTGCAGACGGGCAAGAATGTGAAGCTCATACTGGATATGAGCCGCTGTACCGCCGCCGAGGGTGGAAAGGCCGGGTCGGCGACGCAGGCCGGTTTGGTCATCAATGCCTTCAGGGTGACCACCCGGAACGGCATCAGCTTCGCCAATGCGCACCAAACCGTGGACAGCTCCGGGCATGCCGTGACCGAATGCATTCGTCATAGCCTCAGCCGCGAAGGTAAACTCACGGTGCAGGCCTCCAAGCTTGTCATCGGGACGACCGAACTCGTGAACCAGGGCGAGTTTGTCTGCGAACTGCCTGATGGCGCGAAGTTCATCTGGTGATCGAGGCGGCGACTGCGCCGCGGCGGGGAAGCGGCGTCGCTACCTTATTCTACGGAGGTTCTTCGTATCCTGACACGATAGTTTCGTGCCGACGGCCAGAATCAGTTCTGGCCGTCTTTTGCTCCCCTCTGGCCGAGTTGCACGAATTTGCGTCAGTTCGCCCAAGCCATCGTAACGGGGGGGCGCCGGTGTTCAGCAGACCTCAATAATTCGGGCGCGAAAGGCGACGCTTCGCTCCTGTCATTTCGTCGCTTACAACTCATAGCGTTGGCATTTGCTGGCCTGCTCCTCAAAAGGCGTGACCGGCACCGGTCATGCCTCCCGACGATTGCGGTTTGGCATATTCACATCTCCTGCAAAGCAGAAAGCCGTCCATTCCGTTCATGCGATCGATGATTTCGCGAAATATCGGTGTTTCGAAGAGATCCTCGTATTCGTCTCGCAGAAGATTGCCCAGGACATGATGCCGCTCAAAATCCATGCCGCACAGACTAATGTCGCAGTTCGGGAGGAGGACATTTCGATTTTGCCGTTCGCCAATGCAAGTTAGAGTGCCGACGAGAGGCCGTCGTGGTTTGATGATACTCGGATCAGTACGTCCTCGCCTGCTCGTCAGCGGCCGTAAGCGCGTTAACTGTTTGGCGGGAATGATGTCGGCGAGTTTGGGATGGACTTTGCCAAGAACGATGTATCGAATTGAGGGAATGTTCGCCTCGACCAGTCTCCGCATGACATTGAGATAGGTCTTTCCGACAAGGCGGCTGTTCATGTAAGTGCCGTCATCGAGGACGTGCACGACGAAGCTCTTGAACTGCAGCATTTGCAAGCGTCGAACGTCACTCCTATTCATTCCGACAAGGGTCGTGAAAATGCGGATGCCATGGCCGCGTGTGTAAGCATACTCAACCATCGTCGTGCATTCCGGATGGAGCCAAGGCTCCGAGTAACCCGCAAAGCCGATATCGATAACCGCTGGTACGCGTGCCAGACATCGCTTGAAATCCTGAAGACCAAGGTGCTTCGCTTGGGACACGGGTCGTTGGCGTTCTGCGAACTTATCCTGGGGACAATAGGAACATCGGACGATGCACCCTGCCGTCGTCGTAATCTGTAGTTCCCGGCGGCTGGGATTTAGGTCTTGTAACGCCATGAGGTGTGCTGTCATTCGTCTGATCCTTTCAGGTCCCGGCGCAAGGAATTGCAAGCAGCGCGGCGTTCCGCAGCGGGGCGACGCCACCAAACCGCAGCGTTCGCGCGGGCGGCAACCAACGCGGCCGGTCTGGAGGATATGCATGCGATGCAGCAGGCGATCGCGCATCGCGAACTCGATGCCGATCGTTCGCGAAAACGTCCTGCCCTGCCTAAATGGCAAGTTGCTCCTCAGGATGATGGACGCTCGCAGGCTAGTCGCCGTGTTGAAGTACAAATTGGCTTCTCTCGGCGGAACGGTAATTGATTTCGGCGGCGACGATCACTTTGGCAGTTGTCGCCCACGATCCTGCGGCCAACGAAGTAATGAATTGAGGGGGCGGTCCCGAGCAGCCGAAGATGGCGGGGTTAGCCGTTTTCAAAGAAGGATCACATTGCGTCCTGTTCGATAGCTCGAGCAGTAATGCGGCTGCCATGACGCGACGCCTGTCTACCGGTGATAGTTTCTCATCGATCCACTGGAACAGATTGATTTAGAGAGTCAATGCGATCCTGACTGCCGGAAATGGTAGGGGGTGGTTGCGTAAACTTTGCGATACCGTGTCGAACGACAACCCCCAACAAGACACTACGGCAGCTCGAAACCTTAAATCGCTATATGGATCCGTAAGCTCTCGAGCGAGCAAGATCTGCGGAGACGATCATGGAAACTCGATTGGCAGACGTTGGAGCCGACGATGCTTGCAATATCCCGCTGAGCAATCTGGACGTAAGCGAAGCAAAGCGTTTTCAAGATAATAGCATATGGAGCTGCTTCGAGCGGCTGCGAAGGGAAGATCCCGTTCATTACTGCCAAGACAGTCCTTATGGTCCCTATTGGTCCCTAACGAAATACCGAGATATCCTGGCGGTAGATACAAATCATAAGGTATTTTCGTCAGAGCGAGGAGTCACGATTATCGATGTGCCTGATGAGCACTGGACTCAGAGTTTCATCAAGATAGGTCCTCCCAAACATCGCGAGCAGCGCGATACAGTAAGTCCGATAGTTGCACCGGAAAATCTGACAAAACTCGAAGGCTTAATTCGCTGTCGGGTCAGGACGATTCTGGACGGCTTGCCGCGCAATGATGCGTTCAATTGGGTGGACATGGTCTCCATTGAGTTGACGACGCAGATGCTCGCCACACTATTCGACTTTCCATTTGAGGATCGGCGGCTCTTGACCTATTGGTCGGACGTAGGTGTTACAATTCCGAAAAAAGGTCATGCTGTCGATAGCTGGGACAAGCGAAGCAAAATCCTGTTCGAGTGCCTGGACTATTTTACCCGTCTTTGGAATGAGCGCATCAATGCCGAGCCTCGCCTCGACTTGATTTCCATGATGGCGCATTCTCCTGCGACGCGCCATATGGATCCGAGTGAGTTTCTCGGGAATCTGATTCTGCTGATCGTGGGAGGCAATGATACTACGCGCAATTCGATCACCGGGGGGCTCCTGTTCATGAACCGGTATCCCTCCGAGTTGCGAAAACTACGCGATAATCCCAAGCTGGTGTCGAGCGCCGTGTCCGAGATTATTCGATATCAGACACCCATCGCACATATGCGCCGGAACGCCGTGGTCGATACCATCGTGGGTGGGAAACGAATCAGGCAAGGTGACAAGGTCGTCATGTGGTACATCTCTGGTAACCGCGACGAAGAGGTCATCGAGAACGCGAGCAGCTTCGTGATCGACCGCAAGAACGTGCGGCAGCATCTTTCGTTCGGTTTCGGCATCCATCGTTGCGTTGGTCGACATCTTGCGGAACTGCAGTTGAGAATCCTGTGGGAGGAAATGTTGAATGCGGGGCTAGAGGTCAAGGTTGTCGGCGAGCCCGAGCGAATTGCGTCAAATTTTGTGCACGGTTATTCCGTGCTTCCCGTGCGGATCGCAGCTTAGGCCGTGATGCTCTGGATTGGGAGCTGACACCCGCATCACGGTTGCGTTCTTTTTGACCAGTCTTGCTGCTCCATTGGTACCTAATCGGCGTCGATCGGTACTAAGGAGCTGCTCATGGGCACGGAGCTCCGTGAGCGCTAGTGCCTGGCCAAGCCCTTTGCGGTGCCGGCGCCTTTAAGGAGCGTATGAGCTCAATATTGAAGATTGTAGCGGTGGGAGCGCTTTTGCTTGGAGAAGCGCTTTCGATAATCGCGGAGTTGATTGCCTCAAAGCAGTTTGGAAAGGCAGGCGGCGGGCATCTGACAGCGCTCCTGCCGATGTTCCTGCTGATATCCCTCGGCGGTATCCTGCTCGTCTGCGGATACGCACTAGGCTACATGCATCTGAAGAATATTTGGATAATCATCTCCATCTCGGTGGGAGCAAGTTTAGTGGTGGAACCGAGTCTCACGCTTCTGCTCTTTCGAGATGTGCCGACGGCTGGTTCGCTGATCGGGCTGGTGCTTGGCGCGCTTGGTACGCTCGCAGCGATATTCCTATGACCGTATTCTGAGAAGGCGAAAAATGGGCGGCAGTTCAGCATGAGTCAACTTTGAAAACGTTGCGCAAGATAGGTTTTGCTCAATTCGAACGCGAGAAAGAAAATATGTTTTGACGGACGTTCTGCATCTAGTTGGGACGGCATGATCGTTGGCTCCTCTCCTCTGCAGGCGCAGACTGGCGTGTCATTTCCAAAGAGCGGGGCTTATGCGGCAGCCAAAGGTCTCTCAATCGATATATCTCGGGTCGTTTTCCCTCACCACAACAATTCAGTCCGATCTGAGAGACTGTAAGCGGCAAAGAGACTGAAAGAGACCTCGTCTGGTGGAGTGGGTGGGTTACCCTTACGCTTCAGCACATTACCAACGGCTGGCCAAACAGCGAGATGAGACACTTATGCCATGGAATCACGCCGCCTGAACGGCCTCAGTTTGCCGCTTACCGCTGGACTTCGCTGCGCATAAAGACGATCGCCCACTGGACGCCGCCGTGTCGGCTATTGGCGCCTCCATATTTGCTCGCGCGGGTGGGCTCCGGATCGACTAAAAAAGCTGTTCCGCCGTTGCCGGGAGAGCCCGCAAGTGCGCTTGAGCAACAGCAGCCCGATCATGAAGTGCGTCGCGAAATCCGGCCAACATTCTCGCGATAAGCGGCACGACTCGCTGTCGATCCAATCCCATCGATCTGGCCGGCGAGCAGAACCAATTCGCGCTTTGCTGATCCGGTCCAGCTTGGCCCAGAACAGATCGCCTGATCCCATGGTTGGGTACATCTTCGGCGCATCCCTCCTCGGACATGGATAGGGAGACATGCTTCATCCCCGAAGGGCGTTCGGAAAGCGGAATTGCGAGGTTCTGAGGCTCAAAGCCTCAGAACTTCGCATTCTCAAAGCAGCCTGCAACAAGAATTGCCGCTCTAACTCGGTTGCTTAGCTCTGGCGACTATGTAACAGGCCTGAAGGCTGCAGGACGCTAGCCACGGGCTGGTTCAGTCATCGTCTGCAGTCTCACCCTTGCCGCGTAAGTCTGACGAACCCTCCTTCGATTAATTCGGCTTTGTGCAGCTTGCCGTCGAGCGCGATGGTTGTTGGGTGGTCAGGGGTAGGCATGTAACCCGCCTCGCGCAGCTTCTCGATCAGGGCCAGCGGGGCCCACTGCTCCGGCAGCGGGACGTTGCGACGGCAGGTCTCCCGGAAGAATGCTCCGAAATCTGGTACGCCCTGCGGCCCCTCGCCCATCCTCTGGTCCTCCGGGGGATTGTGGATGAGACGAGTGCCGCTGGTCGGGTCCTGCGTGGCCGTATAGCGGTGACCCCGGATCTCGTAGGACATCGTCGGCTGGTCCGCGTCCGGCAAAAGACCGTGGTGGGACAGTCTCTCGATCATTCGTTGCGGGGCGGGTTGAGAACCATGGGAAAATCTCTCGGGAACCGCCCATGAGACATCATATGTTTCCTCAGGGGCAGCCGATGAGGGCCCCGCCTCGTTCGTCCTTGCTTCATCCAGGAACTGACGAAGGTAATCTTCATCCTCTTGATTCCAGGCGTACTCCTCTGGGGACCTTGACGGCCCGGCACCGCCGATTCGGTTTAAGTCCATGCTGCTCTCCTTGTTGCCTTTGGGAACATGGTCTCTTGCAGGTCCGCCCAATGGATAGCTCAGCGTCAGCAGTTCCTTCGGCGAGAGACCAGATTGCTATGGTAGGAGAGTCGGCTGTCCAGAAGCTGACGAGCTGCCAGGAAAGCAGCTATGTCAACTCGCATGCTGTGGCCTGCCGCACCTAGGCACTGACGCTGATATCCGTCATATCGGGATGTAGGAGAGGCGGCGGCTCTGCCGCGTTCGGGAGGTTCTCCCTCGACTTCGCTTGTCTGGCCTCGAGCCGCTTCATATCATCGATGATGGCTTTGATCGTCCCGCCGGCTTTGATGGCAGGCAACAGCTTTCCAAAGTTCCACACTCGATGCGCGTGGGCGGAAGTTTATCCTATCGAAAGTTACCATCTCTGTTGAATGGTCAGAGGTGCGTCAGCGGTGAATAGCGATCGCAGCGCGAGAGGTTTCCGTGTACCCGCGGCGGAGAATGTTGTGGCCTTCCGCAGATAAAGGCGCCTGCATAGCTGCCGGTTCTTAAGGATTGCCGTCACGGCGGATGCCGGCGCGGGCTGCAAGCATATCGTTATGGCGGCCGCGGTCATGATGCGGCTGACTATCCCGCACCTGTCGATTTGGATTTCCTTGTGAATCCGAGAGAACGCTTTTCGTCAGCCAGTCGTCAGCCAGGCGGCCCATCTAGTAGGCTGCACATTCTCACTGATCGGAGATGGAATATGACCGGCATTGGCCGACCAGACAAATCGCCCGTTGGGCCTACAGGAGCGGACAGCACGTGGAGATCGAGCGGTTCGCGCTCGCAGTACGATCTCGCCCCAGGGGAAGGTGGCCAATCGTTCGACTCCGTCGTCGAGCGTATGCGCCCCGGGCCTCAAGATAGAACGGCGCCGCTCGCCGGCCAACCGCGAACTTCGGGTGGCGCAGTCCCCATTTCCTCGAGTGGCGACGATGTCAATGCAGCAGAGCGAATGGATAGCCTGCTTAAGGAACTTGATGCTTGCCGCAATGCGGCTATGCAATGTCGGAACTCGTCTGAGGCGCAAAACTTGATCGATCAGCTCGTCAAGGCCGGCTCAACAGTCCTGGACTACTACGCAAGCTTGCCCGCGCATCTGGCGCGGAGCATGCTGTCTGACGATCAGGCCCGCCGGGTCCGCGACGAGGTGCTCGATGCGGCTGACCAATGCAACACACTGGCCACGCCGACAATCTACGCCTTGGAGCAGAACAGGAAGAATGCGGCAACCGTGCTTGGCCGGATGCGCCAATCCAACGCTCCGCCCGACCAGCTGAGCCGCGCGGCTTCAAGTGTAGCGAAGCACCATTTGGCCTGCACGGAGTGGTGGGGGAAGAAGGCATTGCGCTCGGAACGAATGCGGTCGGTCTGCGTGGCCACAGCGAACTTGCCAGGTACAGCAGCCGAGATGCGGCAGGCCGAAGAGGCCACGCTACGATTGCACACGGGCTGGGCACTGTATACGCAGTGCATGTATCTGCAATCGAAGATCGCCCTCGCGCAGGTGCTGATTGAGCCGCGGGCGAGCACGTTCGAACCAGCCGTCAAGCAGATCCTCATGGGTGAGGACGGGCGCGCGCGTTTGCTCGCAACCTTCATCGAGGATGTTTTTCCGGCATTCGTCTCGACAGTCGACGCTGTGCTAAACAGCCAAGGACGGGCGCTCGATGCGGAGCACTGCGCCGTTCTGGAAGGGGTCATGGAGCGGCTGTCGGAATTTGGTGGGACGTTGCATGACATCATTGTCGAGTTGAGCGGCGTCGGAACGGGTGCCGACCTCCCAATGGACCTCTTGAACCAGATCGTGGAGGGCGCGTGGGTCACGGCGGACGACGTCATGCGTCTCGTGGTGGTGCAACCGAAGATGCCGGCCATCATTGGACCACAGGCCGAACATGGGGCTGGGACGCCGGTCAATACGACCCGCAGGGCTGCAGTCACCGAAGGTAATGCAGCGCGCAGGAAGGGGAAGGGCAAGCGCACGCCGGCTCCTGGCGCGGGGAGCTCGGCGGCCGGGCTGCCGGAGCCTTTGGTCGCAGGGCCCGACGCCGGCACCCCGCCGACAGCCAGGGTTATCGTGCTCTCGGATCTGGGCACGAAGAAACTTGCGACTGCGGAGGAGGCACATGCGAGAGCGTCATCGTTAGCGACGGGGCACTTGGCGATATGGCAGGCCCCACCGTCGAAGGAGGCATTGGCGCGTCTGCTCGAGCGATTGGACGAACTTCTGCAGTTCGATCTGGCCGGTCAGCAAAGGGCCGCCTCGCAAGCGCGCCACATGAAACCCGAGGACGCCGACCACGTCGTGGACACTGTCGTCGAGCGCCTGCAGACGCAAGCCGCGGAGATTGAAGCCTGTCTAGCCTCGCTGGAGCAGCCCCGTCGACGCGGTGTATTCACGCCCGCGCAAGTGCGCGACGTGCACAGTAAAACAGTCCGGCTCAACGTAATGTTGTCCGATGTGCAGGGGCTTGCCAAGGCTTTGAAGGAACGAAAGGCCACGACCAGGATCGATTGCATGAAGACCTACGCCTTTCCGTCGCAGAGTTACCTTGAACACTTGCGGGCGGCCGGGGAGCTGGCGCATCCGGATCCGCCACGCGCGTTGAAGGGCGAGCCAGGGACGCTGTTTGAGATCAAACTGCAGCCCAATGCGCTTCGCAATGATACGATGCCAAGTCCAATGTGGGTGCACATCCATACGAAGCGGCCGGTATATGCGTGGCAGTTGGCAACGCTGGACGACAGCGACTTCGCCGCTTGCCACGTGAAGTCCAACGAACAGCGCGGCTACAATCGACTCTGGCAGAACGCCCGAGCCGCGACGGGTCATGAGAACGTCGTGATCCACCGCGGCAAGCTCACGCCTGCGTTCTGTAGGTCGTTGTTGAGCATAGCCTCGAGCGACTGCCCAACCTATGCGTTTGCCGAGGCGGAGCAGGGGCCAAAGCGGGCTACTCGATAGTTGGAGTGTATCGCAGCAGAGTGCCGTTCGTGGTGATACCCTCGTGGGACCATCCAGCTTCTCGGTGAAGCTACCGTTGAGCGGCTTCCGGGAACCTATCGCCTGATGCGCGCGCGGAAGTCCGACATGGAGCTCTGTTGAGCGGCTTTGCATCCCCCCGAACGGGGCACTTGGGAAAGGTGCCCACTCCAATATCAACTCGCACTGCCCACGCTTCGATTTAGTTCACGATCAATTCCATCCTTGACCCGACGGATCGCAAGAAGTTGCAATCTCGTTTGGGTCTTGCCGCTGGGACCGTCCTGCCATCGATCTTAAAACTGTAGCGCCATTCGCCTGGCAGAGCTTCCCGAATGCTGAATTGCACACCTCTGTGTTGCATAAAGTTCTCTCAAGCCCCGGCACGAGCGTCGCGGCCTGTCGCGCGCCTGCGCCGATCGCGTGCAGATTGACTTTGATTCCTCAATCAACACCGAAGGAAGCCGCCGATCCATAGGACCGGCGGCCAAGTCAAGGGAGGAAAGCCCCCTAGGGCGGCGGTAGTGAAGGCTACCGCAAGGCACCGCCAACTTCTTGGCGGATCTCGAATAAGCATTTTTGAGACCAGGCTGGAGGATAGTCCGCCTGTTATCGAATGGAGGCAATGCGAAGAGGTCCACGCATTGTGCACCCCAAGTAATTCAATTTAGACCGAACGAAAAGAAAAAGTTGCGTACGCATCGTACCAATTGAGCTCTTTCGCGCTTTCTCATTACATCTTCGACTGGTCGGTGCTTACCGCACAACGTTAGGCAAGCCAGATCAAGTGCGCAGTGTGCCATGCTCTGACTCGGGCCAAGCTACCGCGCGCGTGACTTCCGATGTCACGCTCGGAAACTCGCTGCCAGTTGCAAAAAATTCATAAGCAACATGTGACCTTAGTACTGACTCAGGGTGAAACTGCACGCCATAGGTTGGTTGATGCCGGTGTGCTTGAGCCATGATCTCGCCTTCACTTGAACGAGCTGTCACCATGAGATGCGGAGCGTCGGACTCATCGAGTTCGACCGCCAGAGAGTGGTAGCGTCCGGCAGGAAGTGGAGACGGAAGCTGCTTGAACAATCCCCGACCGGCATGCGTTATTGGTGAGGCTCGCCCGTGCGTGGGACAACGGGCACGGCGCCACGCGCCCCCCGAAAACGCTGCCAATACACTGGTGTCCAAGACAGATGCCAAGAATGGGGACGCGACCCGAAAGCTCGCGGACGACGGCAGTGGAAATGCCGGCTTCCATTGGCGTGCGGGGGCCGAGAGAAATGACGATTGCGCGCGGCTTGAGCGCAACGAGATCGGTGATGCTGATCGCGTCATTTCGGACGACTTCTGTCTCTGCACCCAGCATGCGAAGATAACGTGCAATATTGAATACGAAGGAATCGTAATTATCGATGATGAAAATCAAAATGCACCGGGTATCTCGGAATCAAAAGCATCAAAGAGGCGCTGTGCCTTGGCAAGCGTCTCCTCATATTCGGCTTCAGGAGTTGACATCGCCGTTATTCCGCCCCCTGCATGAAACATAGCCAGGTCGCCGTCGATCGTCACAGTACGAATCGCAATGTTCGTGTCAATCTGTCCACTGAATCCAACGAAGCCGATCGCCCCGCAATAGACCTCTCGCGCCACTTTCTCGAGGTCCGCAATGATTTCCATCGATCGCACCTTTGGAACACCAGTCACGGAGCCGCCCGGAAAGCAGGCGCGAAGCAGGCTAACCGCGTCTTGGCCCGCAGCAAGAGTGCCGCTGACGATTGAGACGAGGTGATGCACTGAGGCATAGGATTCCAGGTTGCACAGTGCCA
Source organism: Bradyrhizobium sp. th-b2 (assembly GCF_000426785.1). Taxonomy (NCBI): domain Bacteria; kingdom Pseudomonadati; phylum Pseudomonadota; class Alphaproteobacteria; order Hyphomicrobiales; family Nitrobacteraceae; genus Bradyrhizobium; species Bradyrhizobium sp. th-b2. Next base: position 27,647 of record NZ_AUGA01000053.1, read on the forward strand.
TGACATCGACCGAATTGTCTGTACAGACGCGTGACAGATCGTTGCGCAGCAGGTCGACAATCATGACGTTCTCGGCGCGATCCTTTTCGGACGCAAGAAGCACTTTGGCGCGGCGCCGATCTTCCTCGCCGTCGGCGGAACGCGCGATTGTCCCCTTGATGGGGCGTGTTTCGACCTGCTGTCCGTCAAGTTTCAGAAATCGTTCCGGAGAGCTCGATGCGATCGTTAGCTTTCCGTAGCGCAAGAGCGCTCCAAACGGGGCCGGGTTCGATGAGCGGAGCTGGCAATAGAAGGTCAGTGGATCGAATAGCGGCGACACCCTGGCGCTGAAACATTGCGCGATGTTCGCCTGAAATATATGCCCGGCCAGAATCAACTCGATGACGCGTTGGACCGCCGGCATGAAGCCTTCGCGGCTAAAGTTCGAATGCCACGGTCCCGCCCTGCTAGGGATTGTGAGTCGAGGTAACCCTGGCCTGGCAAGCAGTGCTGCAAACTCATCAGCGCGACGACGCGCACGCTCGTTTCGTCGAGCGGGCTCCTGCTCCGGCCATCCTGTAGAGACGATCCAGCACTTCTGGTCGCGCTGATCGAAACTGACCACCACGTCATAGAAATGTAGAATTGATTGAGGTAAGCGGAGGCCGGGAAGTGACGGGGCCGGCAGTCGCTCCAGTGTCCGGTTCATGTCGTAAGCAAGGAAGCTGGCGGCGCCGCCCTGGAACGGCGGGAGATCGGGGCGATGTGCTGCTCGGTATCTGGCGAGAAGGCTTCGCAGGACCACCCATGGATCGCCCGCAACGGCCTCTGCATTCCAGCTTGCCTGTCCATCGGCGACCAAATAGGTGCCAAACGGTTCGCAGGTCAAATATGAGTACCGCCCGAGAAGTTCATGCCCTGCCGCGCTATCGAGAAAGGTAAGCTGCGGGTGCTGCGCAAGGCATCGCAGCGCCTTGACAGGCTCGATCCACTGCAACTCGCGGACGTGCATAGGGCTATCGGTTACCGATGATCGGCAGGCCGTAAAGCCGGCTCTGATCGTTGTCCCGGCGCGAACAAGCGCAATTTCCGTCCGACACGTACAAAGCCTCGAGGCTGATCATCATCATGCTTAGCTGCGACTAGCTCGTCGGGGGCGTCGAACAACTTGGCTCAACCCTGACGGTTCAGCGAAATAGACATCTGCTGACAGTTCGTAGTCAGCGGCAAACCGCAGTTCCCGAAGTGGCCGGACGCACCGGATCGCTTCTTGATACAAACCGTGCGTTTTGTACGCAGCGAGATCCATCTCGCTGTCGAACTCACCGTACACCACGACGTCGACTTCATTGCCGAGTTGATCGCTCTTGCGGTTGCGCGCAATCTCGAGCCGGCGTGCATACGGGATTGCGGTGAGAACTGACAGACCTTCGACGATCTGGTCGATGCCGGCTTGATCGTTGGCTGTGAAGAAGACGATGTGACGGATCATGGTGGCCGCAATCGTGACGCTGCAACGTGGCGTTCCTATATCGGCATCAAGCCCAACGCAATGCTGTACGGAAGCCGGCAGCACTTGGCGCGAATTTCTGGAAACCGATCCAGGTTGGCCTCGAAGCAGGACCGACGCTGTGCGTGTTGCCCGCCTTTGCCGTCTTCCATCCGGTCGCATCGTGCCCGAGCGTTATCGCCTGCAAGCGGGCGACCCCATATTCGCCGGAGATTGACGAGGTTCGCATCGACCCGGAACCGCCCGACGTCACGGCGACCAACATGGGCATCTCTAGAATGCATTTGTGCGCCGGTCCATCTTGGCCCCGGGGGCACGTCGCAAGTCTCGCGCGGCTCATGCCGGCGTAAGGCGCCGACAAACCTTGGTATAGGTTTGGCAACCCATTCTATATCGCGCGCTTGCCTTTGTAGAGTTGAGTCACTCGTCGAGTTGTTTGTACTTTCGACGTCGCCGCTGGATCATTCGACAGCGGCGCGGAAGCCGTTAGTGCCGACTGATCCGCTTGCTGCAAGGCGTTGCGTGCCATTGAGGCGTGAGGATGAAGCGGAATGGAAATGCGTGAGCCCGCTTCCGTATTCCGAGTCGGACCTCGGGCCGATTGCGCACAAAATGACATGGGTCTTTATCCTGAAGAGGTGTGTCCTTACTCGCGATCAGCGATCAGCGATCAGCGATCAGCGATCAAAAGGGCAAAGATTCATCCAAGGAATGGCGATGGAGAAGTGGAGGATCGGATCTTCTGCCTAGGAACTAGCCGTTAGAGCAGCCGATTCCGCTTCCTTCTGGGGTCTTTGCCACTGTCAGCCGCGCTGATGACCGTAACTGGAGCGCGACTTGCCAGTGCCAGCGAATTTGCGTCACCCTCCTGAATGCGAGAGCCTCGATGGCATTTGCCGATCTTTTCATCAAACGTCCCGTGTTATCAGTCGTCATCAGTCTGCTGATCCTGTTGATCGGCCTTCGCGCGGCCGCCGTTCTGCCGATCCGGCAGTATCCGAAGCTGTCAAACACGGTCGTCAATATCACAACCTCCTACCCGGGTGCCTCCGCCGACATGATCCAGGGGTTCATCACGGCCCCCCTGGAGCAGGCAGTGGCGTCCGCCGAGGGCGTCGACTACATCACGTCCTCATCGGTGCTCGGTAGCTCGACGATCCAGGTCTACATCAAGCTCAATTTTGATCCCAACGAGGCGCTTACCGAAGTGCTCTCCAAGGTCAACTCGGTCAAGTCTCAAATTCCGAAGGAATCAAACGATCCGGTCGTCACCAAGTCAGCCGGTCAGACCACCGCTGTCATGTATATCGCTTTCTCCAGCGAGGAATTGACGGCCAGCGCGATCTCCGACTATCTTTCACGCGTGGTGCAGCCGGTTATGTCGACTGTAGAGGGGGTCGCAGCGGCGGACATCCTGGGCGGCCAGAGTTTTGCGATGCGGCTATGGCTCGATCCTGTGAAAATGACGGGGCATGGCGTGTCGCCGGCGGACGTTTCGGCTGCAATTGCCGCCAACAACTTCCAGGCCGCGGCCGGTCAGGTCAAGGGCTATCTCACCATCTCCGACATCACGGCCAACACTGATCTGCGCGGTGTCGATGACTTCAAGCGCATGATCGTCAAGGCCAATGACGGCGGATTTGTGCGCATGGAGGACATTGCGACGGTCGAGCTTGCCGCGCAGACCGCAGACGCCAGTGTCTCCATGAACGGCGAGCACGCGGTCTTCATCGGCGTGCAGGCGAGCCCTCAAGGCAATCCACTGAACATCGTACGAGGCGTACGGACGCTATTTCCAGACATGGAGCGCAACTTGCCGCCTTCGCTGAAGATGAAAGTGGCCTACGACTCCACGAAGTTCATTCAATCATCGATCGATGAGGTGGAGAAGACGCTGGTCGAGGCCGTCTTGATCGTGGTGGTCGTGATCTTCCTGTTCCTGGCCTCGTTTCGGTCGGTCATCATTCCCGTCGTTACCATTCCGCTGTCGCTTGTTGGCGTCTGCAGCATGATGCTGGCGCTGGGGTTTTCATTCAATCTTCTGACCCTTCTCGCGATGGTGCTTGCGATTGGTCTCGTGGTCGACGATGCAATCGTCGTCGTGGAGAATATTCATCGCCATCTGGAACAAGGCGCGCCGCCCGCGCTGGCCGCGACCCAGGGGGCGCGCGAGATCGTCGGTCCCGTCGTCTCCATGACGATCACGCTGGCCGCCGTGTACGCGCCAATCGGCTTTATCGGCGGCCTCACCGGCGCGCTGTTCCGCGAATTTGCGTTCACGCTGGCGGGCTCGGTCATCGTGTCGGGCGCAATTGCGTTGACGCTTTCGCCGATGATGTGTTCGGTCTTCCTGAAGAACTCTGAGGAGGGGCGGTTTGCAAGGGGTGTGAACCGCGCGTTCGGCGCCACGACCCGCTGGTACGGTCGCAACCTCGACCGCTCGCTCGACTATGGTCCGATTACCGGGCTGTTTGCGCTGACCATGCTGGGCCTTGCGGGCTTTCTCTACATGCATACGTCCAAGGAACTTGCACCCGAGGAGGATCAGGGCATCATATTCGCGCTGACTAAAGCGCCGAAATACGCCAATATCGATTACCTCGATTATTACGGCGCCAAGCTCGACAAAGCGTTCCAGAAGTTTCCCGAGACCGATTTGCGCTTCGTGCTCAACGGCAGCAGCGGGCCGCAGGGCGGCATGGCCGGCATGTTGCTAAAGCCTTGGGACGAGCGTAAGAGATCAACGATCGCGCTCAAGTGGTCCGTTCAGGCCGAGCTGTCCAAAATCGAAGGCATCAACGCATTTGCCTTTGGTTTGCCGCCTCTTCCGGGCGGATCGGGCGGCCTGCCGGTGCAAATGGTGATCAGTTCGACCCTAGGTTTCCAGTCCGTTTATGAGCAGATGTCGAAGCTGAAGGATGCCGCTCGCAAGAGCGGTCTGTTCGCGGTCAGCGACTCTGACCTTGAGTTCAATCAGCCCGTGGTGCAAATCAAGGTTGATCGATCCAAGGCAAGCGATCTTGGCATCACCATGGAGAACGTCGGTGGCGCGCTTGCGACCCTGCTCGGCGGCAACTACGTGAACCGCTTCAACCTGCAGGGGCGCTCCTACCAGGTGATCCCGCAACTGGCGCGCGAAAACCGCCTGACGCCGGAATCACTTGGAAGCTATTATGTGAAGACTGCGAGAGGCTCGATGCTGCCGCTGTCGACCGTGGTTTCCATCGAGACTGCGACCGATCCGAACACGCTCACCCACTACAACCAGCTCAACTCCGCGACCTTCCAGGCTGTACCGATGCCTGGTGTCACGATCGGTCAGGCTGTGGACTACCTGGACGAGGAGGCAAAGATGCTGCCCGCAGGCTTTAGCCACGACTTCCTTGCCGACGCTCGCCAATATGTGCGCGAGGGTAATCAACTCGCCATCACCTTTGCGTTTGCACTCATCATCATTTTTCTGGTGCTTGCGGCACAGTTCGAAAGCCTGCGCGATCCCCTCATCGTCATGATCAGCGTTCCGATGGCGGTCGTCGGGGCCTTGATCCCGCTATTCTTTGGCTTGTCGACGATGAACATCTACACTCAGGTCGGGCTGTTGACACTGGTCGGGCTGATTTCCAAGCACGGTATCTTAATGGTTGAGTTCGCCAATGAGCTGCAGCTCAAGGAGAGGCTCGACCGCCGCTCGGCTATCGAGATGGCGGCGCGCGTTCGACTTCGTCCGATCTTGATGACCACGGCGGCGATGGTCACTGGTCTCTTACCCTTGTTGACCGCAACGGGCGCTGGCGCCGCGAGCCGCTTCTCGATTGGGCTCGTGCTCGTCGCGGGCATGTCCATCGGAACGTTGTTCACGCTCTTCGTGCTACCGGCGCTCTATGTCGCGATTGCGTCCGATCACCGCGCCGGTGCGAATGCTGTCCACGTCAAGAACACCGCTGAGTTGGAACACGCCGGGGCTGTTGATGCCCACTTGGCCAAGTGATGACGCTCACGATCAATTGAGCTTCGCTGAATTGGTGCTAAAGCAGGGGGCGCTGATCGTCGACCGCGGTGACTTGATCGCGCTGGTTGGCTACAATTGGTGGCGCGGACCGCGTCATTCTCTGCTCCGACAGGCTCGGTATTGTTGCCGACCGATCAGAAACGGGCGGTAGCTATTGCCTCTGCCAGGGTGAATTGCCGGACATCCACGGCAGCGCAACTCGCATGCTTGCCTGTCTGGGAGAATTCATGCACTCCCGATGACGTAGAGTGGTGGTGCCGCCTTGTTTCATTGGCTCTGGAAGGGAATGATTTGCTCGGGCTTGTCTTGCTGGCAGAACAGACGAGCGCTGATTTGTTGCAGTCTGCGTCCCGTAGGCGAGCGGGTCGGAACTGTCTGGGCGTCTGAAGCCTATCTCATTAACATAGCTATCGATTCGATACTGGTCGGGCACAGGCAGCCTATTCTGGCTAGCAAGGGGGCCTCTTGCGCTGCGCAGCAAGAAACCCGCCGTGTTGCAGCGATCATCACGCGGATTGCCCATCGCTTGTTCCAATGCCGATGACCATCCAGCAGGAAAAAGCGAAAAGCTCGAGAGCCTACCCGACCCCAACAAGAAGGCGCGGCCCCAACACCGGCCCCTCCTGCAAAAATCGAATGCTTCATCAAGACAATTCCCATCTCTCGGGCCGACCTACTTTCTTCCCCAAAGACTTGACGGGGAGCGCCATATGAGCGGAAGGGACCCGTGATCACGTTGTCCAGCGCTACGACGGGCTTCGCTTATGCGCAGCGCTCTGAATTCTCGGCGGTGCCGTCTCGGGCATCATCAGCATGGCACAGAATCCGGCCGCGCTAGCGACAAGCATGTACCAGGCGGGCGCCAGTGCGTTCCCGGTAACGTGGATCAACCAGGTGACGATGGGTTGAGCTGTGCCACCGAAGATCGCTATCGCAAAAGCGTAAATCGTCGCGAAGGCGCCGCCGCGGATGTTCTTGGGCAAACCTTCGGCCATGCTCACATAGAAGGCGCTATACGGGACCGTTCCGATGAAGGTGAGCGCGCCGAGGCCTCCGAGAAGTGCGATGGCACTGCGGCTCTCTACGATCCACCAGAACACCGGATAGGTCATCAGCAGCGCGGTGACCTGCGGCCATATCATGATGTGCCGGCGTCCGGCACGATCCGCGAGCCAACCGCCCAGCAGTGCGGCGCCAATTCCTACTGCATTGCTGACGAGCGTGGTGGCGAAGGCGAGAGGCGCAGAAACTTGCAAGGTATTCAGCGCATAGGTGGTCATGTATTCCGTGATGTAGGTAAAAATTGTGCAGCTGGCCAAAATGACGAGTCCCAAGCTCATCATGCGGCGGACGGCACGCAATCTCTTCGCACTCTCGACGACGGGAGCCGAAGCTTCCGGGCGGTGTAATGTCTCCGGCAGGGCGCTCCGCAGCCAAAGTCCGAACGGCAGCGTGGCGGCGCCGAGCAAGAACGCGATCCGCCAACCGTACGCGTCCAGTGCCTCACTTGTCATCGCGAGGGAGAGTATTTCTCCAACCAGCGCTCCGGCGGTTGCAGCTATCTGTTGGCTGGCAGGCTGAAACGAGACAGCAAGACCCCGGGCTTCGGCCGGGGCCGCTTCCATCAAATAGGCAGTAGTCGGACCGACCTCACCTCCCAGAGCGAAGCCCTGCACCAAACGTGCGAAAATGGCCAGTAACGGAGCGCCAATTCCTATCGTCTCGTACGATGGCGTAACAGCTAACGCGAGGATCGCGGCGCTCATCATGGCAAAGCTGGCATTCATCGCGGGCCGGCGCCCGACCCGATCCGAGTACGAGCCGAGCACGATGGCCCCGATCGGTCTGGTTACAAAACCCGCGCCAAACGTCGCGAGCGACAGCATGAGGCTGGCAAACGGGTCGCTCGCCGGGAAGAACGCCTGACCGATCTGGATTGCGAAAAAGCTATAGGTCCCGAAGTCGTAAAATTCGAGAATATTGCCGATCGTTGCGCCCAACACGGCGCTGCCGGTCAGGCTTTCGTCCGGCGCAACGAGAATCGGCTTTCGATGCTCCGGAGTGAATTGACTGGCCATCCCCGATCCATCTCGGTCGCGATCTGGCCGAAGACTTCGGCCAGCCAGGTCGCGCGCGTTGCTCTCCATCTAACCTACACGCCGTCTATCTTGAGGCGGCCAGGCCGCGCGCCGATTTCCCAGATGTAGATGAAGCATGTCACGACGAAGCCCATCGTAACGCGTGCAATAAAAATGCCTGCTTCGTGCAGCCCGATTCAAGCCTTGCACTGATCGCGGCAATCGCCCGCAAAAATGAATAAAGGAAACCGCTGCAGCCATCGGGCGCGGGCAGTCGTTGTGGTCCTGCGCGATGGCGAGTTTGCGACAACATTGGCAGTCACCGAACAGAAGGCCTGCTTTCACACAGAAGGGCCGCCATGCGTGCATGCTGCGTTCAGCTGGCTGCGCGTGCGCGGAAGTGTCAGGCGATTGGCCCGGCTTTTTGCTCCACCGCGTGGTAGTTGCGTGAAGCTGCATGCTTTGTCGAGATTGTTCCCTGCAGAATAAGATCTTCGTGCGATCAAACGTAATGGGAGCTTGCATTGTTGATGGCACCTTGAAAACGGCCGACATCGCGCCGGCCGCCGCAGGCATCAGGCGGTGATATCCGGTCATGGCGAGCCGCAGCTCAGCTGGCCGCAAATGACAAGCGTGATGCGCCAGAGTTGAGCCCCGAAAAGTGGAAGTCAAAGGCATCAGCGATGGCGACGACGCGCCTCTGTGGGTGGATTGGATTCATCAATGTCGTCCTAGGATTATAGCCTTCCTTTCATATTGCGACGCTGCCGTCAGGTTATGGCCGCAAAGGCGTGCGGCCTCCGTAACCAATAGCGGTCGCGCTCCGCTCACGCATCTGCTGTGCACACGCGCTCGAAGCTCGATGGCAAAGCACGCCTGCAATCAAAAGCCTAGAATAGAATGTGTAGTATGAAAACGAAGACAATGACGACCATCGTGCTTGCGGTTCACGCGTTGCTCGGTTCGCCCAGCGGGGCTGTTGAAACCTACGATGTCACCGATTCGAACGGCGTGCCATTCATACGGGCGCGGATATTCGGTGTCGGAGATGGCCCTTTTTGTTGTGGCCCAGGTGACGAGCAGCGCGCACTGCGGAATTTGCCGCAATGGGAAATAGATCATTCACTGGCTGCGATTCAGTATTGGGCTGAAATCATTAAGGTCATACCGGGTCAATCGCCGGCCATCGTCAACGTCGCCAGGATTGCCATTGACAACGCATGGGCCTCTATCCAATCGTCAACCGATGGCGGGAACAAGGTGCAGGCGGCACTCACGAGGCAGGATCCCGGCTCGCTGACCTACGGGGCGCATGGCATGGTTGCGATCGGACAGATGGGGTTTTCAGCCGAAGCATACATCCCTTCGCAATTACCGATGACGCCAACGATAGGTCTTGCACCCGTTATGATTCATGAGATCGCCCATCAGATGGGAATCGCCAGTACTATTGACGGCTACGAAGCATCGCCGCATTTCCCCGAAGCGATAAATGCCTGGACGGACCATTTGCACGATGACAATGGCAAACAAGCCAAGCCGGGACAGGCGATCTATTGCTCCGGCTGCGCCAACCCGCGAGCTGACAACGTTTTCGACCTGCGCCGCGATCAGGGCTATTTCGCCGGGAAGCATATGAGTGAAGTGCTGGCCGGCGCCATGCCCGGTATTCCCGTGTAGGCGATGCATGAGGACGGGTCGCCGGATGCAGCCTTCGTCTCGCATAGCGAGCTCAAGAACAGCTTAATGAGCCACCAGCGATACCGGAATTACAGATCTTTCATGGAGGCGGAGTTGGCCGCGTTGCAGGATATCGGCTATACCATCGATCGGCGCAAGTTGTTCGGTTACTCTATCTACGGCAACGGTCAGAGTCTGATTAGCGCGACGTGCAGGCGCTCGGCGAGCATGGCATCGCAGCAAGCTTCGACTTTGGCAACAATGCGATGGGCAATCACCGTGAATATCGTGGGTATATTCGCACGATTGGCAATAACCCGGCCCCGATGCTGAACGAAATCGACGGTCCGCTCGTCAACACGTTCGATCTGACCGGGCGCCTGGCTGGCAGTTACGCGGCGATGTACATGTCGAACAGTGGTTATGTGGGCGAGATCAACGTGATGGGTGGCGCAACGCTGTCAGGGGACATCCTGTCTGATTACGCCCAACTTGACGAGAAGGGTTCGCCGCGCCTGACCAAATTGACGTTCGGTATGACGCCTGACGCGAATGGTCACTCAACGGGACAGCCGGACGCAAGCTTTGCAACCCGTTATGAAGGTAACATCATTGGACGCAACAGGTGACGACATCGCTGCAATCGCCGACTTTAATGGCGAGCGCGACAGCTCAGGGCGACAACACCTACGCGTTGACACTCTCGCGCCCAAGCGATGCCTATTCGCGTTATGGGGCCGCCCGGTCGGCGCGGCGCTCGATCGGGTAGCTGGCAATGCTGCGGCGGGACTGCACTCGCTGATCGCGGCACTCGACTTCTCCGCGCCCGACGGCACGGGGGTGACATCTGCGCTGCGTCAGCTTTCGCCGTCCATCTATGCGTCGGAGAAGGGCAGGCGTGTCAACGACAGCTTCTATGCGCGTTCTGCAGTGTATGACCGTCTCGAACAGGCCTTTGGAGGCGCGCCATCCTCGCCGATGGGGGTGATGGGTTATGGTCCTCAGCAGATGCGAGGCGGCAAATCTGGCTCTGCCATCGCTGGCTGGTATGGCAATGATTTCAGCGTCTCATCGAATCATTGGCTGAAAGCAACAAGTCTAAAAGGCTCGTTCACGATCGAGAGGGTACCGTCGAGCGCCGCACTTCCGTGCACCACGAGGCGGCTGAACGCACCAGTATCGTTCACTGCGACCTGCAAGCGCCCGGTGGACGTTTGCAGATAGCCCCCATTCGCCGTTATGTTGTTGTCACGACCATCGATGAGCGGCGCGACAGCCCCGCTATTGGTGAAGCGGCCATCGGTATTGAGCAGATAACTGCCGTTCAACCTGTCGCTGCAGTTGTCCGGCGGCGTCGCGTTGCTTACCGGCAATCACGAAGTGTACGACGCAACTGTCGCGCAACACGCAACCCTGTCCGGTCTATGGCAAGGATCACTCGCTTACTCAGCGTGGCGCCGGCCCGACTTCTTCTGACCTGCCATCCTATGACTTGCAGCGCTATGCAGCCTGGAGTTCTGCTTTTGGCGGATGGACAAGCCAATCGGGTGATCGCAATGCCGCAAGCACCAGATCCGGCATTGGCGGCTTCATGACCGGGATCGACGCGTCGGTATCTGACGACTGGCGGTTCGGTGTTCTTGCAGGCTATAGCCGCTCCACTTTCAACGTCGGCTCCTCTTCGTCATCAGGCCGCAGCGATAACTACACTTTCGGGACCTATGCCGGCACCGAGTGGAGCGTGCCAGAAGGAGCCATCGCCTTCCGCTCAGGCATTGCCTATACATGGCACGATCTTGAGATGAGCCGCAACGTTGCGTTCCCGGGGTTCAACGACAACTTGATCTCGGATTACGATGCGGGCACTTTCCAGAGTTTTGGAGAATTGGGCTACAAGGTCCATCTCGGCAACTGGTCGGTGATCGATCCCTATGCCAATCTTGCCCATGTTCGGGTCGCGACGAATGCTTTTAGCGAGAGGGGATTGAACGGGGCGGCGCTTGATATTCACGCCGACACGATGCAAACGACGCTCTCCACCCTTGGCGTCTATGGGACCACCCGTCTTCAACTTGGCGACATCGCCACGACTGCGCGAGCTGATGTTGGCTGGCGTCATGCCGTTGGTGACCGCATTCCGCTGTCGACAGCTAGCTTTGCTGCCGGTTCCAGCGCTTTTGTGGCTTCGGGCGTATCCATTGGCAAGGACGTGACACTCGTCGAATCCGGTCTGAACTTCCAGCTTTCCCGCGAAAGCACCCTTGGCATCGCCTACCAGGGCCAGTTCGGCTCAGGCGTCACCCAGAACGGATTCAATGCCATCTTCAACGTGAAGTTCTGATAGCATGGTCAGTCGACTTTTGGCCCGGCGCGCTACCCGCAGCAGGCTCATGTTGGTTCTAATCCAGGTCTCGTCGACAAAAACCTAGCGCCGGGATCGAGGTTAGCCTGCATGAACGCCAGCGCTGGCGCGCGCGGTTGGCGTGTTTTCGCCGCCTGCCGCAGATCATTGGCCACCGCTTGCTGAACCCTTCATTGCCAGAGTTGACGGTCTCCTACAGCCTGCGGAGGATGCGCCGCATTGCTGGGCGCCCGGCTCTTTAGCAAAGCTCTGCCAAGCGGTCACCACCTCCGCGCGTCCTCCTTCGGATTGCCCTCAGCCAGTCCGCGACCGTTTCAGCGAGAGACGGCGAAGGCATCGCCTGCGCCTGGCCGTGGTTCGGCCCGGACGGTTCATTTCCGTCGGCGAGGAAGAAGTAGGACCGTCGGGCCGACATACCCTCGGCCCTCAGGGGTGTATCCTAGTTCCTCGGCACCTGCTCGGGCAGCGATTTTCGGACAGAACTAGGTGGGTGAGCTCCGCATACAGAGCTTGAGCAAGATCTCTAACCTGCGCCTGTCGCTTCCTAACTTTGGTGAGAACGCTCGTGATGATCGCCAGAAGTGGCACCGATGATGAGGAAGCCCGCTTTTTACGTATTCTCGTTGCCAAACGATATTATCATGGCCAAGGCGGCGATTGCGCCGAGCGCAATGGGTCCCGCGATCAACCAAGCGCTAACTGTCCGCATAGCCAGCTCTTCACTATAGCACGACTCCATAGTGCCGAACTCTCCGGGGAGAGCCGGCCGTGTCGCGCCGCATGCAAATCTCCAGTTCCCTGCGATTACATTTCGCCCGAAACCTCGCGCGCTTACATCTGCTGATACCTGATACTGTTGCTCGCGCTTGCGACAACTACCGACCTATAGGGTAGGCAGCGGGATCTCGCCCGCTATAAGATTGTTAGGTTTGACGCTGCAATCTTGGGACTACAATTTCCATGCATTCTTCTTTTGTCCTCGCTGTGGGAGTTTTCCTGCTTCTTGATCGGGCGCGCGTCCTATCGGCTCGGTTACTGCGCTGGCCGCGAACAAGGTCGATGCGAGGCCTATCGTTTGTATATCAGGCATCCTGGCCGGCGCTGATCAAGGCGTGAGCCGCCGCAAAGTGCCTAAACTGTCCGCGACGCGCGCGTCGCGATCGGGTCGACGGTCTTTGCCCTGATCGCCAGTGCCTTCCTGTACGTCCTGTCGCCGCAGCCGAGCGATCCGAATTTGCGCGGCACCCTTCAGCCGCGGGATGGGGAAATCGTCCCGCTTGCGCTTGGCGGGCCAGTAGGAGGGGATGGTCCGGCAGGCAGGGGGCCGTACTCGACTCCCATGCGGTTGACTAGCACTTCGGGAAATCATCCTGCCAAGGTACTCGCATAAAATCGCCCCGCGCATGGGCGGGCTCGCGGATCTCCGCGCTGCTGACCCGCGGGCCGCCGGTAACATGAACCGGGACATGCCAAAGCCAGACGCCAGGTGTACGCTCGCTGGCGTAGCAAATGCGGCCGATCTGCTGACCGTCCTTGAGGACGGGATTTCGGTCGGCCGCAGCGCGAGGCTCATTCGTCGTCGCCCTTGTTTTCGATTGCCTTGGGCGCCTGCTACTCCTCGAGCTGCTCGCGCCGGCGCTGCTGCGCCTCGGCCGTGCGCTCCATTGCCGCGCGGACGTCGTCGACGGTCGCGTCGGTGTAGAATTCGGACGTGATGGCAATGGTGGAATGGCCGAGCAGTTCATACACAATGCGCAGATTGCCGGTCGCGCGCAGCGTCCGCATGCCGGTCGTGTGGCGCAGGTCGTGAATGCGTCCGTTCACGCCGGCTTTATCCCATTTTTGTTTCTTGTTTGAGGCGAAGCCGGCTGACGTGATCGGGGCGCGTTGGCCCTTGACTAGGCTCAGGACCTATTAATTTTGATTGATGCGTGATTCAAGGTCTCGGATTCGGAGGCTTTGATGGGTGATTTGTTTTTGCTGAGCGAGCGCCAGATGGCGCGCATATCGCTGTGTTTTCCGTTGGCGCTTGGCGTGCCGAGAGTTGACGACCGGCGCGTCGTGAGCGGCATCGTTTATGTCATCCGCAACGGCCTGCAGTGGAAGGACGCGCCGAAAGGCTACGGCCCGCACAAGACGCTCCATGGGAGAGGCGCGTGGATATGAAGGAAGCTTCGGCTATGACGGAAGCCTCCGGGCTGACGGACGAGGAGGGTGACATCGAGCAGAGTTTTGTGGCCAGGCCGATTAACCAGACGGAGCCGCGAGCGAACCGAAGCCCGCTGCATTCGCACTCGTCCGACAGCGCGATGCGCTGGGCCGAGCAGTTGCGCAAGGTGACCGTGAAGTCCCCATTGCAGTCGCTCCTCGTCGCGTTCCTGCTCGGGGTTTGGGTCGCGCGCCGGCGCTAGGGAATGTGTGGGTGTGTGAAGCTCAAGACGTCTCAGACCTCGCTGGGCTTCCACGATCTTGCGATCGCGAGCGCCCTCGATGAGGGCGGCGCTGAAGCCCGGCGGAGCGGGCAGCAACCTCTTTCCCGAAGGCGTTGCCACGGTAACGGCCCCCGACACGGTCTTGACCATGGCAAAGCAGGGCGTTGTCCTCAGGCGGCCCGCGGGATCGAACGGGCACCTCGCCAAACAGTCCGGCCTGCCGACCTACTCCGGCGACAACGACGGTCGCGGACGCCCAAAGCGCCGTCCGAAGCCCAAGATCAGCGAAAAGGCCGCCCGGAAGGCCCGCATCGGAATTCGAGAGGGAGCATTCACGACAGCAGGCCGAGCGCCGCCGTGAAGAAACCGCAAGAGCAAGAGACCGTGAGCGGCGGGACAAGGGGTCGCGAAGGCGCAGGTGGCGTTCGATCGGGCAAAAGGTGAGCATGAAGCTAAGGCGAGGGCCATTGAAAGCGGCGTGCGGCATTCGAGAGACGAGCCGAAGACGAGAAGGCTCGCTGGGAGAAGCAGAACAAAAAACTCGATGCCGCCCTGCGTCGGGCGCGCGAATAGCGCCACAGTGTCGTCTACGCTCGCTACGCGGGCTGGTCTCTCGACTCGCTCATGAAAGCAATGAACGGAACGGCCCCACGTCGCGAAGCATGCCCCAGCAGAACCATCGTCACGACAGCCTGCGTGAGCATCATGCTGACCTCCGCAAGGCGGCGGCCCAAGGCCGCCGCAGCCGCATCGCGAGGCCGCCGGGGCGCGGCGGATCGTCATCGTCGCCGTCGAGCTTGCGCAACGCGGCCACGATATCTGCGAGCCCGATGGTGTGGCCCATGCCGGGGATCTCGCGCAGGGCGGGGCAGGATTCGACGGCGTAGATGTCCGACGCCCATGATGACAGGATGATCCGCTTCTCCGGTACCGAGAGCCCGTTGTCGTTCAGGACATCCCCCGCAGACGCATAGTGCGCGGCTGGATGAAACGGGGGATTGAGATTGCCGGTGTTCGTGTTGGCGTTGGTCATCGGTTGACTCCCTTACACGCTCCTTTCCTCGGGACTGGTTTTCAGTGAGTTCGGGGCGGCGGCGACCGCCGCCCACGATGGTCTTTACTGCGCGTTGATCGCGATGCGCTTGACGTCCGCCCGCGAGTTCTCGGATTTCGGCAGCGAGATGGTCAAGACGCCGTTCTTGAACGACGCCTCGGCCTTGTCCTCGTCGACGTCATCGAGCGCGATCTGCCGCTGGAACGAGCCGTCGTGGCGCTCGGTGAAGTATTTGCCTTCGTCCTTGCGCTCGCTCTTCTTCTCGCCGCGGACGGTCAGCACGCCGTTCGCGATTTCGATCTGGACGTCCTTTCTCCGTCATGCCGGGAAGCTCGGCTGAGATCGTCAGCGCCTTGTCGGTCTCGCTCAGTTCGATCTTCGGCCAGCCGAATTGCCCTTCCATGAGCGGTGATAAACCTGTGCCGCGGAAGACGTCGTCGAACAGACGGTTCATCTCGCGATGCAGCGTCATGAACGGATCGTAGTTGCCGCGCGTGGACGCGAGCTCCTGGTTCCTCGACCAGGGAATGAGATCACGGATTGCCATGGCTTTCTCCTTCGTTGCATGAGGGAAGGGAGCGCGGCGGCGCTGGCGCGCGCCGCACTCCGCCGTCGCCCCTCGACCGGGCGTCAGGCCGCCTTCTTCTGCTCGATCTGCGACGGAGATCCACCGCTTCCGATCTGGATCCGGCGCGGCTTCATGGCCTCCGGCACCTCGCTGACCAAGTCGACGATCAGCAAACCGTCTCGGAAGGAAGCCTCCTTCACCTGGACGTAGTCGGCGAGATTGAACACCCGCCGAAATGGACGGGCGGCGATGCCCTGATACAGATATTCGCCGGTCGCCTTCTCGAGCTTGCTGCCCTCGATGGTGAGCGCGTTCTGCTCGGCCGTTACGGTGACGTCGCCGGCGCCGAAGCCGGCGACGGCGAGCGAGATCCGGTAACGGTCTTCGCCGAAGCGTTCGATGTTGTAGGGTGGGTAGTGGTCCTCGGTCGCCTGGCGCAGCGTGCCTTCGACGAGGCC
Organism: Bradyrhizobium sp. th-b2; assembly: GCF_000426785.1. Taxonomy (NCBI): domain Bacteria; kingdom Pseudomonadati; phylum Pseudomonadota; class Alphaproteobacteria; order Hyphomicrobiales; family Nitrobacteraceae; genus Bradyrhizobium; species Bradyrhizobium sp. th-b2. The sequence goes on from NZ_AUGA01000053.1 coordinate 43,777, forward strand.
GGCCAGGTGGTCGAAGCCGATGGTGGAGCGCCATAGGGGCACGAAGTCAAACGTGGTCCTCATAACCAAGTCCTCCAGAGAGCAAGATGGATACGAAGGAGCGCAGGACAGGGGTTTCGGACAGATCCGAAGACCCAACCCGGCGCCCGTGCCGGACCCGTTAAAGGCGCCCGGCGCACCGCTCTCGCGGCGAAAAATGACGTAGAAAAGCAAGAGGCTGTTTCAAGAGGGGAGCGCAAAAAAAAATTGCAGCCGTCGGGCACAGCGCGTCGCCGTGCGCCGCCTTTCCGAAGGACTTGCAGATGCGACGAGAGGCATTTTGACAGCCAATCGCGTCCGAATATTTTTTTTGCGCCGGGGATCTCTTTCCCCGCTTTCGCAACACCGAAAACGACCGTGACGACCGTCAGGAGAGACGACGAGACGAAGATCTGGCCTATCCGTGCGCACCGCAGCAACATTCACCGCTATCGACGGCTGCTAAGGAAAATCAGGAGAAGGTCCACATAGTTTTTCCTTGCGGTTGAGCAGAAGCTGCTCGAGTTCCCGGCGGCAGCCGCCTTCCCGGTAGATCTCCGGTCGTGCGGAGGGGTATGCCTTCGCCTACGCATGGCTCGAAGAAAGCTTTGTCCGGACCGCCGTAGACTTGCTCCCTCGGCCCATCACCATCGACGTTGGTGAGGGCGCCAACGCCAAACGGCACCCAACCAATCTTCGCGCTCAATCGCCAAATTGACTGCACTCATAGGGCGATCGATTAACACATAGCAACCATTCATTGAAGGCACCTGACGGTGAAAGTGAGGAGGTGGCGCGGCCTGTTGCGATCCCCGCAATCAGGGGAATTGCCGCTTGGCAACTCCCGATGTTCCTTATATGTTCGACTTAGGCCGGAGAGGATTCGATCCAATGAATGTAGAACTTTTGGCCGCTCTCAAAGAGGTCGCGAAGCGTCGGGCGCGGGTGCGCTGCAGGTCTTGATCAAAGAGGGTATTAACAACTCTCGCGGCGGATTGACGAAGGAATACGGCGGTCGGACGTTAAAGAAGGTTCGTGCCCTCCGTCGTAAATGAGTCGTTCTGCGACATCGCTGGCGATGGTTTCCACGGATGCGAGCGACAAGTCGGTCTGCGCGTGCTCAGCGGCGAGGACTTTACGCCCAGCGAAAAGGCATATTGATTGGCTCGGTCCCGGCGTGTATTTTTGGGAAGGCGATCCGGTTCGGGCATGGGAGTGGGCTAAAGACCGAGGCTACTCTGAACCGTTCGTTATCGGGGCGATCATAGACTTGGGCGAATGTTTAGATCTCACTTTGCGTGAAAATCTTGAGTACCTAAGCATCGCCTACTCAGACCTGCGGCGCGTTCGGCGCCAAGCTAAGTCGAAGCTTCCTTCAAACAAGGATGGTCGCCGACTACCAAAACGCGACAAAGTACTCAGGTTTCTCGAGTGTGCGGTGATTACTCACCTTCATCACATGGTCGCAGATGCCGTCGCTGAAAAACGTTACCTCGATTTGATACAGTGCGCGGGTTGTTCGAGGGGGAGATCCCGCGTTTCGCGGCGCTCGATTCTATAGCCGCACCCACACTCAGATTGCCGTAATCAACCAGCGCCTTATCCGTGGTGTTTTTCTTCCGAGAAGTCTTGATAGCCGGTCGCTCGAGCAAGCGATGTCTGGCTCCTAGTCGGCTATTCACTCCCTGGCATTTAATCCAAACGTCTGGCCAGCTGGACAAGTTTGTTGTTTGCAGCGCCCAGTTGTCGAAGAGGTGCACCAAAGCTGAAAATTATCTCTGGATGAAAACTAGCGCCGTATTAGTGCGAGGCGTCGCCAAGGCTGATTCCGGGAAAATTCGGCAAGCGCCTGTGCCTCAGTTTGAGATTGTCTGGCTTCCTGCCTGCTTCTTGCACACGCGGCGCAACCCCGGACGGTCCGCTTGTCGATCCCCGTCAGCGCATCCTCCCGGCCAAGCCAGAAGCCGTCGCCGCGGTAGCGACAAGCCTCTTATCAGTCCGGCGAAAAATTTTAGAACAAAAATGGCCAGAATGCGTGACAATGGTTTTCAACTTCTTAGGGACGCGTCAGGCGGGGTGGATATGCGCTTGGTAAGGTTCTGACGCTCGGCGAACGACGTGTTGATTAGGGCCGGATCCGTTGTCCAAGAGGTAGATCTTGATCCGGCCGATGCACTTGGGTGGGCTATGGCCCCCGGATGCGGCCACCGCGAAAATCTGTTCAGCATCGCCTAATCAGCATCAAAATAACATCTCGCGCCCGCAGGGAGCCTGGCTACGGTATGATAGCCGAAGCAACGATTCGGCGGCCAGATCTGGCCTTGACCCCAAGTCCGCGCCGCCGTAGCGCCCCGTCCGAAAGGGCGGGGCGCTTTCCTTTTGCATATGTCCCTTGCGGGCGATTCTAGCAGAGCATCAGATGGGTACGCCGCAACTGTATACTGTCAAACAGGCCTTGGATCGTTGGTCGCGAGCGGTATTGTGGATACGGAAGCAGGCCTTCGATCGCGGGCGCGGCAGAATGTCGTGTTCGAACTCGGCTTCGTTATCGGGAAGTTTGGGGCAGCCAATGTGGCTGCGCTTATGAAGTCGACGGTGGAGAAGCCATCCGACCTTGATGGCATTGCCTATATTCCCTACGGCCCGGGCACTTCCTTGAAGACTGAGCTTGCACGCGAAATGTATCACATGAAAATCCCCTTCGATACCAAGGCTGTTCTTACAGCTTAGGTAAGCCTCGATCGTGCATCAATCTTGAAGAATGCTCGACGTGATCGAAGCCGGCGATGAGGGGGGTGATTGGCCGCGACCCAGGCGCGGCTAAGTAGGCTGATCAGTTTGATCTGCATCGCTAAGTCCAAGGGAGTAACTGGTCGTCGGTTAAGAAGCCGATTTGAGTGGTGTGCGGTGGCTGGTGACTGAGAAGAAGGCAGCCAGGAAGAGGTACCAAAGAGCCCTTAGCCAGGCGAGGATGCGGCGGAAGTTGTAACCGACGGCGGAGAGGATGACGTTGGCGGTATCGCCGGCGCGGCCTTTGAGGTAGCAGCGGCCGAGGTGTCCGTCAGCCTTCAAATGGCCGATCACGGGCTCGATAGCGGAGCGGCGCCGCAGCTGGCGCTTGATAGTGCCGAAGACGCCGCGCTTCTGGCCGGAGATGAAGACGCGGCGCGGGTTCTGTGCG
>NZ_KE384572.1:0-12827 GCF_000426785.1 Bradyrhizobium sp. th-b2
AAAGCCGAAGGCAATCCTGTGCGCCTCGTCAGAGCAGATGTACGGCCGCATCAATCGGGCCCAAAAGCCGCACTCTCACGAATAGGACGGGCTAGAGCCCATTGCGAATATGCTTTGGAGCGCAGCGCGCCCACCGAATCGCGTTCGGCTTCGTTGCATTCTGATGCAACTCAACCTACGGAAGACTTGTTGGATGACATTGTGAGTTGGCTCTCATCGAATTTCGATCTGCCTGCCATCAAAGAACGTCCCGTTGTTGAATTTGCGTCGAAGATGGAACTTGCGAGGTTGCGTGCAACGGACCGTGCTTCTTCGCAACGCTTCATGAACGATGGGCAACTAACTCAGCGCGAGGTTGTCGCACTTTACGACAACCAAACGAGAACGATCCTGCTTCCTGATGATTGGGGCGGCACTTCGCCGGCGGACCAATCGGTCCTGGTACACGAAATGGTCCATCACCTTCAGAATCTTGGAAACCTCAAATTTGATTGCCCACAGGCCCGCGAGAAGTTGGCCTACCTGGCCCAGGATAAATGGCTAAGGCGGTTCGGAAAGAGTTTGGAGAACGAGTTCGACGTCGACATGTTCACAGTGCTGATTTCTTCAGCCTGTATGCATTGATTGTGACCGGTCGATCCTAGTCGCCATCGAACGATGGCCGCTCCAAAGGAGCGCAAAGCTACGATCATCTCGCACGTACCAACACGATTTTCAGCGGATTTGATTGATGGCCAGACTCTTGGCGGTCCTCGCAATTGCATTGGCGATCCTGGCGGTGGCTCGGGCGCAGCAGAATCAGTTTGTACCGCAGCCAACAGGACCACTGCCAGCGGTGCTTGTTCCCTGAGTTCTCGCAAGGTGACGGATTCATCCACTCAGCCGATGGCGCCCAGGTCCGCTCGTGGCCCAGAGAGGACAAACGCGGCGCACGCCGATGTCCTCTTTTGACCACCCTTAGCCGACGCCAGAGCGGGCGTGAGCGCCCGCTCACCGAGGCTATTTCGCCGCCACCACGCTCGGCCTTAAACGCGCCTCTGACGAGACGCGGCAATTGGGCCGCGGTCAAGCCCGAGATCGCCGCGGTCGCTGCCGTCCAGGAGGATGGGATCTCACGACCGAGATCCGGCGAGCTGATCCGCTGGTCGAGCACATGATCGCGGTCGTCGATCTCTTCGACGAGCAGGTCAACCAACTGCTGATATGCGCAAACGCCCTGGTCTAACCACGCGGCTTGCGGCCTCACGGGGGGAACACTCAATGGTGGGCGCTTACCTAAGAGGCGGACCCACGACTTTCATGTGGTGCATTGCCATCAGCTTTTGGTTCGTTTCGGCATCGACACCTTGCCGCTCCGCGAACATCTTCTCGAATCCACCGGGCGTCACACCAAACAGCAATACACCGGGCTCCGTCCCGACGTTCTGGAACGTGTGCGGAGTGTGATGAGGAATGAACACAAAGGCGCCGGCGGGCGCGCTCACAATGCGTTCGCCCAGTTTAAAGTTGAACTGACCGCTCACAACGTAACAAAACTCAGCTTCCATTTCGTGCAGGTGTGTAGGGGGACCGCTCTTGGGTGCGATGGTTTGACGAAAATAGCCGAGCTGCCCCCCAGTTTTATCAGCCGTGGCCAATAGTTCGGTGAAATCCCCCTCTCGACCTTGCTGTCCGCTATAGCGAGTCGGCTCGCCGGGCAGGACGATGAATGCCTCATCGCCCGCGGATACCGGAGCTGAGGGCAGAACAACGGTGGCAATAAGGGAATAAAGAAGGCCGAAACGCGCTTTCAAGAGTTTGGCGTGCATGGCAACCTCACCTGGATATGTGACGGTGTAAGAACGCAATCAGAACGCTCCCAAATCACGGAGCGATCCTCTAGTCTAGTTCATTAAGCACAACCTCATTTGTACTGGGCCACTGTTTACACCCGATGCGCGGTCCGTGCGACATTTTGTGCACTAAGTGGCAACGGTGTTGTCCTAACTGCTGATCTCGCTAAGCGGATTGGCGCACTTCGAAGGCCCTCCGACGATATGATCGGCTCACTGCTAATTCGCGCAAACGGGCTGGTCTGACCGGACCGATTTGCGATCCCAAGGCGCGCCTGGCAATCACCTGGGCAGATTCAGAACGGAATGTCGCGTTGTCCATCATTCGCGTCACGACGTGCAGCCGATGTAATTGACACACCGGGCTCCGAAGGCAGATCATCGGCCGATTGCCAGGGTTGACCTGACCCGATTGCTGCCGGTCCGACGTTATGAAGATGCTCACTGAATATTTGGAGCGCGCCGTTGAGTTTGAGAAACTCGCGGCCTCGGAGCACAACGAAGCGTTCAAAGCAGAGCTGCTAAAACAGGCCGCGGCATACAGGAAATTGGCAGAGGCACGCGCCGAGCAATATGGCCTGCCAAAGCCAAGCCCTCCAGAGACGAAGTAAGCCGAGGCCGACAACCGACTTTCACACATGGCCAGTCCGGTTTGCGTCTGCAATACGCCGGATAGCGGACATGGGTTGAACGTGAGAACAGGCCGAACACTAAAAGCAGGCGTCGACGGACCTCAAATTACGCACCCGCGCCAGCCTCGCGGGCTTGGGCGCTGATTCCACGCCGCCGCGCGAGCGGGACGATATTGCGCATTGCTCTGATCACAATATCATTGTGTAGTCGGCGCCAGGTGCTGAAGTTGTGATAGCCCGAAGGATAATGCTCCATGGTTTCGACAGCCGATCATGGTGCAGGCCTCCGCGCCGCTCCAATCGAACTTGCGGGTGACTGGGGTCGCATGATCCCGAATGCGGCTCTGCAAGTCGTTGAGCGGATGCGTTGTGCTTGCCTTGACGGTTTCCGCCTTGTTTCAAACGACCAGCCCAGCCGCCTTCGCGTTGAGGAGCGCACGAGCGGCCCTCCCGCGGTCTGGCTTCACAAGGACGGAACCGATCTTGCCTGGGTCGTCGTCGACGTTGGGGAACGGGACTGGTCGAGGCTCGCCTATCAGTTTGGTCACGAGTTGGGACACGTTACATCAAACTCATGGCGGCCGGATGCCAAGCCTGCAGCACCCAGCCAATGGCTGGAGGAGTCGCTTGTAGAAGCCTTTACGCTCCGAGGACTCGCCCTGTTGGCGGATAACTGGTCGCGCGATCCTCCGTTCAGGGATGACAGCGGTTTTGGCGCCGCCGTCGCGGTCTATCGACAAAATGCTGTCGAGCGGTACGGAAAACTGGCGACTGAACAAGGTAATTCAAAGAACCCCAGCGCTTGGTTCAGGCAGCATCGTGCCGCGTTGGAGGCAGATCCCTGCCTCAACGCGTTTGCACAGGCGGCATCTCTCTTCATCCTCGAAGAATACGAGCGCAACCCGGCCTCCATGGAAGCGCTTGGCGCGCTAAACCGATGGAATGGCCGCAGCGCTATCCCGCTCGAGCAATATCTGGAGGCTTGGAAGGATAGCTGCAAAAAACTGCAGGCTTCGCCGGCTTTGCCCCGTCGGCTTCAAGAGCTTCTAAGGTGACCTGGGCCAACGCGTGGAGCGAAGTTGTCTTTTTCGCCCATGCTTGTTTGCGGGATCTGCACAACGTTCTCGCTTGATGCTCCGTAGACATACCGGTGCGAGCAAGCGACTGCGCGCCCACGACAAGCAGTAGCCTGATGCAGATCCGATCGCCCGCGATGATAGTCGCAATGCGCCCAACGAGCGCGGAATCAATCGTGCGTGCTCCGGCGCTGCAAATCTGCTCACTTCCTCCGCTACTGGCTGCGTTCCGCCGAAATGCCGGTGGAGGCCAAGGAAGCTCTAGACGCGGCAACCGCTTATTGCGAGTATCAAACTTTCATTTTGAGTTGGATGCTGAAAATGGAACCCATTACATATCGCGGACTGCAAAACGCTGCAGACCAAAACACGCCGCATCTTGGCGGAAGTATCAAGGCTGGCGATCCCTTCACCTACTGTCCCTTGGTATGGGACTACGTAATTTCCAGATTTTGTATTCAATCGGTATTGGACCTTGGCAGTGGATGTGGAAACGCTGCTCATTACTTTCACAAAGCCGGTCTCATGGTGTTGGCGACCGATGGATTTCCAGAGAGCGTTGAAAAATCAACTTACCCGGCGTTTCAGCAGGATATTACCCAAGCCCCGATCGTCACTCGAACAGACTTGGTTCATTGCCAAGAGGTCGTCGAGCACATTGACGAAAGATACCTGGAGAATGTCCTCCTCAGTCTCACGTGTGGCAAATACATCCTGATGACCCATGCCGTTCCTGGGCAAATCGGATATCACCACGTCAACTTGCAGACGTCAGAATACTGGATTGACCATCTGCACCGGAAAGGGTGCGAGTATCTTGAAGCTGACACACGTCGCATCAGGAATCTCGCTGAAAAGGACGGAGCTGCTTACATGCAGCAAAGCGGGTTGATGTTCGTCAATTCTGGCCGGCTTTGATAGCATCACGGCGCCCGCCTCGAATATGGAATTGTGCGGAAGCACTGAAGATGCGTGAGCTTTCGTTTGAAGTGCGCGGCGTTCACTCGAAGTCCCAAGATCTCATCTATTTTCGGTGCCCACCGTTAGTCGGCATGGCTCGAAATCTCGGAGCCAGGACGGCCCGCCCGTTCGTAAGATTTATCGTGGTGAAGCTCTTGCCAGTTCCGCCAGTTCTGAGTCTGCTTCGACAATGCCTTGGGCGGCAGCCATCTCCAACCAGTGACTCGCTTGCTTGAGGTCGCTGTGCCCCGCCGCACCGCTTCGCAGATAACGCCCAAGCATGAGTTGAGCTTGACCATGACCGCGTTCTGCGGCTGCTCGAAACCAATGCTCGGCTTTGGCTCGATCAACGGGAATGGCATGGCCGCCGCTATATATAGCGCCGAGTGCAAACATTGCTCCAGCGTGGCCGTGGGCGGCGGCCTGCTCGCACAATTTAAGCGCGGCGGGAGCATCCTGCGGGCCCCCGCGACCGTTCACGAGCATCTCGGCCAGGGCAACCTGCGCATCGGTGATCCCTCCCTGCGCCGCACGCGCGAACCAATCGCGCGCTGCTCTCGGATCGGCCGGCACACCACGCCCATCGGCAACAAGACGACCGATCATAAATTGCGCCTCCGGGACCCCTTCAGCCGCACGCCTCAGCCAGACCGCTGCTTGTTGTTCGTTGCGCTCAACGCCTATGCCCTGGAGAAGGCAAACGCCAAGATTGAACGCGGCGACAAGATTGCCGCGTTGCGCCGTCTGCATGAACCAATCCGCGACCGGCGGACATTCCTCTCCACTGGCCGCTCGTTCCAGCAAGTCATTTCCGACGTCGACCTGAGCATCCAAATTTCCGGCCTCGGCAGCGATGCGCAACCAGCGGGCCGCTTCATGGCTATCTCGAGGTACTCCGGCTCCGGTCATGTAGAACGAACTCAACGACCGAGCAGCCGCCGCGTTTCCACCCTCTGCCGCACGACGATACCAGTTTGCCGCTTCCACATAATTCGGCGGCAATGCTCCGCCCTTGGCATAAAGGTTGCCGACCAGTTCCGCGGCACGAGCGTCACCCGCCAAGGCAGCACGACGAAGCCAAGTCTCGCCCAACACCAGATCCCTGGCAACGACGGTACCTTCAATCAGCAGCGTCCCCCATTTAATCTGCGCACCGCGGTGTCCCAGCTCAGCAGCTTTGCGGTAGAGTTCAGCGGTTGCAGTTGGATCGTGTTTGCCGCTGATCCCTCCTTCCGTGAGCACACCCAACATAAAGACGGCCGTCGGAATTTCAGCGGCCGCCGCTGCTTGCATGTGTTCGACGACCTCGTCCCTGTGAGCGGCCCGGTTCGGGTCTCCAGCGAGCGACAGCGCATATCCCAAGTGTCCTTGGGCGCAGCCTGCGGCGGCGGAGCGGCGATACCATTCTCTCGCCTGTATCTGGTCTCTGAGCGGTGACGGACCATAGGTTAGAACGTAAGCGAGCAGAGCCTGTCCGTCGGGAGACCCGGCGTCAGCCGCCATACGAGCCCATCTCAGGGCAGCGTCGAAATCTGGCTTTGCCGTGCTGTCCTGCGAAAATAGTCGCGCTGCGGCGCCGCTGCGGTCCTCTCGCGCCTGCGAGCCGAGCCCCTGGAGCAAGAGCGATGCCAGCATAGACTGCGCCTCGGCGTTGCCGTTCAACGCCGCGCGTTCCAACCAGCGCGCGCCCTCCGTCCGACTAAACGGTACGCCGGCGCCCTGAAGGTAAAGCCTTCCGATGTGATACGCAGCTTCCGCGCTGCCGGCTTCGGCCATTCGGGCCAGCTGCGGCAGCGCTTCAGCAAACCGCTCTTTCTCGATAAGAGCGATCGCCCGGCGCAGCCCCGTTTCGGGCGACGCCTTTCCGATCAAGCGATCAAAGAGCATTTCCCGAATCCATCCGACAGCAGAGCCAAATCGCTCACGGCTCGCGCAACGCCTCCTGCGTCACCGGAAGCATCAGGCCGAGTAGGTACGTTAGCACGGTCCGCTGACCAACCTTAATATCGGCGGTTACGGGCATACCTGGCGTGAGCTGGAAACCGGCCGGCACGCCGTGCAGGGCCACACGATTAATACTGATCCGAGTGCGGTAAAATGGCTCCAAGTTCGTCGTCGGAACGGCACTGGTAGGATTGCGCGCCTCAACCTGAGCATTGAAGCTATCCGGACTTACGATGCGTACGACTCCCTCGGCCATCCCGTACTGCGAGAACGGAAACGTGTCGAACTTGACGGACACGGGATCCTTCACATGCACGAAGCCGTTATCTTTGCCCGCAATGTTGGCCTCGACCTCAAGTGGCGCGTCTGCCGGCACGAGCGTAATGAATTGCTGCCCCGACTGCATAACGGAACCCACCGAAACCTTTGCGACGGACTGCACGATCGCATCAAGCCCGGCACGGATCTCGACCAATTTGCGCCGCAAGTTAGCCTTGGTCAGCAGTTCCCGCGTGTCCGCTGCCTTGACACTGATCTCCTGCAACTTTTGCGAGGCTTCCGCCTTCCAGCCGCGGACATAGGCGTCGCGGTCCGAGGCAAGCGCCGATTGATCGCGCTTCGCGCCCTCGCCGGTCGCGACCGCGTTGGAAAGCGACCGCTGCATTTCAACGCGTGTATCCTTGGCGATCAGCGAGTTCAGCCGGCTTCCGGTTTGGGTCGCCTCCAGCTGCCTGCGCATATCCTCGATGCTCTGTGCCACACCGAGGCGCTCGCGATAGCCCACAGCATCGGATTCCGATCTCGCTATCACGGAATTCAGTTCCTGCAGTCGGTGCTCATAGTTTTCGATCTTGGAGTCGAACTGCGCTTTGCGATGACTAAAAATGGAAGCCTGCAAGACCCAGTTTGGATCACTGCCGGAGTATGTGAAGGGCTGGCCATCCGCCTCGGCATGCAGACGCGCGAGTTCGGGCTCAAGGCTGTTCAATTGCCCATCGAGGGCCACTCGATCTGCTTCGGCGAAGGTCGGATCGAGACGCGCCAGCACATCGCCGGCCCGCACATGCTGGCCCTCGCTCACGTCGATCGAACGCACGATTGCGGTTTCCAGCGGCTGTACGAGGATGGTGGAAGATTGCGAGACCACCAGGCCGCGCGCAGTGATGACCTGATCGACGGGCAATACCCCCGCAACCAGAACCAAGGCGGCGACCATGCTGGAGACGATCCAAATCGTGCCACGGGCCGCGCGCGGTACAGGAGCATTGATGATGGCCGTTGACGGTTGCTGGAACTCAAGGATGACCGGCAACGTCGGATCGCTCTTCCTCGACTTGAACGGTAGTGGCAGCAAATTGGCCTGGACTTCGCTCATGGTTCGTTCGCTCCGCCCGAGACCAGCTTCGGAGTAACGGACTGGCGCGTCGGTTCGCTATGGCGGTTTTGCTGGTTCCAAAGCTGTCGATAGATCGCGCAACGCTCGACCAAAACATTGTGCGCACCGCAATCGACGATCTTGCCCTGATCGAGTACCAGAATCTGATCGCAGCCAACCAACGACGACAGCCGGTGCGAAACGATGATCATCGTCCGTCCGCTCGCGATCCGTTCGAGGTTTCCTGTCACGACAGCTTCGCTTTCGGGATCGAGCGCACTGGTCGCTTCGTCCAGTACCAGGATGCGCGGATCCGTGATGAGCGCTCGTGCGATCGCCAGCCGTTGCCGTTGTCCGCCAGACAGGTTGGGAGATCCTTCTTCGATGTAAGTCTCGAAGCCATTGGGCATCCGCTCGATGAATTCCTCAGCGCCAGCTAGCCTTGCCGCATAGACAGCATCCGACAACGTCAGGCCCGGTCGACCGGAGATGATGTTATCTCTAATGGAGCCACGAAACAGGAAGTTCTCCTGCAAGACGACGCCGAGGCTTTGCCGAAGGTGACGCAGATCAACATCGCGTAGGTCGGCGCCATCGATCTTCACAAATCCCTTATAGTCACGATTGATTCCCTGCAGTAGGCGCGTAACCGTCGACTTGCCCGACCCGCTGCGACCGACGATCCCCAACGTCGAACCGGCCGGAACCGAGAAGCTGATCCGGTCGAGCGCTGGGACAGTCGTATTGAGGTACGTGAAGCTGACGTCCTGGAAAGCTATTTCGCCTGCGAACTTCGGTCTCAAGCCCGCCGCTCGCGCGCTGCTCTCAGCTGGCCGATTAAGTACGGAACTTGCCTCACCGATCGCCGCCGCGACCTCCTCATAGTCCTCGATCAATCGCGCCAGCCCAACGAGTGGCTGGGCGACCCGGGCGCTCAGCATCAGGAACGCGAACAATCCGCCCACCATGTAGCCTGACGAGTCGTTCATCGCGAGATACGCACCGAGCATGGTCGTGCCGAGCACCATAAAGCGCTCGATCGGAGTAACCAGAGTCTGCGGCCAGTTGGACAGACGGCCGAATTCCAGCCGCCATTTCCCGGCCTCTGCAATCCGCTCGTCCCAAAGAGCGCGACGTTGTGGCTCGAGAGCCAACGCCTTGACCGTCTTGATGCCCACGATCGTCTCGCCGAGCGTTGCCGACTTCCACGTCTCGGCCGTAGTGACCCGTCCGTACATTTCTCGCATCGGCTTCAGGAATGCGATGATGATCAACAGGATTGCGCCGGCGCAGCCGAGCACAATGCTCGCCAGGATCGGGCTGAGATAGAACAGGAACGGGAGCAGGACGCAAAGCGTCATCAGGTCGAGAAATGTCGTCAGGAGGCGGCCGGTCAGAAATTCGCGAACACGATAGACCTGCGCGATACGGTACATCGTTTCACCCGCAGGATGACGCTCGAAGTAATCGAGCGGCAGGCGAAGCAGGCGATTGAAGACGTGCAGATTGAGTTTTGCGTCGAGTCTGGCGCCAACGACCGCGATGATAAGACGTCGCGCATGGCCCAACAGGGCTTCGTAGACGACTACGACCGCCATGACGGCGGCAAGCATGACCAAGGTGGACGTACTGTGGAATTGCAGCACCTTGTTCACCATCGTCATCACCAGGAGCGGTGGGAAGATGGTCAGGAAGCTGATGGTGAGCGAGGCGATTCCGATGTCCCGTAACAAGCGCCTTTCGTGCAGAACGAGATCAAAGAGCCAGCGCAGGTCAAACGGCGCGTCGGCTGCAACGCGGCTTCGGCTCGCGCGCACCAGGATGGCCTCACCGTTCCACACCTGAGAAAGCCGCAGCTCGTCGACGGGCACGGCTCCGTCTGCGGAGGCGCCTGGATCCCTGAGCACGACGATATTCTGATCGGCGTTCGCACCAACCATGAGCGCGGCGCTACCGTCGGCAAACAGCAAGATGACGGGCCCGGCTTCGCTCATCCCGAGCAAGTGGCGCCAACTCGTTCGGACCGCGCGAGACCATAGGCCCGCATTCTGCGTCCAGGCCGAGAGCGCTGCAGCCGATGGATAGATTTCGGATTCACCGGTTCTCAACTCGGCGACGTCGAGCTCGACGCCGTGATGACGCGCGACCTGGACAACCGCTTGCAATCGCGCCTGGTATTGCGGGCTGCGTTGCGCCTCCAGGCGGTCGATCGAATGCCCCTGCTGCGAAGCTAGATCGCTTGACTTCCGCTCGGGTGAGATGACGTGCCGTTTTGATTGAGCCTTTGCGGCAAACTCAGTGCGGATTTGTTGCACGGAGAGACGTGCGCGGACACCGAGATCAGTCAATAACTCGGAGCCTCCACGGACGACGTCCATGGACGCGCGCAGCGCTTTCGCCGCCGGCCAGGAAGCACCTCGCGATTTGGTCGACCTTTTAGCAACACGCGGATGCACAACATCGGGCGATGTGACCAGCTGCGGTGTGTCGCTTTCCTGCGCAGGGATAATGTGCAGGTCGCCGTGCACACCATGCGACTGAGTCCTGGCCTGTTCCGTTGCGCAGAGGCGGACCTGCCCTTCGACGCGCCACATCGCCTCGTCGAAATCAAACTTCTCATTGTCGATTTCGGCCTGCGACAGATCTTTTCTGGCGGCTAGTCGGCTGTCCAATAAGGTGCGTGCCCGGCTGTAAAGCGCATTGCGCGACGCCTCATCGCTCGCATGAAGGTCGTCAATGGCCTTCTGCAGCAAGCGGACATACTTGTCGGGCCCAGGCTCCCCAAAGGCTCCCCTATGCGGGTCCACGGTCACCCTCCAAAATCGATTACGGAATAAAATTCTTCACTATGTCGCGGCAATCTAGACGAATTCGGCAGGGCGCGACACCGAAATCCCTGCACTTGGTTGATGCGATTACGGCCCTGGTCCCACATCTCACGCGATCGCGAACAGTTGCCGTAGACGGGACGGCAATTCACCGGTGGAACCAATCGCAACACAGCTTTCCGCCCACAAATCGAGATAGCGCTCGATCGGAACGGACGTCCGCTCCGGCCAGCGATTCAAGGCTCCCAAATCATCGAGACAGGTCGGTTTCCCTGCTTTGACGTCCTCGTAGATCTGGAGGATGCCGACCACCGCTGGTCCCCACGGAACGTCCTTTCCAGATCTGACTTCCAGCTTCGCCCGATTTGTACGGAACCACTCGGACGGTGAAAGATCGTCCGCTTTGAACTTGTCCAGCAGCGCTGAGCCATATTGACGAATGACGCGGGCAAAACCTGCGTCTCCCGCAAATGGCGGCGATCTCTCCCAACTGCCGGCAAGCAACCGCAGACCGCGAACCGAAAATGTCTCCACCAGCACCTCCTCGAGCCATTGTGTCGGAGGTTGCGGCTTGGCGGAAAACTGCCAGCTGTTGCTCAGGACATGCCCAAGCTCGTGACCGAATTGATAGGCAAGCCTGCACCAATCGGCATAGCCGACGTTCACGATGATCGCCGCCATGTCAGGTTGGTCGCTGTGCAACCAGATTGCCGGCGTGACTTCGTCGCGATTTTCGATACGGATCTTCTTGGGTTGCCGATCCGACAGCAATCGCAAACCTGACAGTTCGACCTCCCGGATCCGGGTGAGCACACGCATCACGGCATCGGTCGGTGCCGCATGCCAATCTCCCGATAATTCGATCGGAGCGCTCAGGAGGCCTTCTGTCGGCGCGATCTCGCGTCCGAGAGACCTTCCGCTCTCGACGAAAAGAGCCGCCGCGCTGCCCGCGAGAACGAGGAAGCGTCGGCGGTCGATCACGGGAGTGCCAGCCATCAGCTATTCCAGGCCTGGTCAGAGAGGAAGCCAGGGATGCGCGATCCCTGGCTTCCTTGTTCGTCACTTCTTCAGCCGCCGACCTTAATGGTCGTTTTTCGGCAGATTGAGGTTGGGCCGGTTTGATTGATCGAATTGACCCATCGATCCAGCACCTCCTGGACGTGTCTGATCGAAAGCTGAGCCGCCATCTGTGTTGCCGATACGGGACAACAGCATCTGGGCCAAGCCCTTGATCGTCGTGAGATCAGCTTGCAACTGCTGGCCGTTCATCGACCCTCCGGCCATTGCAAGCGCCAGGTCCGCAACTGCAGCCTCCAAACGCAGCAGCACCGGATTCAACGATCCAACGGTCGTGTCGGTGTCGATCTTCGTGGTCAGCGACGACTGATCTTGATGACCACCAGTCGTTCCGGTTGCACCTGCCGAGCCGGTCGAGCCCGTCGCACCGCCAGCACTCGTCGCGCCAGTGGCTCCGGTCGAACCGCTCGCAGCTGCTGCTCCAGTCGCACCAGTTGCTCCAGCCGTGCCGCCCGTTGCCCCCGTCGGGCCGGTGTGACCATGGTGACGGTGACTACCAGTCGGACCCGTCGGACCACGCGGACCAGTCGAGCCCGTTGCTCCGGTCGACCCGCTCGTGCCGGTTGCACCCGTCGAGCCTGTTGCTCCGGTCGAACCGGTGGCTCCAGTCGAGCCGGTACCGCCAGCACCAGTTGCTCCGGTCGCACCCGTTGCTCCCGTCGATCCGGTAGCACCGGTACGACCGGTGTGGCCTCGTGGGCCTGTCGGCCCGGTCGGTCCCCTTGGCCCAGTCGCGCCGGTGGCGCCTGTACGTCCGGTCGCTCCCGTCGATCCGGTTGAGCCGGTCGCACCTGTCGAACCGGTGGCACCCGTGGCTCCGGTTGCGCCAGTAGCTCCCGTTGCACCCGTCGAACCGGTCGCACCAGTTGCTCCGGTCGAGCCCGTTGCGCCGGTTGCACCAGGATCACCGGTCGCGCCAGTAGCTCCCGTTGCTCCCGTCGAGCCAGTAGCTCCGGTTGCTCCCGTCGAGCCGGTCGCACCTGTGGCTCCGGTCGAGCCCGTTGCTCCGGTCGCACCGGTCGAGCCGGTGGCACCCGTGGCTCCGGTCGCGCCAGTAGCTCCGGTTGCACCCGTCGAGCCGGTCGCACCCGTGGCTCCGGTCG
>NZ_KE384572.1:12936-14168 GCF_000426785.1 Bradyrhizobium sp. th-b2
GCTCCGGTTGCACCCGTCGAGCCGGTCGCACCCGTGGCTCCGGTCGCGCCAGTGGCTCCCGTCGAGCCAGTGGCACCCGTCGCTCCGGTTGCGCCAGTAGCTCCCGTTGCACCCGTCGAGCCGGTCGCACCCGTGGCTCCGGTTGCTCCCGTCGAACCGGTGGCACCCGTGGCTCCCGTTGAGCCGGTCGCACCCGTGGCTCCGGTTGCTCCCGTCGAACCGGTGGCACCTGTGGCTCCGGTCGCGCCAGTGGCTCCCGTTGCTCCCGTCGAGCCCGTGGCTCCCGTTGCACCCGTCGAGCCGGTCGCACCCGTGGCTCCGGTCGAGCCCGTAGCTCCGGTTGCACCCGTCGAGCCGGTTGCACCTGTCGCTCCGGTCGCACCCGTCGAGCCCGTGGCTCCGGTTGCTCCCGTCGAACCGGTGGCACCCGTGGCTCCGGTCGCACCCGTCGAGCCGGTCGCACCCGTGGCTCCGGTCGCGCCAGTAGCTCCGGTTGCACCCGTCGAGCCGGTCGCACCAGTAGCTCCCGTTGCACCCGTCGAGCCGGTGGCACCCGTGGTTCCGGTCGCGCCAGTAGCTCCCGTTGCACCCGTCGAGCCGGTGGCACCCGTGGCTCCGGTTGCACCAGTAGCTCCGGTTGCTCCCGTCGAGCCGGTGGCACCCGTCGCTCCGGTTGCGCCAGTAGCTCCCGTTGCTCCCGTCGAGCCGGTTGCACCCGTCGCTCCGGTTGCGCCAGTAGCACCCGTTGCACCCGTCGAGCCGGTCGCACCCGTGGCTCCGGTTGCACCAGTAGCTCCGGTCGCACCCGTCGAGCCGGTTGCTCCGGTCGCGCCAGTAGCTCCCGTCGAGCCGGTCGCACCTGTGGCTCCGGTCGAGCCTGTTGCTCCGGTCGCACCCGTCGAACCGGTCGCACCCGTGGCTCCGGTCGCGCCCGTTGCTCCGGTCGCACCCGTCGAACCCGTGGCTCCGGTTGCGCCAGTAGCTCCGGTTGCTCCCGTCGAGCCGGTTGCTCCGGTTGCGCCAGTAGCTCCCGTCGAGCCGGTCGCACCCGTGGCTCCGGTCGCGCCGGTGGCTCCCGTTGCCCCCGTCGAGCCGGTCGCCCCCGTGGCTCCGGTCGAGCCCGTTGCTCCCGTTGCACCCGTCGAACCGGTTGCACCCGTGGCTCCGGTCGAACCTGTGGCGCCTGTTGCGCCCGTCGAGCCGGTCGCACCTGTGGCTCCGGTCGAGCCGGT
>NZ_KE384572.1:14853-46114 GCF_000426785.1 Bradyrhizobium sp. th-b2
ACCTGTGGCTCCGGTTGCGCCGGTGTCGCCCGTCGCTCCCGTGGCGCCAGTCGCACCTGTGGCTCCAGTATCGCCCGTCGCACCCGTGGCGCCGGTATCACCAGTCGCACCTGTGGCTCCGGTCGCACCAGTGTCACCCGTTGCGCCAGTCGAACCCGTGGCTCCGGTTGCGCCGGTGTCGCCCGTCGCACCCGTAGCGCCAGTCGAACCTGTTGCGCCTGTGTCACCCGTCGTACCCGTGGCGCCGGTCGCGCCTGTGGCGCCAGTCGCGCCCGGATCGCCGGTCGCACCCGTGGCTCCCGTCGAACCTGTGTCGCCAGTCGCACCTGTGGCGCCAGTTGATCCTGTGGCGCCGGTGTCACCCGTCGCACCCGTGGCTCCGGTAACACCCGTAGCCCCAGTCGAACCTGTTGCACCGGTGTCACCCGTCGTACCCGTGGCGCCGGTCGCACCTGTGGCGCCAGTCGCGCCTGGATCGCCGGTCGCACCCGTGGCTCCCGTCGAACCTGTGTCGCCAGTCGCACCTGTGGCTCCGGTGGCCCCCGTCGAACCCGTGTCGCCGATCGCACCTGTGGCACCCGTACCGCCCGTCGTGCCAGTTGCACCCGTGGCACCCGTGCCGCCCGTCGTGCCGGTTGCACCCGTGGCGCCCGTACCGCCCGTCGTGCCGGTTGCACCTGTGGCACCCGTACCGCCCGTCGTGCCGGTTGCGCCCGTGCCGCCCGTCGTGCCGGTTGCACCCGTGGCACCCGTACCGCCCGTCGTGCCGGTTGCACCGGTACCACCCGTTGCGCCGGTCGCGCCCGTCGGACCAGTCGCGCCCGTTGCACCTAGTGAGGTCGAAACGCTACCCGATGTGAACGTATCACCGTTCGCCGTACCACCTCCCGAGAACACCCCGTTTGTGATGGTTGCAACTGAAATGTAGGCGTTCCCGGTGGTGTTGTAGTAAACTCCGTAGGTGCCCGCCGCACTTGGGAGAACGGCCTCAATGCTGAACGCTTGGACGTTGCCAGTGCCCGCGCCGAAGCCTTTCGATGGCAATTGGAACGAGGACACAATTGTAAAGGTGCTGAGATCAACCACGTAAAAGGTGTTGATGTCAGTCGGTCCCGCAGATCCGAGCGTGCCGTTGAGCGTCAAAACTGCGGCCAGTAACCCTCGATAGCTTTCTGCGCCAACCGCGGTCATCGGGGCTTCCGCTGTGAGATCGCTGCTCCTGGAGTCGAGCGTCCAGCGACCACCTAGCGTCTCGGCTCCGATAGAGCTGCTTGCGCCATGAACAACAGCGCCGGTTGCATCTTCGAGCGCATCTATAAAACGGTCGCCCTCGTCAGAAAGCGCTGTACGACAGCTCCACAGGCGCAAGTCACCGCCTCGCTTGAGCGCTCGGCCGATCGTAGCAAGCTCATTCTCCTCGCCCGCCAGCGTCGCCGCCGACCATTCTCCTGAACTGAAGACCACTCGGCCCGGTGCGCCATGTGCAACAACATGGATCGCGTCCAGTTGCTCAGCGCCACTCAGCGCTTCTGCCATCTGCGATGCGGCGGTCCGTTCGCAATCGAGCACGATCGCCCGAACCTCGGGGCGCAGATTTTTCAGCAGTGTATCTAGATCGGGGACGAATGGATCGACGAACAGAAGCTCTGAGTGGGCCATGAAATTGGTCCTTTTTTAGCTTGCAACAATTCGCGCCGAGCGCGGAGTGCCGCCTCGACCCAAAAATCAAACTGCAGACGCTGCCGTAGCGCGGTCAGATCATCCGCTGCTCGGTTCGCCAGGTGGTGATAGATTCAGAGAACTGCGTACGGACAGGAACGGGCAAACCGCAAACTCTCCGTTCGCATCAAAGGTGCCGATGTCGTAGGCGCTCGCATAGCGCCCGACCTTCACTCGCATCTCAACCGCGTTAAAGCGATCGGACGCGTCCGGCAGAATGACCTGGGAAACGATCGTCTTCGTAGCTTGGTCGACGACGAAGTAGGTGACGTTTTGGGTGGTCTCGCCTCGCGGCAACGATCCGGTCACCAGGATCTCGTTAGGGATGCCCGCAGAGAGAAGCCCTGCATACTTGGCAACGCCTAGCGCCGTTATCGGCGGTGCAATGGACGGAATGCTCTGGGAAATCGCCGACTTGTCGGCTCGACCTGACTTAACCATACGATACCACCCAACGTACGGACGAGGTCGACGCCCGGAGCACGTACGTCCGGAGATCGCCCTCGAACCAACTACAAAACAGTGATTCAACCTTGGGTAGTTGCTCGCTACACTCACTTAAGCCATCAGCAACGAGCCGACGACCACATTCCAAGATTGAACGTCATTCCAAATACTCCCGCCTGAAGCGCAGACGGATCGCGAAAAATTAATTATTCTTTAAGCATAAGCAGATTGGGAAAAACAGCGCAAGAAAATTCAGAATCGAACACGACTTAAGTCAAATTATTTCCGTAACGAGTTCCATTAAGCAGCGAGTTGATGTCGCATCAAGGCGACAACCTGCTGAATTTGCTGCCCGAACAATTTCAGCTAAGTTGTTAGCCCTTTCAGTGAGGTCCGCTGATGGAACCAAAGATCCGCGCCACATCTCGCGTCCAGCAGATCAATTTCATCTAATTTGAGCTTCTCGCAATTGCTTGCAGCAACCAAAAAAGTTTGGCGGTGGTAGAAAACAAACGCATTTGCCTGAACATGATCGTCAAGAACGAGATGGCAAATCTCGAGCGCTGCTTGGCGGCAGTCGCTGACCACATCACTTGTTGGGTCATCTGCGACACTGGCTCGTCCGACGGCACCCAAGACTTCATCAAGACATTCTTTGCCCGGCGCAATCTTCCGGGCGAGCTCCATACAATTCCCTTCCACGATTTCGGGCAGGCCCGA
This sequence comes from Bradyrhizobium sp. th-b2, assembly GCF_000426785.1. Lineage (NCBI taxonomy): Bacteria > Pseudomonadati > Pseudomonadota > Alphaproteobacteria > Hyphomicrobiales > Nitrobacteraceae > Bradyrhizobium > Bradyrhizobium sp. th-b2. The sequence goes on from NZ_KE384572.1 coordinate 17,740, forward strand.
AACGACGCGCTTGATCGTGCCTGCGCCTCAAAGCTTGATTTCGACTATCTTCTGTTCAACGACGCAGATATGGAGTTCATTGTCGACGACGCCGACTTTCGCAAAGCCCTTACCGGTCCCGGTTACCGCCTCTTGCAGCGCGCGTCGGGCGGATTGAGCTACTGGAATACGCGATTGGTGCGGCGTGACAGCGGTTCCAGGTATTTTGGAGTCACTCACGAATACGTCGACGTCCCCGGAGACGTCACGGAATTGCATGGCGCCTGGTATCTCGATCACGCGAGCGGCGCGAACCGCGGCGACAAATCGGAGCGGGATATTCGACTGCTCGAAGCTGCGCTCGAAAGCGGGCCCGACAACGCCCGGTACCGGTTTTATCTTGCGTGGTCCTATCGAGATGCCGGCCGGCATGCCGAAGCCGCTGCTACCTTTGCCAAGCGCGCGGATATGGAAGGCTGGGACGAAGAGGCGTGGATGGCACGGCTGCAGCACGCGCGCTCCCTGCGAGACCTAGGCGATGAAGACGGGTTCGTCGGCAAGGCGCTTGAAGCGTTCAAGCAACGGCCGGCACGCGCTGAGCCGCTCTACGATCTCGCACGATACTATCGGGAACGCGGAATGCATGCGACGAGCCTGCTTTTTTCCGAGCGTGGACTTTCGATATCAGCGCCTGAGAACGACATCCTTTTCATCGAAACCGATGTCTATCAGACCGGTCTACGTGAGGAATTTTCGATTGCTGCAAACTACAGCCAGGACACGGCTCGCTGGGACCGCGGGTTCTCGATCTGCAACGGGCTAGCCGTCAACCGGGCAATTCCGGACGGCCCGCGTGAGCTGGCTCGGACAAACCTGTTTTATTACCTGCAGCCAGCCCAAAAGCTCTTTGCATCGTTTTCCGCCCGGCCGGTGGATTACAATGTGCCTCAAGGCTATTGGCCGACCAATCCCTCCGTTTCGCGTCATGGGGATGACCTCTATCTCGTGCAGCGCGCGGTGAATTTTCTTCTGCGCGAGGACGGCACATATGAGACGGACAGCGATGCGCCAATTCGGACGCGCAACTTCCTGCTACGGCTCAATACCGATCTTGGAGTGCAAACGGCGGCCGAGATCTTGCCGCCTGCCGACTTCCCAAAAACCCAATTCGCAGAAGTGCAAGGGCTTGAGGATGTCCGTCTGTTCAGTTGGAATGGCTCGCTGTGGGGCAGCGCATGCGTGCGCGAGCTGAATGCTGAAGGCTGGTGCGAGCAGTTAATCGCCCGGATTGAACAGCAAAACAGCTCCGAAATCCGGTTCAGTGAGTGGCGCGTGCTTCGCCCTGAGGGTCCTCGACGCCACGAAAAGAACTGGATGCCACAAGCCAACGACGCAAATCTGCGTTTCGTCTACTCGTGCGACCCGACCAGGATCGTAAACGACCGAGGCGACGTAATCTCAGACAGTGTTGCCAACTTCGCCGTCGAGCATTTCCGAGGCGGAACGCAACTCATTGAATTTGACGATGGCTGGCTCGCGCTCGTTCATGAAGTTCAGTGGCAGACCGGACGAAGGTTCTATCAGCATCGCTTTGTCTGGTTCGATCGCGATAATGGTCTGCGGCGGCTTAGTCGCCCGTTCTATTTTAAGGACAAAGGGGTCGAGTTCGCGGCTGGTCTGGCTTGGCATCCGGACAGCCGTCGCTTGCTCGTATCCTACGGGGTCGCCGACAGCGAGTCCTGGATCGCCTCGATAGATGCGGCCGAGATCCGCGCCGCGCTTGAGAGTGATCCGGTGTCGCCGGCCGAGGTTTCTGCTGCGCCACCTCCCCTACCATTCGAGAACGCGCGCAAAAGCAAAGAGCAGGTAACTAAGGAGTTTGGATTGTCGCAACGAAACGGAAAGTCGATCGGCTTATGCATGATCGTCAAGAATGAGGCGGCGGTCATCCTCCGTTGCCTCGACAGCGTTCGACCGATGATCGACTATGTGCTGATCGAAGACACTGGATCAACCGACGGCACGCAGGCCGTCATACGACAGTGGCTCGACAGAAATGGACTGGCAGGCGAAGTCATCGACGAACCCTGGCGGGATTTCGCGTACAACCGATCGCATGCGCTCGCTTGCCTGCGCCGCAACCCGGACGTCGACTACGCCCTCATCATCGACGCCGACGACGTGCTCACCATCGAGCCGGGATTTGACGTCGCCGCCTTCAAGTCCGGCATGACCGCAGACCTCTATGACGTGACCATCAACCACAACGGCATCCGTCACTATCGACCACATATATGCAGCAACAGAAAGGATTTCTATTTTCGGGGCGTCCTGCACGAGTTTTTGGAGGCACCGCCCGACGCCCACGGTCGGGAGACCGCCTCCGGCTTTGCGATCCAGATCGGTGGCGGCGGCGCGCGCAGCCAAGACCCCAAGAAGTACCGCAAAGATGCTGCGCTGTTGGAGGGCGCGCTACAGACCGAGACGGACGCGTTCCTCCGCTCTCGTTATACGTTCTACCTTGCTCAGAGCTATCGTGACAGCAATGAGCCCGAGAAAGCACTCAACTACTACCTGGCCCGCGCTGAAATGGGCTTTTGGCAAGAAGAGGTCTTCATTTCCCTTTATGGTGCGGCGCGGCTTAAGGAAGCTCTTGCCCATCCTGAAGAGGACGTCATTGCGGCTTATCAGCGAGCCAGCGACTCCCAGCCCGCGAGAGCTGAAGCGTTACACGGAGCTAGCCGTTATTGCCGTCTAAAGGGCCGCAACAAGCAGGGAGCTGACTTCGCTCGCCGTGGCATCGATTTGCCGATGCCTGTTGGAGCGCTATTCGCCGAAGAATGGATTTATGAGTTCGGGCTCCTCGACGAATTCGCGGTCAATGCCTATTGGTCTGGCGATTATCAAGGCTGCATCGACGCCTGCGGTCGCATCCTTCAAATTCCATCAATCGATGAAGGTCTGAGGAAACGCGTAGAGGACAATCTGCGTTTTGCGAAGGACCGGATTTCCGAAAAGGTCCAGCCTGCGGATGTGCCCAGGCAGCCCGGCGCAGCGCGTCTTCTTCCCAAGGTGCTGATTGCAATTCTCGCTAAAAACAAGGCTGGCCATCTGCCATTGTTCCTGGAATGCATTGAGGCGCTGGACTATCCGCCGGATCGAATTGCGATTCACACCCGGACCAACAACAATCAAGATGACACCGGCCAAATTCTCCGAGACTGGCTCAAACGTGTCGGACCGCGATACTCGCACGTAGAGTTCGACGACAGCGACGTATCGGAACGCGTCCAGGACTTTGCCGACCACGAGTGGAATGCCACTCGCTTCTCCGTGCTGGGTCGAATTCGCCAGCACAGCATGAACCGGACTCTGGCTCTCGGATGCGACTACTATTTCGTGGTCGACGTCGACAACTACCTGCGCCCCCTCACCTTACGAAACCTCGTAGGTCTAAATCGTCCGATTGTAGCGCCGCTGCTCAAATGCGCCGACGCCGACCGACCGCTGTATTCGAACTACCACCAGAAGATCGACGCGAACGGGTATTTTCTGCCCAGCGAGGAATACAACAATATCCTCAGCCGCTCGTCGCCAGGGCTCCACGAGGTGCCGGTGGTCCATTGCACATATCTGGTTCGCGCAGACGCCATACCGCAACTGACCTACGATGATGGTTCGGGCCGCTATGAATATGTCGTATTTTCGCATAGCGCGCGTCGCGCTGGCATTTCGCAAACGTTGGACACTCGCGAAATTTATGGCTGGCTGACGTTCGCACCTGACGGAGAGGCAATTCGACCGCTCATTGCTGGAGAACTTGCCGGAAAATCGGCACAGGAAGCATCGAGGAAGGACACCGCTTCGAATGTTAGTGGAAAAAGAACGATACGGCTGAAGGAGTATCCTGCGAACGTATCCTTGTCTCATACGCCTTCAGATGAATACGTCGAGAGTCGCAAGGGTGCCCTTGTCCAGAAGCCATATATCCTGGAGACTGACGCCCTCGGCTTCATTCGCGGGTCACAGTCTCCGGCTACGGCGGCTCGAACTGTGATCGTTCTCGGCGACAGCGTGGTCGAGGGCATGTATCTCGACCCCGAAGACCGGTTTTGCGCCAAGCTCGAGACGATTCTGCGCAATGAGAGTGCTCTAGATGTCATCGTAAGAAACGGTGGCTACAGCGGAGCGACAACCCTCCACATGCTGAATCTGTTTCTCAACAAGATCATACCGCTCAAGCCCGACCTCGTCATTCTGATGACGGGAATTGTCGACGTTGACGTGGCGAACCTGGAGGCCAGCTTCTGGAGCCGTGACTGTTGGCTCGAGCCGATCGTTGACCTCAACACGAGCAACTCGTGGCGGGACCGTAACCTGCTTCCTACTCCGAAGTTCGATGATCGTCGTCGGCTGCTAGATCTCTTCTCGCTTGCCGCTCGATCGTTTGGCATCGAGCTATGGTTCGCGACCATTCCCCATTTGCAAGGCGAAGGGGTCGATCCAACCGTGACCCGCACTCGCATATCCATCAACGAGACGACGCGCGTGGCCGCTCGGGCGGGAGGGCACACCTTGTGCGATTTGGAAGCGAAGCTGGCTAACCGCGCCGATATTTATCAGGATGCCTTTCACCTAAATTCGGTCGGCGCCGAGGTCGTGGCTCGCTCGATCGTGGCAGATGGCTTGGGTTCGTTCTTGCTCGCGAAGGAAGCAAGCGTTCCTGGCCGCCCCACGGAGAAGGACAGGCAGTCAAAGGATGAGATTTGTGTACTCAACTTGGACCAAAGCACCGGTCGCTGGGACAAGTTCAGAACCCGCAATGCCCACCTAGGCAGATTTGAACGAATCTCCGCGATTGACGGCAGCAAGCTGGATCGCTCGCAGCTCGAAAGACAGGGGCTAATAGCCCCCGGACTTGATTACAGTGCCGGAGCCTTGGGTTGCGCACTCTCTCACATCCAACTTTGGCAAAAGGCTGCGTCCCAGGATCAACCTATGACGGTTTTCGAGGACGATGCGGTTAGCCATCCCGCGTTCGATGAGCATCGATCAGCTGTGTTGGCACAACTTCCCGCCGACTGGGACGTGATCTTATGGGGCTATGTTTACGATCCGCTTTTTCTTTGGATCGATCTCGGATTTTCAGCTGCGGAACTCCGATTTTACGATCGAACCGAACCTTTTGCCTGGAGCGATACCTCGGGCGGCCGACCCATTTATCGTCCCCACCGGCTCAGACACGCCTTCGGAACGCAGGCATACTCGATTAGCCCACGCGGAGCGAGCCGCCTGCTCAGTGCCGTGTTGCCTCTCAAGAAGCAGTTCATACCGTTTCCTGGAACACCGATCGTAATCGAGGATCAGGGGATCGATGGTGCGATGAACACTGCTTACCAAGCAATGCGCAGTTTTGTTTGTGTGCCGCCCCTCGTCGTCCAGCGCGACGAAGGTGTCAGCGACCGCTTGAGCAGATAGGCGCAGATCCTGTCGATGCTGCTCGGCCATTGAGCATAACTGAAAACAGTTGCGAGTGGTGTCTCTAGAAACAAGGGGAGTGACTTGAGGCTGCAAAATGTGCCGCTGTTGGAAGTTCAAGCCCGATGGGGTTACAGCGAGTTGACCGATTCTCCGGCCGCCCGGCACTATTCGGATCTAGGGCATCTCGTCGCGAAGCGATCAAGCGGGACTTCATTCGAGCTGCTCTCTGAGGCCGAGCAGTATGAACTCGCCTTTGGTACCGCGTGCGCTCGACCCGTCCTGCTCGCGTTCCTGACCGGAGTGATTTCGTTTGACATCGTTAGGGTCGGGCGAGCGAGATTGGGCTCGATGCTCGTGCCACCAAATGTCTGGTATCCCGAAAGCGAGGGGCGTTTCGTTTCGTTCGAGGAATACATGAGAACGACAGGCGTCAAACTCGACGATCCTCGAAGCGTCCTTCCCAAAGGACCGAGCTATGAATTTCCCACAGATCCGATCACGTTTGGTCGCTCGTTCAGCTTTCCGATATTGATCGACGGCTTTCATCGCGCCGCCCGCTTCTGGAAGTACGGTCCATCGGACGGAAAGTTGCTCGCTTACTTTCCGTCAGGTCTGGTGGTAGAGGACTGAATTTCGCTCGTCGGTGATATCTGCGTGTCGCAGTTGCCAAGTAATATTTCTCCACCCATTGAATGTCGACCAGATCAAGGGCGTGGTGGAGCGCCGGAGGGCCAAGACTAACAGGGGCACGGCCGAATTACTCGGCTAAATTTTCATTCTCGTGGCTTTCAACAGAACGCCGGTGACGCCTCTTGGCGATCAAACCAAGAAACACCAATACGACGCCAGCAGCGATCATGATAACCGGGCCGACCGTTTCCCAATCCGCGATCAGTGCCTTCACCGGTTTGCTCGTCAACGTTTGAGCGACCAACAGGGTTCTGCAGGGCTAACCAGTTTACTCCGACGAGACCGCAGCGGACGGCATGCGCAGGCAGGCTACCCCTTCAGGGCTACAAAAATATCGCGCGCCTGATGAGTGCGATCTCAGCCAGGATTTTGCACGCCCCTGGACTAGAGCGAGCGCCGTCCGCGCATTTTTTAAGCCGGCGGCGCTGCGCTGTGGGGAATCGCAAACCTGCCTAGGATACTTATCGGCCAGGGATGCCAATCACACGAAAGCGATGACGATCAGTCCTTCCGTTATGCGTCGCTCGCCTCGGGCCTCGACATCGCGCGCAAGGCAGGAGATCGCTACCATACAACCGCCCGGATCGAGACCACCACGGGCCACGTCCACCTCACCACCCTGCTCGCTCATGCCTCACGGGGGCGCCAATGACACATTCTATCTGAGGTAGCGTATTGGCTGGCGAGCTTTTTAGTTGGCATTGCCGTTAACGACCTTCGCCCTCGCCGCGCGATCGAGTTGTTTCTGCGTCCTCACCCAAAACAACCGACGCAATGCACGATCTATGGCAGCATCCAAGCGCTCCTCGACCGCGAGGTCGTCTACGGTCTTATCGGCGGCAAGAAACTCCGCGGCGGCCGGAAGATATCCATTGGGATCGGGGCGGCGCTCGCGGATACGAGGCATCAGAACGTTGTCGACTTCCTTTTTCAAAGCAATGATCCAGAGTTCCTTAGTCTCAAAGCTGTCTTCGCCCACGTTTGCGTTGAGATGGTCTCGGCATTCGGTTGACAAGAACGAAATTCCCAATCTCAAAAATCTCACGTCCGACGCGCGATGGAGGTTCGCGCTGAAGTGCAGCAGGCGCTCGTAGTCGTCGCGCGGATAGCTGCGCTTCTCTGCGAGAGTATCCTTTAAAACCTCGAGCTCATTCTCCAGGAGCAGTTGGGGCGGCCTTTCGTTGAATACCCGATTCTGCACCTTGTCGAGAGCGACTGCCGTATCCAGCTTCCGCTTTGCGCGTACGCGCAGCTTGCGCCATTGGCAGATTAAGATGGTTTCCGCACAATCAACTTCGATTGGGCCTTCGGGGCGCCATTCTTGCCAGATCGCGCGGCGGAGTTCCTGGAATGCGTCCGGATCCTCCCACGGCAACAGTTCAACGGAAGAGTAAGCCCCATGCTTGAGTGCGTTCGGCTTGCGCAGGCGCCTCGCCGGCACGCTCTGATTGTTCTTCTTTTCGGGCAGCATCGCTCGGTATCCTCGGTCGACTTAAGAACATCGGGTGTCCGTTGCGATTCAATTTCCGGGAGCGATGTAACGCAGGGCGAGAATGGAACGCCAGAAGACAAACCCAACCGAATTCGTAGGATATTCGAGGTCAGATCGGCTAGAGGTCTATCCACAGCAATTTGCAATTCGAAGATTGCCGTCCCGGGATAATTAGGCTCAGCGATTTGCGTACAGTACCAACCCTAGCGGAAATTCGAGTCCCGCTTCTCGATCAACTGCGAGACGTCGGAATATCAGTCCTGAGCTTTAACCCTCACTGCACCCCTGCCCCGCTCTGACTCAGCCGCGCCTCCAAAAAGTCTAGCCTTTCCGTTCCTCGGGCTTTCGCTTTTGAAGGCGCACGCCCGGTCCGCCGCCGTTTTCAGGGATGAATTGGACTCCGGCTTTTTCGAGCGCCTCCTGCATTTTCCGAATCGCTTCTTCCGACACAGCTCGCCGCTGCCTTTCAAAATCAACGACTGTTGAGAGGCCAAGGCTGGCGATCGACGCCAACTGAGGCTGGGTCATATCGAGCAGCGCCCTTCCTCCGCGGCATTGAGCAGGGGAAATAAATTTCAACATTTGACGGTCCTGGTCCAATCGTATATCAACATTTTATGTTGATGACTTATATACACGTGGAGAATGCAATGATTCCCAATCAAAAATCTCACATTACTTTTAAGACGGATCGTCGTCGTTTCGTAGGCGGATCCGATGCCCGCATTATCATGGGGACTGATGAAGCCGCTTTGGTCCGGCTCTGGCGAGAGAAGCGAGGCGAAATCGAGCCGGAGGATTTATCAAGCAACTTGATCGTACAGCTGGGCACAGCGACCGAGCAACTTAACCGGCACTGGTACGAGAAGAATACCGGCCAAGTCGTAACACAGGTACAGCGGCGGGCCTTTCATCCGGTCAAGCGCTGGATGGCGGCAACCCTCGACGGCAAGGTGGAGGGCGCCGGCGCGGTATTCGAGGCAAAGTTCATGCTGCCTTGGTCGTTCTCTGAAGAAGCGGCCGCAGAAAAACATATGGCACAGTTGCAGCACAATATGTGGGTTACGGCGTCACGAACCGCGGTGCTATCGATCATTACCGGCGGCGGCAAATGGGTAGAGATCACCATTCCGGCCGATCCGCTGTACCAGCACTTGCTGCTGACGGCGGAAAAGAAATTCTGGCGCTGCGTCGAGACCGGCGAGGCTCCTCAGCTGTTCGGCATTGAGCCCCCGCGACCCCGGATTGAAGCGGTTCGAACCGTCGATATGAGCGCCTCTAATGCCTGGGCGGAGTTTGCCGGGGTCTTTCATCGGACGCGCTCCGCCCATCTCGAGCACGATACGGCAAAATCCGAGCTGAAGAAGCTGATGCCAGAAGATGCGAAAGAAGCGGCCGGCCACGGGCTTAGGGCCACCCGCTCGAAATCCGGTTCAATCAGCTTTCATGTTATTCAGGAGGCCGGTCATGCAGCAGTCTAGCGAAACGATCGGCGCGATCGCCGGCGCACTGGCCAAGGCCCAACTCGAACTTTCCAATCCGGAAAAGGCGCTGACTGCGACCATCCCTGCAGTCTTTCCGCGCGAGGAGGCTCGCAGCTTTAGATACGCCTCTCTAGCGAGCGGACTGGATCTGGTTCGCAAGTGCTTAGGGAACCATGAGATTGCAACCGTTCAAACGACAAGTATCGACCAAGCGACGAGCCTTGTTTGTTTGACAACGGTCCTGGCGCATTCGTCCGGAGAATGGATGTCTTCGGAATGGCCGGTGTGTGCCGTCAGCGAAATTAACGCTCCCCACCGAATGGGGACTGCCCTCACCTATGCCCGGCGATACGCTCTCTTTGCCCTTGTGGGTATCGCGGGCGAGGACGACTTGGATGCGCCGGACGCCACAGCGGCCCCGCCGCCCCCCGAGTTTCGGGCCGGCAATCGGCCCGACGTCAAAGGAAACAAAGGCGCAGCGCAGCGGCCTCCGCTACTCAGCCTGGATCAATCAGCCCAACTAAGAGCGCAGATGTTGGCAGAACTCGATTGCTTAACGGGTGAGAACGACCTTCTCGCCTGGGCCCAAGTCGGACTGCCCAGAAAGAACACTCTCTTAGAGGCAGATGCTCGTATCCTTGAGTCTGCCTACCGAGAGAAGCTGGCGGCCCTGCCGCAGGTGCCTCCTGACACAAGTGATAGCTTGAAACCGGATGCGTCCGTCGAGGACACCCCAAGCGATGCGACGGCCAATCTCGCATTTCCCAAAGAACCCGTGCGCAAGCGCAGCAAGGCCCACCTGCTGTTTGTCCGGGAACAGCCTTGTCTCGTTTGCCGGCAAAGTCCGTGCGATGCCCACCATTTGAAGTTCGCTCAATCCAGGGCTCTCGGCCGCAAGGTCAGCGACGAGTTCACCGTTCCGTTGTGTCGCGCCCATCACCACGAACTGCATCGACAGGGCAACGAAAGGGCCTGGTGGGCGAACCTGAAGATCGAGCCGTTGCGGATGGCGCACGACTTGTGGACGGCAAGTTCGATCCACAGTCCGCTCACGGCCGCCTTCATCAGCGCGGCCGCTCCCTCACGCCTGGGGTCGGAGGTTCCTTGACGATGAACGGGCCATTTCAAATTGCGCGATAGGCGGCACCCACTGCATCAACCTATCGCGGTTCTGACTTCTTGCCGACGATCCACCTCACGATTGGCCACCCCACCAAGAAAGCTGATGCGACGACTCCAGCCATCCTTATGAATAGGGTGCCGTAGTCCTGATCGAGGAAGAATGGACGTCGGTCATAGAAGATGAACACGAGTATGACACTGAGCGCGCAGCAAAGGGCCGTTAGTAACCGAGAGACTTGTCCTTCCAGATAGCTGAGGCGCTCGTCGAGTTTGTCGTTATCCACCGTTCCCCCCGTTGGTTCGGGTTTTTTCGGCTTCCATGCCGAGCCGCTCCAGACGTCCGCCATTTTGGTCCGCCGAAGAGATGGTCTGCCAGTGGAAAATCGCCACTTTTTCCCGACCCCGTGATCCTACGGATGAGCTGTGCCCTTACAAGGTGGACATGCAGGCCTATCGCGCCGAGCAGGATGATATCCGCTGCGACCGGCTAGCCGCCGGCACAGCTTCGGCTGAGTGATCTGAATGGAGTTGTTTGAGCTATCGCGGTGAGAGCAACGGACCGCGAATCGACGCACACTTTCCTGCCTGCCTGGGTTGGGATACGCTGCCCCTTATTTTGCGGGGGTCTCAATGAACCGCTCAGTCTGGGCAATTGCTGCTCTCAGCTTTATTGCCGGCATGCTCGCCGTTATCGTACTTATCGAGATCATAAGGTCGAGGTCCATCCGAGCGGGAGTGGCATCGATTGACAGCGAGCAACCGGTCATCGCGGAAGTCACTCTCGGGATTGGTCGGCCTCTCGACGTTGTAGCTCTATCGACGGTGGGGCAACCTAGCCGCGTCAAATTCCGAGACGTCTAATTGCAACGCAGGACGGTAGTGAAAATCCATCAGATAGAGCAGAGCAGTCCCGTACAAGATCCCTCTCCACGGCCAGAGTTGCGGGCGCTAACAGGACTTCGCGGGTTAGCGGCGACGGCTGTTGCCCTTGCACATTTTCAGAACACCATTCCCGCCTACTCCGGCACCCCGTTCATGTGGCACAATGCCGTCGACCTGTTCTTCTGCCTTAGCGGCTTCACGCTATCCTACGTCTACAACCGGGAGACGTTTCAGTTTTCGAGCTACCTGACTGCTCGCATCGCTCGAATTTACCCGTTATATCTAGTCTGCTTGATCGCAGCCGGCGCTCTTTACGTCTGGCCCAGTGTAGTCAATCCGATCAGCTACCCTGTCCGCACCGCGGTCTCAGATTTCGCATTGCAGCTCGCCATGTTGAATGCGTGGCCTGTGGTCGGCTCAGGCGTTCATTGGGACAGCCCGGCGTGGTCCTTGTCTGTCGAATGGTTTTGCTACGTGCTGTTGTTCCCCATTCTCCTCTTCCAAAAAGCGTCGCCGTCAACATCGACCAGGGTGCTCTGCATCGCAGTAACGACAGTCGCTTCCTTCTTCTTGTTTACGTTTTTCTATGATGATCTCCTGGTCACTCCGCAGCTCCACGCGCCAAAGAGCCAGTGGAGTGACTGGGTAGCTTTGGCTCGTGGGGTGTTGGGCTTCATAGCCGGGTGGGCTGCGTTCGCAAGCTTCCAGAAGCGCGACGGGCTTTACCTGGCCTGCACAAGATTTTCTACATTGATCTGGTGCGGAGTCGCTCTCATCGTGCTGCTGGCGTACTGCAGACTGACCAATCCACATGCGCTGATAGTCGTCTATCCCTTCGTCGTACTTGCAGCGACGGACCCGACTTCGATCACGTCGCGGTTGCTGGGCTCGAAGCCGCTGCATTTCCTCGGCGTGATTTCGTACTCGATCTATATGACCCACTTCGTCGTTTTCCTCGCCGCCGTGGACCTGTTCGGCCCATCGGCCACCTGGCCGCTCGCCGTTTATGTCATCCTGGCTGCGGCGACGGCTGCCGTGTCGGTCGGCACCTACTTTGCGATCGAAATGCCGGCGCGCAAGGCCATTCGTGGCATTCAGCGTTCCGCCCTCTGACGTTCAGCAATGCACACCAAACCTGAAGTCGGACATTGCCACGCTCTGACGGCCTCGCGTACGCCGGACAAGTAGATTTCCTGAATCCGCGTGGTGATGCTATCCTTGAGCGTGCTTTTTCTCGGGGTGCGGCAAGCATCCCAGTGATTTTACGGCTTCTTCAGTTTTCGTTATCAGCAGTTTTCACACGTAGATTTGGCACCTCGTGCCGCACACAAGTCAAAAACTCCATGCATTTCGATGACCAGGTCAATCTTCGAGCGATATCAGCGCGGACCGTGCGTTTCGCGCCCCTGATATATCCCGCGACGCTCTTCCTCTCGGCGCTGTTGCTGTTCGCGATCCAGCCGATGTTCGCGAAGATGGTGCTGCCGCGGCTCGGCGGTGCGGCCGCGATCTGGTCGGTCGCAATGGTCTTCTTCCAGTCGGCACTGTTACTGGGCTACGCCTATGCGCACCTGCTCGGCCGCATGCTGTCGCCGGGTCTCTCGGCCCTCGTCCATCTTGGCTTGCTGGCAATTGCCGCCACGACGTTGCCGATCCGCATTGCTCACGGCTTCGAAGCCCCGCCGCAAGGAGGGCTCGAACTCTGGCTGCTGAGCTTGTTCGCCGCATCGATCGGCCTGCCGTTCGTCGCGCTCGCCGCGACCGCCCCCTTGCTGCAGAACTGGTTCGCAGCGAGCGGCCATCCCCACGCGGCAAACCCCTATTTGCTGTATGCGGCGTCCAATCTGGGGTCGTTCGCAGCCCTCATGACCTATCCCTTCATCGTCGAGCCGCTGTCCACGCTGCTCACGCAGATTCAGCTGTGGTCGGCCGGCTATTTCCTCTTGGTCCTGCTGATTGCGATGGCGGCGATGATGGTCGCTCGCGCAGACAAGCCTTCGCTCAGTGAGGTAGCCTCGGACACAACCACCGTTTCCAAAATCGTTGAACGCGCAATGTGGACGGTGCTCGCCGCGATTCCGGCGGGCCTCGTGGTCGCGGTCACGGCGGCGATCTCGGTCGATCTCGCAGCAGCGCCATTCCTCTGGGTTCTACCGCTGTCGCTCTACCTCCTGACCTTCGTGGCGATCTTCCGCGACCGTCCCTGGGTGACGCATGAGCGCGTATTGCACCTGGTGCCGTTCGCCGCAGTCGCTGTGATCGCCACCGCGTCGACGGTGGCCCGGCCGTATTTGGGAGCCTTGCTGGTGATGCATCTGGCGGGCTTCTTCGTGATAGCGCTGGCTTGCCATGGCGAACTCTATCGCCGCCGGCCGGCGCCGGTGCGGCTGACGGAATTCTATCTGTGGACCTCGTTCGGCGGCGTGATCGGCGGAATCTTCGCCGGACTTATTGCGCCGCATACGTTCAGCGGCGTCGCCGAATATCCCATCCTTGTGCTGGCGGCGCTGCTGGCAATGCCCGGCGCGTTTGACGGCGGGACGGGACGATTCCTGCGATGGAGCGGCCCCGGCCTCGTATTGGCAGCGGCGGCAGCCGCCATCATATGGCTCCGCCTTCGCATTCCCGCCGACGCCGTGCTGCCGATCCAGATCGCGCTCATTTTCCTCGCTTGCGCCATGCTGCTGCTGCGGCGACAACCTGCCCTGTTCTTCGGCCTTGCCGTGCTCGCTTTCGTGATCGCCAAGCTCGATCCGCTGTTGTCGCCGATCGTGCAGGTCCGCAGTTTCTTCGGCGTGCATCGCGTCGTCGAGGACCCCACCGGGGAAGTCCGTCTCCTGATGCACGGAACGACCGCGCATGGCGCCGAACGCGTCCGCAACAAGGATGGGACGCCGGTCCGCGGCCGCCCCGAGCCGACGACGTATTACTACTTCGGTGGACCGATCGGCGACGCCATCGCAGCGGCCCGCGCCCCCCAGGGACGGCTCGCGCGCGTGGCCGCCGTTGGGCTCGGCACCGGCAGTCTCGCTTGTCATCGGCTGGACGGCGAAGCGTGGACGTTTTTCGAGATCGATCCGAACGTGGCCCGCATCGCGCGCGACCCGACGCTGTTCCGCTTCTTGTCGGAATGCGGGCCGGACATGCGCATCGTGCTCGGAGATGCGCGGCTGACGTTGGCAGCATCAGCGGAGCGTTACGACCTCATCGTGCTCGACGCGTTCTCCTCCGATGCAATCCCCGTGCACCTGCTCACCCGCGAGGCGTTCGCCGGCTATCTGTCGCACCTGACCGAGCATGGCGTCATCGTGTTGCACATCTCGAACCAGCATATGTCACTGTGGGGCCCGGCAGCCGCGGTCGGCGGTGCGGAAGGCCTCGTCGCCTTCGGCAAGGATCAGACTCCACCTGACACGACCGACGACTATCTACGGACGCGTGCGCAGGTGGTGGTGTTTGCCAGGGACGAGCAGGATCTCGGCGGTTTGCCGGCGCAGCCAGGATGGAAGCGCCTGGATCCCAACGCGCGCACAGCCTGGACCGATGACTATGCCGACATCCTCGGCGCGGTTCTCGACCGGAAATTCAGGCACTGATCAGGCGTGTGTCGACACAATCGTCCGGCGGGGTCGCAGCCACCTGCCCAGGGCGCCAATTTCATTCCCCACGGCCTGGAAATAAAGCAGATGCGTCGTCGCAAAGGACAGAAGGCAGGCCCCAAGAATTGTCGCCATGACGTACAGGCCGGCCCCGGTCGGCACCGCGATCGGCCCAAGCGATGCTTGCGCCGTGGTGGGCGCGCCAGCCTGCCAGGCGTAGAGCAGAAAGCCCGCATAGCCTGCGCTCAAGTGCGTTGCGATCGTGAACGCGGGCCTGGCCTTGGCGACGAGCCCGAGGCAGGCCAGCAGGAACAGCGGCAGCGCAACGCCGAAAAGCTGAAACCCGTCAATCCCAACGATATCGCCAAGCAATGCATGGCTGCGTTGGAAGATGCCAAAGACCCGGAGATTGAGGAACCAGAGCAGTTCGGAGCTCGGCACATACTGCAAGGCCAGCGCAGCCAGTTCGGCACTGAGCGTGGCGGCGAACAGCACGCATGGACCAAGGAATTGCAATTTGAAAAGGCGATTCATGAAACAAGCCATACGTAAAAAAACGTCTGGCTTGTCTTAGTTCCAAAGGATTTAACTTGTCTTAACGGGCCCCTGCACCGGACCGGCCAAGCACGAAAACATCATCAAGATCAAGCTACTGCGGCAAGGTTCTCAACTTATGGCTGATTGTTCGGCGGCCGTTCGATGAACTTGCGGCTGCCGTTGAGAAGCTCGAGATTGTTGGCGATGACAGGGTTGCCCGGATCTAGCGAATACGCCTTTTCGAACTTCTTCCGCGCGCCGCTCAGATTGCCGCGCAGCATGTAGGAATATCCCTGATCGTTGAGGATCTGGATGGTCTCGCCTCC
The DNA here is from genome assembly GCF_000426785.1 of Bradyrhizobium sp. th-b2. Classification (NCBI taxonomy): domain Bacteria; kingdom Pseudomonadati; phylum Pseudomonadota; class Alphaproteobacteria; order Hyphomicrobiales; family Nitrobacteraceae; genus Bradyrhizobium; species Bradyrhizobium sp. th-b2. The sequence goes on from NZ_KE384572.1 coordinate 33,332, forward strand.
CAACCGGATCGCCTGCGCATAGGCCTGATCGGCAAGATCGAACCTGCGTATCCGGTCGTAGCTTGCCGCGAGCCCGACCCAGGCGGTCACGTCCTTCGGCGCCTTCTCGACGGCGTCCTTGAAATAGCGCTGGGCGATTCCATAGTTGCCGCGGTTGTAATGCTCCAGCCCCAGCCGCACCGGCTCGTCGGAGGGATAGTATTTGACGTCCGTCGGCTCCTGCACAGGGTCGCCGCCCGGCGGATCCACCGGCGCCACGATCGCGGCCTCCCGCGTCGTGTAGTCGCAGGCCCCAAGGCCGGTCGCCATGCAGCAACAGATCAGCGCTGGACCAAGACGATGCAATCCTCGCCCCGTTCCCCACTTCCAGCGCATCTCTTGCACCTTTCGAAAGATCATCGCGAAACTACCTACAAAAACAGACGACACGACCGAAACACCGAGATCAGCGCCAGGAGCTCTCTTAACGGCAAATGCTCAGGAGGCTGAGACCCTCAGCTCACCACTACCTGCCGCCTCCCCCCACACCGACGGCCACCGATCCTCCGGTCCCCGCTCCCAATCCGGTTGTGTTGACGTTCTGAATTGTGGTGACGGGCGGCGCCTGGCCCATCGCCCTTGTCGGCTCGCCCATGTCGGGAAGCTGATCCAGCGGGCGTTGCTGATTGCCATAGCGCGTTATCGCACCACCCGTACGCCGCGCGTCGTACGCGATCCTGCGATCGCCGACATTTGCCGGCCATGGGTGGATCGTGTGGGTGGCGGCGTTGACTTCCTTGGCGTTGCCGGCGCTCATCGTGATGGTGTCGGAACGCTGGACGTAGCGGTCCATCTCGTCATGCCCGTAAACACCGTAGCAGCCGCCTAGCAGGAAGGGAGCGAGCAAAGCCAGATATCTGATCGTCATCTCTCGCCTCCTCTAGTTCAGTGTTTTCACAACCGGCTGGTTCGCACCAACGGCCGGTGGCGGAGCGCGTACGACCGCATCGGGCGCGATGATGTGGCCATAGGGTCCCTTCACCTCGCCGCCGGAATTGACGTAGTCGTCATAACGCTTGCGGACTTCCATCTGGCCATTGAGGAAGAAATCGACGTCGTTGGCCGGCAGCCGCGAGTCGAGCGGTGACGCTAGTTGCTGGCCGGGCGCCGCCGGCGCCACCAGCCGCGGCGTCACGATGATGACGAGATCGGTTTCTTCCTGCTGATAGGATTTGCTGCTGAACAAGCTTCCAATCACGGGCACCGAGCCGATCCAAGGCAGTTGCGAGACGTCCTGCCGGTTGCGGGTCTGCAGCAGGCCGGCGATGGCAAAGCTCTGGCCGTCGCGCAATTCGACCGTGGTGCGCGCGTCGCGGCGGCTCAAGGATGGTACCGTTGTCCCCTGGATCGATATCGCATTGGCGAAATCAAGCTCGCTGACCGAGGGCTCGACCCGGAGGTTGATCACGCCGCGCGAGAGCACGGTGGGCACGAAGGCCAGTTCGACGCCGAACTTCTTGTATTCGATCGTCACCGTGGGGAAGCCACTGGTCGTGTTGCTCGGAATCGGCACCGGAAACTCGCCGCCGGCGAGGAAGCGCGCTGCATCACCGGACAGCGTGGTCAAATTCGGCTCCGCCAGCCGGCGAGCCAGTCCCTTGGTTTCCAGCGCAGTAATCAGCAGGTCCACCGAACTGCCGTTGCCGGTCCTCAAGATGCTGGTCAGCAGGCTTCCGAACGGCGCAGGAGCTACGCCGCCGGCGGTGCCAATAAGCGTATTAAGCGTTCCAAGCACAGGAAGGCTGCCAGCAGGATTGGCACCAACAGGAGTGCTGCTGGTACTAAGGGCGCCGCTGACACCACTGGTGGGTACAGTATTGAGACTATTGATGCCGCCGATAGGTGTCCGTCCGACGGCCGTAGTTCCACCGAGGCCACTATTAGCAATGTTGGTGCCGTTGGCGTTGGCCGCCATAAGGTTCACGCCGAGGTCACGGCCCGCCGTCCGGGCGACCTCGAGGAAGCGCACCTCGAGCATCACTTGCTGCGGCGCCGCAACGCTCATGGCATTGACGACGATGCCGCCCTCGGGAACGCTGCCCTTGGCAATCGTCAGCGCCCGCTCCGCGGCGACCGCATCGGCGGCCATTCCGCTCAGCACCACCTGGCCTTCGGATGCAGACACGCGAATCCCGCGCGTACCGGTGCCGGACGCAATGTTCTGCTGCAGGTTGCCGATGTCGAGCGTGACTTCGACATCGAGAATGCCGATCTGCTTCATCGAGCTGTCGAACAGGATGACGTTGGTGGTGCCGGTCTTCTTGCCCTGAACATAGATGAGGTGGTCGCTGAGCGACTTCACGTCGACGACATCAGGCGAGCCGGCAACGATCGTCGAAAACGCCGTATCGACCCTGAAGGTTCGTGACTTGTTGATGGTCACCTTGACGCGCTGGACGTCGTTCATCTCGCTGACGAACACGCCGCTGGAAGAACCCCGACGCTCTGCCGCCCTCGCGCGATCAGCGGAAGGGAAAAAGGCAAGCGCAGCGCCCATAGCCACTAGGCTCACGGCGAAGAGACCACGTTCCGCGCTACCCCACACGCGACCGCCACTCATTTCGATTCCCCTCCGCCGCTGACATCGCGGCCATCCCGTAAATCTACGGCCCCCGGCGTTCTGGCGACTCTCCCTCGCACACCACGCCACAGAGCTTACAATGCGTCCGACTACAAATAGTTACTTGCAAATTCCCAATCCTGGCGCGCTGGGCAAGGAGCCCCACCCAGCCCGAGACCCCGCCTCGGGGCACCCGCCAGCCGCAAAAACGCGGTCTGGAGATCATCCCCCGCCGCACGCTTCGATTGCAAGGAAAGACCTTCGGGAAGATGTGGCAGTGCCGGAGAAAACTCCTCGATGTTGCCAGCGGGCACCACTTTTGGAGCCTACCGACCGACAGCGCAGCCGGATTGCCGATATTGTCAGCCACAATCAGATCAAGTCCGAGCCGGGGCTGGCTCGGTCCGGGCTTCCGTGATTCTTGCTTCAACCTGCTTCCGCAGAGCAGAAAGCTCTCTCAGCCTGGCAACGGAATTTGCGTGGAGACACTCGGGCTATTGAATGTCGAGCCCCATAGCGTTGGCCACAGCATGGTGAAACCTTGGAGCGATGCCGTAACCGTAACTGCCGTGCCTCCCGTCACCGTACTCACCGTAGGCGTGAGGCCGCCGGCATACAGGAATGGGACAAGTGCTCTTTTCTGCGCGTCAGTCGTGTAGTCGCCGCTGCAGGCGACAGTCGTCGTTACCTTGAGTGCGGCGCTTGTGTAGCAGTCATTGATCATGGCGGCCCGCGCACCAGCGCCCGCGAGCGACCGCAACGATTGCATAGTGATTACGTAACGCCCCAGATCGAAGATTGCGAAGATCAACGTGAAAATCGCCGCGGCGACGATGCAAAACTCGAACGCTGCGACGCCGCGCTGATCGAGCTTGCTCATCACTGCACCAAACGCACGGTTTGGACATTCGGCGTAGCTGCCCCATCTGACGAACATTTGGAGTTGTCCAGTTTCGTATTGCCTTGGAAGTTCACAGCGTAGGCTATGATCTGGTAGCAGCCGGTAGCGGGGGCACTCGCCGAACTGTTGCCTCCGTACGTGATCGGAGAATTTGGGACATACACCGTGCCATTGAAATAGCTGCTGGAGTTGCCACTAATGTTGACGTTGCCCGTGGTCTCATCATCATAGATGAGGAGATCTTTCATCAGAGCCTTCGCCGATGCTGACAATGCGGACGGGCCCGTCGGTGCCTTCATCGCCATCAGCTGGATCGTCGGGTTTCCGGTGATCCTGAGCGATCCTCCTGAGAAAAATATCAAGGTAGCCGTCCCCGTTATCGTCGGGCTGCCGTTGATTGTGACGCGTCCCGTAATATAGTACGTACCGTTCAACGCGGAAGGCAACGACACGTTGGCGGTGTTGACACACTGGCCGGCTTCATAAGATATCGCCGTCGAACCGATGCACGCCCTGTTCGGAAAATCGTTCGGCACCTTCAACGCTCCGATCGCGGCGCTCAATCCACTGAGTGGATCAGGGATCGGTTGCTGATAGGTTTGCACGCCCGTGCACTGGCTTCCCCCCGTCTGGGAGCAACCGCCGACCGTGAAGCTCGGCGCATTCACCTGGATGCCGGAATTGCCCTTGAAGCCGATTGCATTATCGGCCGTACTGTTCGACGAAATGCCGCACGTTGGCGACGAAACAGTAGGGCTCCCCTGGAACGTAATAGGGTCTTTCAGTGCCAACACACAAGGAGGTTTCGACAAACTAGCAATACTGGCGACCGCCGTCGCGCGCACGTTGATCGTCGAGAAACCAAGCAACTTGGCGAGGTATGCCGGCTGCTGCTGACCAACGGTGGCCTGGACGAATTTGCCCGCGTTCCCGTTCCACGAAGCGAGCGAAGCGACCTGCACGCTCTGCGAGATTCCGCTCGGAAGGCTCGTCTGACATTTGGAGCCAGGGTAGGACGTGTCGCCCGAATTGCAGAACGCGTTCTGAGCTGCACCCTGCCTGCCGCGGTAATCGAATGGCTGTGAATTGTTGCACATTACGCCAGGCTGCGGAGCGCTGTCGCACGCCACCCGCAAGGCGCCCGCATAGGCGGCCGCATCAGCCGCCCCCTGGACGCGTTGCTTGGTGACGTACCAGGACCCGGCCTCACCACCGAGTGCCATAAATCCGACCACCGGCACCAGGGCAACGACGGTCGCGAACGCAACGGATCCTCGACGGCAACGGAGCATGTTACGCATAGGACACCTATTGAAATCGCTCTGAGTAAGATAGCGTGAACGAACAGGGATTGGCATTGGTGCTGTTGCACAACAGCGACTTCAACACTATCGGCGCGAACGTCACCGTTGTGGTGTAGACATAATACTTCGGCTGGGAGGGATCAGAGTTAGCTGAACTGCAGACAGCATTGCTCTCGCCGCAAATGAGCTGAATGCTCGGAATCGGATAACGAGTGTCTGCCTTGACCAGCGCAGCCGCCGCCCAACTGGACGCGCTCGTGACGTCCGGTGGGGGGGAATAAAGGATGGATTGCCCGAAGTTACGCAACGCCTGCCACGCAGATATGTAGCGGAAGCCGGCGACCGAAATGTCGGCAAGCGGCAGCATCACGATAAACATCAGGAAAAGCCAGACGGCCGGGAATTCAAACGCGACGGCCCCGCGCTGATCCGCCATGAAGGAAGCGTGGCGGCTCATGCCCCTACCTCGGAAGAGCCAACGGTTCGTCGAGACCGGCGTTTCAAAGGCAACCGCACTCCTGGCTCCGGCCCACATTTGAGTTCACCTCAACACTTTAAGGAGGTTCAGAAGCGGCCCGCCGCCGAGAATGACGAACATGGCCGGAAGCAGAAACAGCACCATCGGAACGGTCAGCTTGGCGCCCAGCTTGTGCGCTCTTTCTTCCAGCTTGGTAATACGTTCCCGGCGGAGGTCGGCAGCGATACTGCGCAGCGCCTGGCCCAACGGCGTTCCGTATTGCAGGCTCTGGCTGATCATGGTGCCGAAACGGCGAAGTCCCTCCGACCGCGATCCCAGCTTCTCGAATGCGTCGAGCCGATTTGGCAGGATCCGGAGATCGTCGAGAAGATCGGTCAGGACGCCGGCCATGGGGCGATTGGTCTGGTTGATTTCAGTCGCCACACGTTGCAGCGCGCTCTCCAACCCCATTCCCGCTTCGCTGCACACAACCAGCAAATCGATGGCATCCGGCATGCCGATCCGAATGGCAGCGTCAAAACGCCGCTTCAACACCCGCATGATCAATCGCGGACCCATGATCCCGAGCACCACGCCAACGAGCGTGAGGGTCACTACATTGGATGTATCGCTCCCCAAAAGCTGCGCTAGCAGGAAGGCAACCATCGGGAACGCGAACATGCTGAAGACTTTGACACCGATCCAGATCGACAAGGTTCGATGATGATTGAAGCCTGCCGATTGAAGGATGGTTCGCAATTCCTCGATGTTTTCCTCGGCATAGAAGCGCCGATACCGCGCGCCCAGCGATGAAAGCCAACCGACAATGTCCCGAGAGGGGGCCGACCGGTCAGGGATACCCAGCACCGCGTTCGACACCCGTGTGTCCAGGGCACGAAGGTGCATTTCGCGGATCATCAACAGGACAGTCGCAGTCGCGGCTGCGATGGCGAGGGCGACCAGGCTGAGACCTGCGGTCATAGCGCTGTATCCCTTCTGATCATCCAGCGTATCACGAAGTGTCCGATAATCACCGAGGTGACCGCGTAAGCCAGCATCTTATTTCCGGTGCTATCACGGAACAGCACATCGATCGTTTCCGGACTGAGCGAGTAAATCACCCCACCGACAATGAACGGCGCGGCTATAAGCGCGCGTGACGAAAAGATCACCTCTGCTGCCAGAGCCTTCGCGCGCGCGGCCATCGCGACACGCTGCCTCACGGTATCTCCGAGGATCTGCAGGGTTTCGGCCAAGCTGCCGCCCGACTTCAACTGCACCGCAAGCGTCACAGCGAAGATGCCATATTCCGCCACTTGCGTTCGCCGATAGATGCCTTCAATGACGTCCTCTGCGGGTCTGCCCATGTTCAATTCGCTGCACGCAATCGCAAACTGCCCGGCTGTCGGTTGCGGCATTTCGCGAGCGATGGTCCGGAATGCTTCTTGGACTGGCAGCCCGGATCGAACAGTACTCGTGACGAGCTGGACCGTGTCAGGTAGTTGCCGGAACAGCCGGTCGGTGAAACGATGTTGCTGCCATCCGAACAATCCCCGCACCACCATGAGGGCTATGAATGCAGCCACGATCGACACTTTGGTGGTTGAAAAATCCAAGGGACTGACGGCATAACAAAATGTCGCTGCTGCGACGCCCCCTGCAAGAAGCACATAGGCCGGGTGCCATGCGTAAGGGACATCGGCCCTGTAATTGACCAGGCGGTTGAGAAACTGCGAGCCCGATCCGGTCTCCGCCCGACGAATTGAGGGCAGGTTGGCCGCGTGCGAGGCGGGCAGAGCTATCGCCACCTGACGATTGATGCGGCGCTGTCGAGCGTCGAGCCACAACGACGTGCACGCCGCGCACATCAGCAGCACCAGGACAAAGACGATCACGGACAGCGGTATCATATGTGCTCCATGGCCTCGGCCCAGGCCCGCTCGAGCCCAAAATAGACAAGCCGGCTCTTGAATTTCGGCACTGCCTTGGTGGACTTGTAAGCGCCCTGGATCCTGCCGTGGACGTCTTCCTCTTTGTACTCGAACACGGCGATGTCGTTGGTGGTGATCACCTCGCCTTCCAGGCCGACCACCTCGCTGATCTGGACAATGCGGCGCTGTCCATCCCGCATGCGCTCGACCTGCACGATGATGTCCAATGCAGCGACGATCTGGGTTCTGATCGCCCGCGATGGCAGATTGACCTGTCCCATCTGCACCATGTTTTCGACGCGGGTCAGGGCGTCGCGGGTGCTGTTGGCGTGCACCGTGGAAATCGAACCGTCATGGCCGGTGTTCATCGCTTGCAGCATGTCAAATGCCTCAGCGCCGCGCACCTCGCCCACCACGATCCGGTCAGGACGCATACGCAGAGCATTCCACAGCAGATCGCGCTGGGTCACCTGCCCTGTGCCTTCGAGGCTGGGAGGCCGCGTCTCCAGGCTGATCACGTGCGGCTGTTGAAGCTGCAACTCCGCCGCATCCTCGATGGTGACAACGCGCTCGCCGTGGTCGATGAACTGGCTCATGGCGTTCAGCATCGTCGTCTTGCCGGAGCCGGTGCCGCCGGAGACCAGGACGTTGAGACGGCAGCGGGAAGCGACCTCGAGCAGTTGCCCAATGCCTGTGCTCATCGAGCCGTTCGCGATCATCCCGGCGATGTTAAGCCGCCGGCTTGGGAATTTTCGGATCGAGATGCACGGACTATGGATCGCCAGTGGCGGAAGGATGATGTTGACGCGGCTGCCATCCGGCAGGCGGCAGTCCACCATCGGGCTGGACTCGTCGACGCGCCGCCCGACCTGTGCGGCTATCTTCTGCGCCACAGCTGCGATGTGGTCGTTGTCGCGGAATCGCACCGCGATCCGCTCAAGCTTGCCGGCTCGCTCCACATAAATGTTGCTCGGTCCGTTGACCATCACATCGCTGATTGATTCATCCAGCAGGAGCGGACGGAGCGGTCCGTAGCCGGTCATGTCGTCCGCGATCTCGTCCGCCAGCAGAAGCTGCTCGCGACCCGACAGCTCGAGCCGTTCCTCGTTGGCGATGCCGTGGATGATTTCCTCGATCTGCCGCCGCAGAACGTCGCGAGGAACCGCTGCAGCCGCCGATGGCTCGATCTGCTCGATGACCCGTTCGCGTAACGATGCCGACATCACCGGATGATGATGGTGAACCGGGGGTTCGTCACGCCTCGGCGTCAAGCCTGGCGCCGATTCCGGCAAGCTTGGTATCGGCGACGGCGCGCTTGCCGTCGACAAGGTCAAGCTCGGTGGCGATTCAGGCACTGGCTTCAATGAAGGCAAACGATCCGCCGGGTCGTCTGCGCGCCTCCCGAATTTTTTCATAGCCCAAGCAGCCTCCGCAAGCGTCCCTTCCGCTGGCCACCGACACCCGTTATCTCGCGCACGACCGGGGCAAGGTAACGTCGCAATCCCCTGACGTGCTTGAGAGCCGGAATTCCGAGATTGACTGCCTGGGTCATTCCCTTGCCAAGATCGGGAATCACCATGTCCGGCTCTGCGCCCAGGGCCTTGACGATCGTTGCCCTGGGAAGGCCCCCGGGCCGATTGGCACGATTGAGCAAGGTGAAGACCCGATCCTTGCCCGCGATGTTGGTGACGGCGTTGCGGAGCGCGTGGGCGTTGCGAAGTCCGGTCACCTCGGCTTCGAGCAGCACGAGAACGTGCCGCGATAGCGTGAGTACCGGATGCATCGACGGCCCAAACGGGACCGGTATGTCGACGACAATGTAATTGAAGCGTTGACGGAGCAGACCCAGTACGTGTCGCACGCCAGCTTCGGTGATGTTGAGCTGCGCATCCAGATCCTCAGCGGCAGAAATCAGGCAAACCCGCTCGTTGACATCAATTGCCGCGCGCTCGAGGAACAACGTGTCCGCCCGCATCGGGTTTTCAAGGGCAATCCGGAGCCCTGGCCCGGGCTGAACGCCCAACATGACTGCCGTTTCACCATTCTGCAGATGAAGGTCAAGCAACGCGACCTTGGCCTTGGTGGTCTCGGCGAGTTGCAGCGCGAGATTGATGGCGATGCTGGTCGCTCCGGCGCCTCCCTGTGCCCCGCAGATCGAGATCACATGCCCGCCACGATCGGCCTGACCGGTCGGCACGTCGCCGATCAGCTTCGGGCGCAGCATGTCCAGCACCATGTCACGCGTGATCGGCTTCGGAAGATACTCCGTCACGCCGATTTCCATCAGCTCGCGGTAGAAAATGATCTCCCTGCTCTCACCGATCAGAGACACCCGGACGTCGGGTGGGCAGACGCTTGCCAACCTTTCCAGTTCGGTAAACGGATCATCGATGCCACTGATGTCGACCACCAGCGCAGACAGCTCGGTGTCGGTTTCAAGCATCCGTATGGCATTCCGGATCGTGCCACGCTTGATCGCCAGGTTGCTGCCTTCGAGGCCTTTGCGCAGAGCCGCGGCGCTCAGCTCGTCATCGACGAAACAGACGACCCGGTCGCGCGCGACGACGGATACAGCTTCAGGCGCGTTTACCATTGCCATGTTCATCATCTTTTCTCCTGCAACTTGCCGGAGTAGCCGACCGCCGCCGCCGTCGTCGTCGTAGTCTGGCGGGCAGCCTCCGGCGACCCATCGCAGCTGACGTCCGTGAGGCCGTTGTCCGGGCCTTCTCTCCTGACCGAGAACTCCTTACGCTCACCGCCGGAATGAACCACCACCGCTGTCGTGTGGCCGGCAACTGCATTCTGACGGGCGAGCTCGGGCGACACATCGCAGCTCGACATGGCGCCGCCGTCCGGCTTGTCCCATTGGTCGACAGCCGCGCGCACGGACAGCGAGAGCGTTCCGAGCTGTTTTGCGACCGTGATCTTCTTGACCTGGTCAGACCCAAGCTCCAGTGACACGGTTTGCGCCTGTTTGCCTGTCACGGCGCTGATGCCGCGCCCGCCCTGCACGATCTCCTGATCGATAGCGATGACCCGAACGTTGCGTAAAACGGTTTCGCTCAGGGCACGGCGCGCCGGATTTCCTTTCTCGAACACCTGGGTCAACAAGACATCCACGTAGTCGCCCGGCCTGATCAGGCCAGAGACACCGGACTCCTCGTCAACCTTGATGCTGATGGCACGGCTGTCCGGTGCCAGGACGCTGGCGAGAAAGCCTCGATCCTTCGGACGCAAGATGTCTTGCAACGTCACGGGGCTGCCGGCGTCGACGAACTTGCGAACCAGAGCACCGGGAAGTCCAGCCTTGGAGTCGGGCGTCTCAAGGATCGCTCCCGCCGGAACACGTTCCGGCGCGGCGGAACGCACCGCGAAGTCCTCGTCACGGGCCAATGTGCCCCTCGGCAGCGCACGCGCCGCAACGAAATAACTGACCGTCGTAGGCTGCGCAGGTGCGGCCGCCGGCGCGTTCTCCACGATTGCCGCGGGAGCCTGTTTCGGCAGGTTCATATTGTATGCGATCAGCCCGAACGCGGTGGTTGCGAGCAACAGCACTACGATGATCGAAATACGCAAAGCGGATGACATCTCAAAATCCTTTGCTCAAAATCGTCCAGATGCCACCGCAGGCTATGGCAACGCCATACGGCAGCGGTGCGTGCCGCAAATGGCGCCAGCGCTCTACCGCGTAGACCCGCCGCGCGAACGACGATCCGGCGGGAGCCAGTCTCGGATATGGCAGGTTGCGCATCACCAGATGCGCGAGGGCAAGAACGCCGCCGGCAAGCGCGGTGACGGTCAGCAACTGGACCACGCCCGCAAGCGGCAGGCCAACCGCCAGGGCAACCAGCAACTTGACGTCACCGCCGCCAATCGATCCCCGTGTGTAGATGACCAGCAGTAGCAGAAACAGGATCGCAGCGGCGATCAGCGATTGCGCAACTTGCATCGGGCTGGCCAATTGGCTGACGATCCCGAGCAACGCCAGCGCCAGACAAATCTCGTTTCGGATCAGTCGCGTCGCGACATCGATCGTTGCCACATACAGCAACAACAGGATTTCCAGACCCGAGGCTATGGGAACAATCCAACTCATCAAATACACGCCTCAAAAAATAAAATATGCACTTTTCAAAAACGGTAGCGGTTTAAAAAACGGTGGCTTCGAATGTCTCCGTCAGACGGCGATATCAAGTTCCAGCTGCGGTGACGATGGCAGAACTGATCGCAATCACCCCGCTCGTTAGCGCCGTCGCGACATCGTTGCCGGGACTGAACACAGCAATCACCACGACCACAACGCAAACCGCAAGGATGATGTATTCGAAGGACACCACACCGCGCCTGTCCCTACGGAGAGGCTTCAAAGTATCAATGATCTTTTTGCAATACCCCGACACCGGAAAAATCCTTCCTTGGCTTAAGGGGGTTCTTCAAAACGAAACGTGCGTCCAATCCGACCTGTAAAATGAAATCTGCAAAAGAGTGGGGAAAGGGGAAGGCGCAGGCCTGCCCCTTTCCAGAAGTCAAAATCAGAGGCCAGCCATCTTGGCGGAGATCTTGGTGATCCCCCCGGCCAGAGCAGACGAGATGCTGGTGTCGGTCTTGAACACGGCGATCACCACGGCGACGATGCAAGCCGCGACGATGATGTACTCGAACGACACCACGCCGTCCTTGTCGGTGCGGAGACGCTTCAATGCTTCCGTCGTCTTGATGTAAGCGTTCAACATAGGAAAAATATCCCTTTTTGAGATGAATTTACGCAATACCGTTGGCCTTCAAAATCCGGTGCCAACTGGAATTTTCTTATAATATCTCGCTAGTTCCCTGTCACCCGGTAATCGTTTGTTAACCCTACCGGCGCAGCCGCGGGCGACTCACCTGGGCAGTTTGCCATGCAAGCAATCACCGGAATCTCTTGAGATCACATGCACTTTTCCACGCTCGGTAACCTCGGGGGAGCCGGTCCCGTGCGAATACGGTGCGGAATTCCACGGGTGCGAAAGCAAGGAGAAATACTGCGACAAAAACGCCCAAAGGGCGACCGTGGGCACGCGGGCGCATGCGCAAGGCGGCAGGGCTTCCGCGCAAATTCCCCTCAACTGAGGCGCAAGCTCCCCTGGCTCGATGCCAACTTGCGGCCAAGCCGATGCTTGATCGCGTTCGATTGCCCACAATTTCAAGCAACGTCGAAACCGATTTGACGGTGGTGCCGGCGCTCGATCCGGATCGAGCGCACGCATGAAGTACGCATACGACGGAGGCCGCCTGATTGACGCATGCGCGCGGGCACGGCGAGGTCTATGATGGCATTGGGTGAAGGGTGAAGGTCAGGCGGCCTGCTGATTGGCTGGCTTGTCGGCCTGGCGCAGGAGCTTCCATTCCCAGGGCAAGAGCTCGTGCAGACGCGATGCGGGATGATCGGCGATACGGGCCAGGACGTCGGCGAGCCAGGCCTTGGGATCGACGTCGTTGAGGCGACAGGTCGTGATCATCGTCAGCATGATGGCGGCACGGTCGGCGCCGCGCTGGCTGCCGGCGAAGGTCCAGTTGCGCCTTCCCAAGGCGATGCCTCTCAATGCGCGCTC
>NZ_AUGA01000057.1:0-44695 GCF_000426785.1 Bradyrhizobium sp. th-b2
ACCCCCGACACCGGCCTTTCGATAGCCGGCTCGTCACGGAGCGGTCCTCAGCATCAGAAGCGGAAGCCAGAAGTGCCATGTGCCGACGTCCGAGCATCAGTACCTTTCAGCCAACAGACGGAGAACGCAAATTAGATTTCCCCGCCTCGTCAGTTACTTTTAATCCGCCATTCCAGGCCTGGCCTCAGCGTACCACTAGGGCCCCAAGGAGTTGTCCAGCAGTGATGGTGGTGGCCTCCTTCCAGGCGGCGTCCTTGTCGGGAAGGTCTTCGCCGATTTCGTCGGGGAGATCCCGCTCCCCGTGCTGGATGTGAAAAAAATACCGAGGCATTTCGAGGCACGTGATCGGGGTACTGCGCTGGATTCGGGATAATTTTTGACTACTGCGCTCGTTCCAAGCGTATGGTGGGCGGGAACCGGCTTCCTGTCTCGAACCGTTGACAAGGAACCTCAGATGCCGATCGAGATGATGATCCACAAGTTTCGCAGCATTCCGAGTTGCCCAATGAAGATATCGGAGCCCTCCGGTCCATCGTAACGTCGGTGAAGAATTTGCCGGAAGATTCAACGATCATTCGCGACGGGCAGCTTAGCACCCAATGCTGCGTGATCCTGAGCGGCTTCGCCTATCGATCGAAAGTATCGAAGGGCGGCAAGCGACAAATCCTGTCGTTCCACATCGCGAGTGATATGCCCGACCTTCACGGCCTACCGCTGAAGCGGATGGACCACGACCTGGCCACGCTGTCGAAAGCGCAGCTCGGTCACGATGCGCTCGAACGGACCCTTAGTACGCGACCGGCTTTGGCACGAGCGCTCTGGCGGGAGTCGCTTGTTGACGCCGCGTTGTTCCGGCGATGGATCGTCAATCTGGGCACGCGATCGGCATCGGGTCGCATGGCCTATTTGATTGCCGAATTACGCCAGCGGGGAAGGACGACAAACGGCGCATCGATTGGAAAGCCGCGAACCATTGCTGCCGGATTCAAATCGGGGTTGTCGGCGAAGAACAGATAATCGCCAGGGCGACGATACAGCGCCCAGGATGTCAGCCGGCCATCCGGTTGAAGCCACGGCGCTGCAGTTCCTGACTGATTTCGATTTCACGGGCAGCGTCGACATTCGGGCCGGGCACCTGCGAAGAAATCGCCCAGATCAGGGAGAACTTTCGGCACTCAGTTTCAAAGCACGTATTCGAACACAGAGCAGGGCTCGCGCTCATTGGTGCAGAACGCCATCGGCCCGCTGGCCGGACGTATCGAGGCCGCGATGCACCGCTGTTTGCTGACCGAGAACGGCCGGCGCACCTTGTATATCGAGCACGATTTGGATGGGCTGCTGCGGGGCGATGTGAAATCACGGTTTGAAGCCTATCGACTTGCCCGTGAATGCGGCGTGTACTCACCGAACGATGTTCGCAGGCGAGAAAACGAACCGCCGACTCCGAACGGCGACAGCTATAACATGCCAGCGAATTGGGTAGCTCTAGGAACGGAGGCAAAGGTATGACCAAAGCCAAGGACCTTAAGCGCAGCGATACCTTTCCGATGATGGTGCCGATGAAGGTGCTGTCGGTGACGCCGCTCGCTGGCGGACTCGTCAAGATCACTGCCGAGACCGAGAATTCCCCAAGCCTGGAATTCGGCGATGGCGGCTGCGTGCTGGAAATTATTTGCAAGTCCTACCGCGAGTTCGCCGGCTTCCCATATCGGCCTGACGGAAAGGGTGGCGTTCGCGTTATCGATCCGGAGCCGGTGGGATGAAGCTGGAAGATTTCGAGCCATGGGAAGTGAAGACGCGCAAGCGGCGCCGTTGCAACTGCCGCAAGCCGACGTTGGCGAGCGTCGCCAAGCAAGCTGCAAACGCCGGCATCGAAGTGGCGCGGTACGAAGTCGATGGCGATGGCAAGATCATCATCGTCACCGGCTTCTAGAATTGCCCCCGGGGCGCACTGAATCAAAAAGGGGCCGTAACGCGCGGCCCCTTGCCGGATAAATGAAAATTTTTTCGGGATGAAATCTAGCCCCGGCGGCGAAGAAATAGAATCAAACCGCGCCAAAGTGGACTCCGTAGAATCACGGGTGCGGCGGCGACGACCCATCAAGAAAGACCCCAGCTAAGCCGGGGCTAGTTGTTCCTAAAGGGCAATAGGAACGCGTGGCGATGTCGGGCGTAGTCTGTTTGCTCCCGGTTGTCAGGTCCCCCAACCCCGCCGGGAGTCAGAATGGCGACCCCGGCCTGGCGCCCCTGCCGGGGTCGTTCTCATTTGTTGCGTTTGACTGTTGCCGCTCTGATTGGGGCGACCACTGCGCCTGAGTCCAGTCAAAAAAGTACGCCGCCGGGCTCGAAATACACGTCCCGGCGGCGCCCTGTTCTTCCAGCCCTGGGCCCTGAAATCCCCAGATGATCGTAGTCTAGCATTATCCGAGACAGATGAATGTGACAGCGTCCTCACAAAGCTAATGGAAGAGGAGCCGGCGCCAGGGCCCGTGCGCCAAGCTCCTCCCCGAAATGCGACCGCGTTGCGTCCCCAACGGTCCCGTCCCAAGGGAAGCCTGCGTCGGTTCGGTTGCTGATTTGCTAACGGCCGCCACGGCGCTCCAACGTAGAATCACGGGTCTGACACTCGCGCAAAAAACAACGCCCTAGTACCCCGGGGACAGCAAGCCGGAACGAAGGGGCTTCCGCTGCCCCCTAATTCAATGAAAGAGGCCGGCGGCCTTTACTTTACGACGACCCAAACTGCGAAGGCGCCGGCCGTCATTGCGCATGAGATCAGTACTGCGGTCGCGATCAGCTTGGCCCATTCCCAATAAGACACGGGTGCAATTTCCTCCTACATCGTGAAGAGGACGATGAGGATCAGCACGGTACGTGCAATTGAGGCGCAACCCGGCTATCGTCTTATCCCGTCCCATTTCATGCCGTGAACGCTGAAGGCGTTGCCGCGCCGCTCGTTGATCCAGGTCAACAAAGAATAGCGTCCATCGAAATTGCCGCCCCCAGGGGCGCCGCCGTCCCAGCATCAAGTGTGCGTGAGATGTAAGGCCGTTCACATTTGAAAATCGCGAGTCAGCCTAACCACCGGCACACCAGCGTGTCGGAGAATCGCGATGCCATCATTCAGCAGCGAAAGTTGGTCCGGAGTAGCGACCGCTTCGGTGGTCGGCATTCTCGTCGTAGCAGCGCTTGCATTTGCGGTCGTTGGTTATGTGGAGTGGTCGTCGGACGCCAATCTAGCCCATTTCATGAGCCGGACGACCGCGGTGGCCGCGGCCACCTCAGCTCCGATTCTGCCTCTCAAGGGGCGAACAGGTTGCCCGCAAGGCAACAAGGTGCTGCCTTCGACGCTTTGACCGATAGACTGACGCTTTAGCCGCCGCTTGCCAACGACTTGCGTCGCAGCCATTGCGCGGCATTTGCCACCGGGATTGCCACCGGATCCCCCAGCACGAGACGATATTAGTGGGTACGCAACTCAGGGGCGGATGCTCGAAACGTCAACAAAATACGCCGCTTCGGTACAGCCTAATATTGGGGGCAGGGCCCAATTAGAACTACAAAACCGTGTATACCGGTTCAATTCCGGTCGTGGCCTCCAGAAAATTCAATAACTTACCGTAAGTTTCCGTAGACCAAGAAATTTCCCTTCAGCGAAAAGTCAGCGTTTTTGCCGCATCGGAACGAGGCCGCGCTCGGAAAGCGCGGCCTGCTGACGGAATCCGGATAGGTCACTTGGCGGCCAGTGCGGGTGCGGGCTGCCGGTGGGTACCCCAGAACTCTTGAGCGATTCCGCGAAGCAGTCGGGCAGTTCCCGGCTGAGCTTGAGCCGGCCGGCATCATGGCGGGCAGCCCAGGCGATTTGGATGAGCTGTTCGAAGGCGGTCTCGCCCACGAAGTGCAGGCGCACCTTGTGCCCCTCGACGGTCTCGGGCTAGGCAACCGCGCGTCCGAACTGCAAGGCGGACGCCTCGCTGTACATGGCGTCGCTGTTCTTGTGCAGGTCCAGGTCGTTGTTCCGGAAAGCCCACTCATCGAGCTCGGCCGCGCGCTTGAGTTGGGCGTAGACGCGCTCGATGAGGCGGATCAGTTGGGCAGTTCATTCGCATTTGACTTCCTCATACCCGGCGGTGAGGGACCCACGCCTACACACGCCCGTCCGGCTGCGGGCGAATGCGGTGGTCTCCTTGCGGTGGGTGAAGGCTGCGAACCCGGCAGCACAGTGCCTCATGGCGGCGAGCTTGTCATGCACCGCTCTGGTGCATTCTACTGGGAACCGCATGAACGGCCCATTCGTTGGTTGTCAGCCTGACCACAGCAAAAGAGCGAATGCTATGACGACTGGCCTCTACGCTAACCGGTTCACAATTGAGCTGAGCGATATCGGGCGCATTGTGTTCGTCGATGAACGAGTGCCGCCGGCGGAGGGGTTACCATCAGCATCCGCGACGGTTGCCGAAATCGTGATGACGCTGCCAAATCTCAAAGTTCTTGGCGAGCAAATAGGTGCGCTTGTGGCTAAGCATGAAAAAAAGCGAACTGAGTAAATCTCGGGCGCCCCAGTTGGGTCCGCACTACCATTACCCATCATGATGTGTAGATCGTCCTGATTTCGTGGAGCGCCGAGAGCGGCACTTTCACGCGGATGGCGCGGGCTTGCTAAGATCCGTTCGCCTGTGCAAGGTCCCTTATTGCTGGTCTTAGTAGTTGAGGACGATCACTTCATCAAAGAATTGGTGAAAGAAGCCTTGTCTGAGGGCGGTTTCGAATCGAAGATCGTCTCGTCTGGCGAAGAAGCCGTCGCCCTTCTCCGGGATGGTCAGGCAGCTTTATCGAGCGCTCCTTACCGACGTGAATTTGCAGGGCGAGCTTACCGGTTGGGACGTCGCCAAGCACGCCAGAGAACTCGGCCCGGATATGCGGTGGTCTACATGACGGGCGCCGCTGCCGATCAATGGCCTTCGCATGGCGTTCCCAATAGCGCCCTACTGCAAAAGCCATTCGCGCCTGCACAGGTCGTGACGGCCATCTCACAGCTTCTAAATCAAGCTCCGCCTACATGAAATAGTCCGCCGCAGTTGGCGGCACCAGGCGAGGGCCATTGCCCCTTAGAAAATCCCAGCGCTTCGGGGAAAGGCGCTGGGACTTTTAGGAGAATGAACGAGCTTGGCAGGATCTGCGCATTCACCGATTGCCTAATTTCCCTGACCCGATTTAGCTCCCGCGTCGTTGGTCGGCTTTTTGTGCTTGATTTCGTGAACCTCGTCGGGCCCGCTTGGGCACGGCCGTGCCGCGAATTGGAAGGCAAGGTTCGAAAAGCCGAGCTGGCATGACTAGCCTGATGGGCGGCCGCCGCGTTGGCTATCGAAAGTCTGGTGTCGGGGGTGAAGCGGACGTTACCGACGCGTTCCGACTTCCGAGTTTGACCCTAAACGGACCTCGCGTTTAGGTGCGGAAATCAAGAGCTTGCGCCACGCGATGTTCCTAGAAACATGGCGTTCGCATAAGTTTGCGCTGTGCGTCTCCCTCCATAAGCCCATTAGTGCGGGGACATCAGGAGGGTTTTCTTCATAATTCGGGATATTCGGAAGCAAAGCCCATGGCAGCGCGAGGCTGGTCCAGATTTGGGCTATGGGAGCGACAACGGCAGGTGTATCGAGCGTGCCCGGCCGTACATTGATGACCTCGGGATGCGCCAGCAATTCGGTATGGGTTCGGGTCAAGCAACTCGGACACACGTGCTGCCGATGCATTGCCCCGCTTCCACCGGGTACGCCGCAGGCAATCGTTTCGCCCGAGCGTTTTTCGAAATCCTTCCGAAGCGTCAGCATTGAAAGCGAGAACGCGGCTCCGCTCGTGCAGTTGAATCGCAAGCACAGGGGCGAGACCGTCGCCGACAATCGGTTGCGGCACACGCCACCGGACTGGGTTAAAGACGAGCACCGGGTTGCGAGCTGGCGGAGCGCCTACGAGATTCGCTGCGCGTTGGATGCAGCCATCGCATAAACTTTCTCGACCAGTTCGTCACCGTGCTGTTCGCCATCTCGACGGCGGGGGTTCGAGCTTACGATGAGGCCGCCACATGCAAAAGCCCGGCGGAACGCGTCGGGCCGATTGCTAATATGCGTCGTCGTGACCGGCAATCGGCGACTAAATGGCTCCGGTTCCTCGAAGGTTCCAAGCGCCACTGTTCTCCGCCAACAAACTTATTCTGGCGCTGATCAATTTGATGCAGACGGCCCGATCTATACTGCGCTTTAGGATGGTTGGGTGCCTTCCGCGCTGGGGCGTGCCCGAGCGGTCCTGGTTTTTAGCCCCCAAGCCTCAGCTGGGACCGCTCACTTTAAGCACGGCGAAGCAAAAAAGTTCGTTTGATCGAACTTACGGTGCGGATCAGTTTTCGGTCATGGTCCGCTCGATCTTCATCATCCAGGAGCCTGATCACCGAAATAGCGATCAAGCGCATTCGGCTGGCGGATTTTGCGCTGTTGCGGGCGCACGTCCGCGTTTTCACCTTTGGCTTCCCAACGCTCCAACGGACTAAATTTGGTATGTTGTTGGTTGCGGAATACAAGTGAGCCGAGCCCGAAGAATACCATAACGCCGATCCAGAGCAGTACTATTGCGGCGGCAAAGGACGATATGCCAATAACGCCAATCCCATTGCCAATATTGGCAAGCATCAACATGAAAATCGCGATGTTGATGAGCAGACCGAGACTTCCCCAAATTGCGAAGAGAACTTTCATCACAGACCTTCTTTCAGTCGCCGCCGCGAACGAGCTAGGACGCGGACTCATTAAGGCGCAGCCATAGCCTGATTGACGCGAGTTGAACGAATGCGAGGTAGTTGGCGGCGAGCCTATCGTAGCGCGTCGCCACCCGACGACATTGTTTGATCCTGTTGAAGAACCGCTCGACCTGGTTGTGAGCACGATAGAGATAGGGGCTGAAGCAGATCGGATCGCTGCGATTGCTTTTCGGCGGGATGTTGGCCCATGCGCCCTTCTTCATGGCAAGCTCCCTGATCCAGTCCGCATCATAGCCACGGTCGGCAAGCAGCATTGACCCGGATTGCAGACGAGACAGCAGTTTTCCGGCGAGTCGAACGTCATGGGCCTCACCCGGGCTCAGCGCCAGCCGTACCGGCAGACCATTGCCATCGACCACCGCATGGATTTTGCTCGTCAAGCCGCCGCGGGACCTTCCCATCGATTGGCGCTGGTTCCTTGTGATGCAGGCTCCATGCTGATGCACGCGGACAATGGAGGTGTCGATCATCTGGACAGCGGCATCATGGGCAGTGGCAAGCGCTTCTATGATACGACCCCAAACACCGGCGCGCCGCCACCTAACGAAGCGGTTGTAGCAAGTTGTGTATGGGCCAAACGCCGTCGGCAGATCACGCCAGGGTGCTCCTGATCGGAGGACCCAGAAGATGCCATTCAGGACCCGTCTGTCGTTCACCCGAGGAACGCCACGCGGCTTGTTCGGCAGCATCGGCTTAATGGCGGTCCATTCATGGTCGGCGAGTTCGTAGCGCATGATTCGAGCCCCCAGTTCGGGAGTCTGAATCACGGCAGCCCGGCCAAACGCAACGCTCCTGGCCCGCTCTTGGTACGGCGCTTACGGACAGGAGCGGACATCAACCATCCTCAATCTCTGCCAAATGCGTCGAAAATGACCCTGAGCGGAAGTCGAGACCGCCACCATCTCGGGCCGCCGGACACCTGATGTTCGAGCAACGCAAGCTCCCGCCAATTTCATCAGCTGTCAGTGTGCCTTATTGTGCGAGTACGCCGCGTTGCGCCCATGGTCCCGGATTGAGAACCGCGCCGTTGACTTTGCCGGCTGCGTCTCTGACGAAGGCGATCCGCGTGTGATCGCCACTCTCGACCTGGAATTCATCTTTTGAGCGAACCGCCACCGATGTCGGCTGGCCCTTGTCGAAATCGAGGGTTGACCATTGGCCTGTTGCCTCGACGACGAGCTTGCCGTCTACGACACTGACCTGAAGCGCGACGCTCTGCGCAGGAACCGCCTCCCGGGCAAAGGCAACAACGAGCGGACCGCTCTGCGTCGCGCGGATGATCTCGAACTTGATCGCGGCGTTGACCGGACCTGAAATCCGACGAAAGGCCGCCTCCAAGGTCAGGCCCTTGATCGACTTGTCGTCGATCGCTGTGATGAGATCTCCCGCCATGACGCCTGCTTTCGCGGCAGGGACGGTGTCGGCCAATTTGATCACCCTGAGGCCATCGGTGCCCGCGATAACGGACTCAAGACCGGTCCAACCATTGCCGTCGGCGACCGAGGTCTGCCTGTCCAGCGCACTTGCAGACCCGCCGAAAACGTAGCGTCCGACATATTCGGCGAGCGCGCCGGCATTTCCTTGCCCGGAGGCAACCGTCGCCGGCGCTTCAGGCACATTCAGCGCCGCATAGGGTAGGCGACGGATGGCGTCGAAATAGAAGCCGTTCTCACTGTGCTCGCTCCGCTGCATCATCATGATCAGGATCAGCTTCTGTGCCGGATCGATCGAGAAGAACGTGCCCCAGCTTCCCTGCCAGTTGAAGCTTCCGACTGCGCCCGGAATGTAGCTGAAATCGGGGCTGGTGCGGACTGCGAAACCGAGTCCCCAGCCCGTACCGTGGGCCGGACCGACTTCATGTCCTGCGATGTGCATGCCGGACGGCAGCGAATTCGTCGTCATCAGCCTGACCGTTTCGGGCTTCAAGATACGCACGCCGTCAAGCTCGCCGCCGCTGAGCAGCATCTGGCAGAAGCGCAGAAAATCAGGAACCGTGGAGACGATGCCTCCGCCGCCCGAGAAGAACGTCTGCGGCTTGCCGACGTCGCTATTCGCGAAAGGGGGTTGGGGCTGCGGCCCCGGCACGGCGACGAGACGGGCAAGCTTGTCCTGCGGCACCGAGAAGCCGCTGTCGACCATATGGAGCGGCGCGAACAGGCGCTCTTGCAGAAACCGGTCGAAAGACTGGCCCGACACGACTTCGATGACACGCCCGAGAACATCGAAACCGATGGCATATTCCCAGACTTCGCCCGGCTGGTGCAACAGCGGGAGAGAGCCAAGGTTCGCGACCCAGTCGGCGATGGGCTTGTCGCGCCGGAACGGCGCCCTGGCGCCGTACAGTACGTGAATCGCGGCATTCTCAAATCCGGGATCGGCGTAGTCCGGCGAAGCATAAACGAGGCCGGACGTATTGCGCAGCAAGTCCCGGATCGTCATCGCACGCTTCGCCGGTTCAAAAATATTCAGCGCAACATCCGAGAGGATCGGATCCCCGGTGACCGGATCCTTTTTGACGACCTGCATATCCCTGAGCTCCGGCAGATACTGGGCCACGGGAGCATCAAGGTCGAGCTTGCCTTCATCGACCAGTATCATGGTGGCGACGCTGGTGATCTGCTTGGACATCGATCCGATGCGAAAGATCGAATCCGGCCGCATCGGCATTTTCTTGTCGTGGTCCTCGAAGCCGGTGGCTTGCAAATAGGCGAGCTTGCCGCCTCGAGCGATCCCCACGACAAAACCGAAAGGATCGCTTTTTTCGCTCTGCGCTTCGAACCAGGACGTCATGCGCGCCAGCCGCCGCGCCGAAAAGCCGAGACTGTCCGGGTCGCCGACGGTCTGCAAATCGTCGGCAAGCGCCGCCCCCGCCGGACAGAGTGTAAGCGCCGCCAGCGCGGCAAATAGAACGACAAACCGCTGATTTCGCATTGGGAGCCCCGTTTACGCAACTACTGCGAGGAAGGATCGCCATCAGTCTGTCGAATGTTTTCGATTGCTTCTCGCCGATTCCTGCAAACCGGCTGGCCGATTCCTCAACTCGACTGGCCGATCTTCAATCGATCGTTTACCGGGGCCGCATTTCCCGCCATGGCGAGGCGGCGAAATTCAGTTGGGGTTAAATTTGTCGCGGCCTTGAAGGCGCGGTTGAACGGCCCGATTGACTGAAAACCTGTGTCCATGGCAATTGTCAGCACCGGGACTTCTACTTGTTCGGGGTCGACCAGCGCCGCCTTAGCTTCCCCGATCCGGTAATGATTGAGAAACGCATTGAAATTGCGGTAGCCGAGGCCCTCATTGATGAGCTGCCGCAACCGGTAGTCCGGCACGCCCAACTCGGCTGATAGCAATCCAATCGTCAATCGCTCACGCCGGTAGATACGCTCGACGGTCATCAGCTGTTCCAACCGGCGCAAGAGAGCCGGTTCAATCGTGGCAGGCTTGCTCTGATCGTCAGACGCCTTGGCTGGCGCGCCGAAGCGGACATTTGTCGCGGGCAGCAGGATTGAACCTCCTCGCGTCCCCGCTTCTAGCAGATTCCATGCGCTCAAGCCGACCAACACGAACAGAGCGAGAACGTTGGCGACGCTAGTCATGGAAAAAGTGGGATTCGAGGGCTGCTGCAAGAAGCTCAAGTAAGAGTTGAGAACGATTTGGGCCGACGCCCCTATCAATACGACCAGCCGGAGCCCACGCCGGCCCTGCATCAGGTCCGCCGGCCAGGTGACAAGCGCCTGCGCTACCGCCAACAACGTTAGGCCGAGAGAGGTGAACGACAGCGTGCGTTCGATCGCAAGCTCGAGCGCGGCCGATCGTGTGATGCCGCTGGCGTCCAGCCATTGCGCGACGACGACGGTTGCCCACAAGACGCCATGCCAGAACCGCGGGACGAAATCATCGTCGAAGGCAGCACGCGCCCATAGCCAGAACACAACACAGTTCGCGCTAGACAACGCCAGTAGCAATAGGCCCCACCACGCAAACGGCCGCGGGAATGTCGGCGTCGAGCAGATCATCGAAGCCGCGGCGCCGATCGCGAGCGCGGCTCCCAGCAACGCGGCAGTGCTGTCACGGCGATCGCGCAGCGCCAGGGCTGCGATCAGCAGACACAGTGCGACGACGGCACCCCGTAACCCTAGATCGAACGACATCAAAGCGTTGGTGCCCACGATCGGAAATACTCCGAATGCCATTGTTGAGCCGCGTAGGCTCGCTCATACGCCCTGGGCGGAACTGATGTCGAGTCGTCAGATAATCTCGAAGCGGCTACGAACTGAAAGAGCCCCGATCCGGCTCAGAAGTTGATGTCCGAAAGCCAGCTCGCAATGGCCACTTCGGGTTTTGGCTCATCGCGACATATTGCGCTGCCGCCCGAAGTCGGTCGCTATAGGGGCAAAGCAGACATTGCTTTAGTCGCATCACGCCGCCGGGTTTATGGGTACACGGCCTAGCTTCCCATTGCGCACGCAACGCAAGACTTATTGTTAGGGAATGCGCGACAGCGCCTCTGTCCCATGTGAGCGAGCCAGTCTCGTCAACATAAAACGCCGCCCGACGCTGGCGCGGGCGGCCTTCCTTTAGGTGAAGCCAAACCGGTGAATTTGGCAGGATCGTTCCAGCTTCCGCTCAGGCACATACTCGGTGCTGTCTTGCCCGAGCAGCGCTCCTTTGACTTCCCAGTCGCTGCACTCAGGAGATTTGCGCCACTTGTCCGGATTACTCGGATCGGATCGTTCGGCCCATCGACGAACGTCGAGATGGTCGTCAATCAGAAGGTATTTGGTCTTGCGGTCGTTATATTCGCGCGGCCAGAGTTTTGCGGATACTCCGCCGAGAGAAGCTTCGATGGCTGCGGCGTCCATTGATTTTGCTTTCGCAATCAGCTCAGGCGGGCGTTGCCTCGCGAACGAGAGAAGCACGGGAGTTAGCATATTGAGAAAATGCCTGTTCGCCAGAAACCCGTAATCTGGACTCTGCCAGTATCGCCCGCGTAGGCCGTCGCGAGCGTTGTAGAGCAGATCGGAGACAGTAGGGTCCAACCGTATTGTGAAGATGATTTGACGGCCGTCCTTTTCCTGCTTTGGCGCAGTATCGTAGGGTTCAATCCTTCCGCCGACAATCTCATGCGGGCTACTCAACATTCGCGCCGCAATCTCTTCAAACGAAAGGCCTGCTTCGAGATAGCGCTGCCTTTCGAGGGCGAGCTGGGATGTGTCCCATTGTATGCTGTCAGGTGGCTTCAGCATGTTTTCAGGCGAGTGCTTGCCGCAGGCGCATGGCTTGGCGCGCGAACGGCACGAACAGCTGCAGGAAGACGTAAACTTGCTCGCGCTCCGGTTTTGCTGCCGTGGGGTGACCCGCTTCATTCCTCGAAACTCGAAGCACTGACTGAACCATTGTGAAATTGGTGTCCAAGTCTTCCGTGACTTCCTTTGGCAATGTGTTTGCAAGCGGGGTAAGGGCCGCTTGAAATTTGCCAATCTTCTGCCGAATGAAGAGCGGCTTAGGCACCGCTGCGAACTTGGTAGCATGTTTGCCGTTTGATGCGACATCCACTAGCCGAAGAAATTCCGCTTCCGCTGCGACGCCGAGCATCACGCAACTTGAAAGCAGGCATCCCGCGTAGAAAGTCGCTACGGCCTCTTCCAGATATTCTTGGGCCTCACGCGAGAGGTCCGGTGCCTCACGCATTACCAGTTGCACGAAAGACTTTGTGTCGTGGAAGCGGAAGGGCGACTGGTGTTTAAGGGCCTTTTGGCCGTAATGACTTAGCCGGAAGAATGGCCATGCAGGGTTGGAATGGTTCAGACCAAGTGTGATAAATCCCTGCCGAAACAAATCCCAAAAGATATCGCGCACTAGCTCGGCTTGCTGAGGACACCATGCCTGCCTGTAAGCTTGGGGCCCATTGTGCCCCGCCCGTCGCGCGATAACGGTTGCAACGGCTTGGGTCAGGTTGTCCCATTGGGTTGGTTCGTCCACCTGCTCCTTACCAATCAGAATGTCGACAACGATCTCGCGCAGCTCCTCGTAACCGTACTGTTGATTCAACGTGGACATGAACGGTTTCCAATCTCGCGATTAGGGCTTTGCACGTATTCCTTCGAGAGTCGTGCTGATCTTCTTGGCTTCATCCAGCATTTCGTCGCGATCTTGTTGTGTTTGGAAGTATGCAGTTAAGTTGACGCTGTGCGATTGGTCGTAGGTCTTGCCACCGAATTCGTACTTGGCCAGCACGGAGAACTTTGCGGGAGCAAAATCGTTTAGGTCTGGCCCCTGCACAAGAAACATAAACAGCTCTTCACCGGCGCGAATGACGGTATCGTTTCTTGAAAAATTGGAAAGTTGCGAATGTTCGCTTCTGGATTCGATTTGCCATATTGATGAAAGTCTCGATCAAGCGAAAGCTTCAGGTTGCTCGCGGGCGACTGGCCTCGATTGCTCACCAACAGACAGAACATGGTGCCATGTTTGATTTTGATGGCGGTGGCAATCACCGGAGCCAGAAAGGCCTCGTGTTGCGCCTTCATCTGCTCAACCATCTCACCGTTTCGCTGTGCCATCAGATAATTGAAATAGGCATAGATCGCAGTGATGACGACCAGTGCTAGGGTCAGGACTTCAATCGTTCCTTGGGGCATGCCATGCATTCCGTGAATTTCGTAATGGAATTACGTTTGGTTGATTCGGATCGATCCTCTCAACCTAGCCGGTTTCAGAAACCTTGGGTTGGTCGGCCCGGTGAATACCGGGGATGGGACGAAAAACCCGGCAGCCAACCAAGGCCACCGGGTGAATGCAAGTTCGGATAATCCGGAAAACTACGGGAATTTACGCCGCCATCCGCATCTCAGCATCGGCCCCGACGATCCGCCGGAGCTCAACCGCCCATGCGTCGAGCACTTCGCGCTTCTTAGCCACCCTGCTGCGCGTCGCCAGATTGTACACCCGGTTCGTGACGGCTGGCAGCGGCTTGCCGTGCTCGTCCTTATTCGCCTGATGGTCGAGGCACAGCGAGATGCTGGATTCCGACAGGCCGAGATTGCCGCACATCGTCGCCGCCGTGCGCCGCAGGTCGTGTGGCGTGAACGGTTTCAGGCCGAGCAATTCGCACAGGCCCGCCGTCTTGGCCTTGCCGTTGCCGCGCTTGGTGCCCTTCAGCGCATTCGACATCGCCTGCCGCGCCAGCGGTGCGTTGCCGAACCGGCCGGTGAAGGCGTATTCGTAGTTGCCCATCGCGTCGGTGATGATTTCCCGCGCGAGGTCGGGCAGCGGTGCGTTGATGGCGCGCCGCTTCTTGACGCGGTTGGCCGGGATATCGACGGTGCCCTCGCTGGCGTTGATCTCGTCGCGGTGGATCGGCAGCAACTCGCCGGAGCGCAGCATCGTCACCAGCGCAAACTTGAGCGCCAGCCGCGTGGTGCGACCCCAAGGCAGGTCGCTGCGGTCGAGGCCGTGCCAGAGGATTCGCACCTCGTCGGCCGATAGCACTCGCGTGCGCGGATGCTCCTCGTCGAGCTTCGGCAGGTTGACGCACGGTGAGGTGCTGACGTAGTCGCGACCGGCTTCTGCCGCCCAGTTGAACAGGCCGGAGGCCGCCCGGCGCATGTGGCGGGCGTTGCTGACCGACGCCTTGCCGCCGTGCCTGCCTGCCACGATGTCGCCGGAGAGCGTCGCAATGTCGTGCTTGGTGATGTCGCTGGCGATCTTCTTGCCAAGGCGCGGGACGATGAAGTTGCGGAGGTGGCGGGCGACGCTCTCCCAGCTCTCGACCCGGGGCCGCATCTCGCCGTCCCGCTTGAGCACCTTGGTCTTCATCCAGTCGATTCGCTCCTCGACGATCTCTGCAACGGTCCTGCCGCGTGCGGCCTGCACAGCCTTGGTCTGCAGCAGCTGCTCGACCAGTGCGGCCGGGGGCATCGCTTTCAGCGCGTAGACCCGGCTGCGGGCGTGATCGACGGTGAAGGTCTCCGGGTTGTAGACGCCCAGCACAGTCGAGCGCTGCTTGCCGGTGGTGGCGTCGGTGAACTTGAAATTGAAGGTCGCGGTGCCTGCCGGGATGATGGAGGCGTAGAGGCCCGGACACTTACGGTCGTAGACCTTGCTGCGCTTGGTGACGCGGCGCTCGCAGGCGCGGTCGGTGAGGATGACGCTGCTGCGCTTGGTGGGCTTGCTGGTCGTGGTGGTGGTCGTTGTCATGTGCTTGGACTCCAGTGTTGGCCTAGGGCCGGGCCCTAGATTTGACGAAGCCCGCCGAAACATCTCGCAACAAGCCTACTCGCAACGGCCTGTTTTCAAAGCGTTTTGTTAGTTTCGGCGTGTTTCACCGAATGCCAAATTATAGTCGTGTGGTCCTGACGCCCCAGTGGCCGGTGTCCTCTTGTGAGACGCAATTGCGTCTTGTGAAGGGCGGTGACAAAAAGCCAAATCTCGCCGGGGAGAGCACGAAGTAAGCCGTAAACCATCGCGCAGGGAAAGCCGGCGTTTCCGGTTACACCTGTGGTCCTACCTCCCGTGCTTTCCGTTTGCACGGGGCCCATGGGAGCGATCGGCACCCGGCTTTCCCTGCGCCCTCTGCGAGAGGAGGGAGCAAGTTAACGCAAGACTCGGACGCTTCTGCGCCGCGAGAATGCGCATGTATGACTCACAAGCCGCGCAACACATTCGCTGTCGTCCTGGCGAAAGCCAGGACCCATTACCCCAAATCTCAATTGTCGCGCGTCGCTGGGACCGCGATCCCGTTCATCGCCAAATGCGGTGGTTATGGGTCTTGGCTTTCGCCAGGACGACAGTTGTGGACGTGGCGGCAGCAGCGCCCTCAGAACGCCGTGTACCCGCCGTCGATCACAAAGCAATCCGCCGTATGATAGGACGATGCTTTGCTCATGATGTAGACGGCGATGCCGCCGAAATCGCTCGGCTCGCCGAAGCGGCGCAGCGGGATGCGCGGCATCACGTTGGCGACGAACTTGTCGTTGGCCATGATGCCGGCGGTCATGTCGCTCTTGATCCAGCCGGGCAGGATCGCGTTCGCGGTGACGCCGTGGCGGGCGAGTTCGACGCCGAGCGCACGGCACAGCGCGTTCAGCGCAGCCTTGGTGCCGGCATAGTGCTCGTTGCGCGCGGTGCCGAACAGCGAGGCGAGGCTCGAGGTCGCCACCAGCCGGCCGAATCTGTCGCCGGCCTCGGCGCGCTCGGTCATGTGGCGCGCCGCGGCCTGGAACACATGAAACACGCCGTCGAGATTGGTCGCGAACATTTTTCGCCATTCTTCCTCGGTGCGGTCGATGAAGGAGCGGCGTCCGCCGCCGCCGATGCCGGCATTGGCGAAGCAGCCGTCGACGCGGCCGAACGTGTCGAGCGTCGCCTTCATCGCGGTCTTGACCGAGCCGGGATCGGTGACGTCGCAGAATTGCGTTGCGACCTTGCCGGGCCCGGCCTTCATCGAAGCCGCCGCGTTGGCATTCTTCTCGGCGTTGCGGCCCCAGATCGCGACGTTGCAGCCGGCGGCGTTCAGCGCCTGCGCGATGCCGAGGCCGATGCCGCCATTGCCGCCGGTGATGACAGCGACGCGGCCGGTGAGATCGAAGATGCCACTCATTGGGGTTTCCATTTGGTTTGGTGCGCGCTAATCACGCGTTCACGGATGGGCTTGCTGCCGACCATGGACAAGCCCGGCACAAAAATCAAATATGGGTCGAAACATCGACCTACCGCGGTACCAACCGCCGAAGCAACGTAAAGAGGAAACCATGCAGTTCAAACACGTCACGCTCGACTTCGACGGATCGGTCGCGATCCTCAAGCTCGACCATCAGGAAGTCATGAACGCGGTCTCGCTCGACATGCTGGGCGGGCTTGCCGAGGCGATGGATGCGATCGACGACAAGCGCGACGAGGTGCGCTGCCTGGTGATCACGGGGGCCGGCCGCGCCTTCTGCACCGGCGCCAATCTGCAGGGCCGCAACACGCAAGCGAAGCCGGGCAAGAGCAATGCCGGCGCGGCGCTGGAGACTGCATTCCATCCGTTCCTGCGCCGATTGCGTAAGCTGCACTGTCCGATCGTCACCGCGGTGAACGGTCCGGCCGCCGGCGCCGGGATGAGTTTTGCATTGATGGGCGACCTCGTCCTGTGCGCGCGCTCGTCGTATTTCCTGCAGGCGTTCCGCCGCATCGGCCTGGTGCCGGATTGCGGCTCGACCTGGCTGCTGCCGCGGCTGATCGGCAAGGCGCGCTCGGTCGAATTGTCGCTGCTCGGCGAGCGGCTGCCGGCCGAGAAGGCGCTGGAATGGGGCCTCGTCAACCGCGTCTATGACGACGTTGCGCTGATGGAGGAGACCATGAAGCTCGCGCATGAGCTCGCCAACGGCCCGACGGTCGCGCTGTCGCTGATCCGCAAGCTTTACTGGGACAGCCCGGAGAATTCGTTCGAGGAGCAGCTCAATCTGGAATTCGAGTCGCAGCGCATCGCGGGCAGCGCCGAGGATTTCAAGGAAGGCGTCACCGCATTCCTCGAGAAGCGTCCGGCGAAGTTCAAAGGCAAATGATCGAGACCGAGCTCACCCGCTGCGTCGCCTCCTTTCATCCCGGCGCGACCGGCGTCAGTGGCGCCGCAAAACTCTCCGGCGGCGCCAGCCAGGAGACCTGGACGTTCGACATCGTCCACCCGAGCGGCACGATCGGCGCGATTCTGCGCCGCGCGCCGCCGGGCTACGGTGCGGCGCCGGGCCGCGCCGCCGGCCTCGATGCCGAGGCTACGCTGATGCAGCTCGCGCATGACGCGGGCCTGCCGTCGCCCAAGGTGATGCATGTGCTGACGCCGGAGGACGGCCTCGGCCGCGGCTTCATCATGGCGCGCGTCGAAGGCGAGACCATCGCGCGGAAAATTTTGCGCGACGAGGAATTTGCCAATGCGCGGCCGATCCTGGCGCGCCAGCTCGGCCGCGTCATCGCCGGCATCCACGGCCTGCCGCAGGCAAAACTGCCGCAGCTGCGCAGCCTGACCGCGACCAGGGAGATCGAGGATCTCGGCCGTGAATATCACAGCTTCAATTGGCCGCGGCCGGTGTTCGAGCTGGCGCTGCGCTGGCTGCGCGATCACGATCCCGGTCCGTCGTCTGATGTGACGCTGGTGCATGGCGATTTCCGCCACGGCAATCTGATCATCGGTCCCGACGGGGTGCGCGCGGTGCTCGACTGGGAGCTCGCGCATACTGGCGATCCCATGGAGGATCTCGGTTGGATCTGCGTCAACTCATGGCGCTTCGGCGAGATCGACAAGCCGGTCGGCGGTTTTGGCACACGCGAAGACCTGTTCGCAGGCTATGAAGAAGCCGGCCGCAAGGCCGACCCCGATCGCGTGATGTTCTGGGAAGTGATGGGCACGCTGCGCTGGGGCGTGATGTGCTGCGGCATGATGCAGCGCTTCCGCTCCGGCCCCGATCATTCGATGGAGCGCGCGATGATTGGCCGGCGCGCGTCCGAGACCGAGATCGATCTGCTTAGGCTGCTGGCACCGAGAGGTCGTTGAGATGCAGGACGAACCGACCCCCACCGAACTGATCAAGGCCGTCGCCGATTTCCTGCGCACCGAGATCGCGCCCGCGATCAAGGGGCACAACAGCTTCAAGCTCCGCGTCGGCATCAACGCGCTCGACCTGGTGACGCGGCAGCTCGCGCTTGCCGAGGCGGGCGATACGACCGAGGCCGCGCGGCTGAAGCAGCTCCTCGGCGCGCACGGGACGCTGATTGAGCTGAACCGGGCGCTGTCGGCGAAGATCGCAAGCGGCGAGCTCGATCTGAAGACGCCGGGCCTGCCGGAGCATCTCTGGCAGACCACGATGGACAAGCTCGCCGTCGATCAGCCGAACTACGCGTCGTACAAGAGGGAGTTGGGGAATAAGTAACTTTCGGTACGTTCCCCGGATGCTGCGCAGCGCGAAGCGGTGCGCTGCTGATCCGGGGTCCATCAGCCGCAGGTCCCGGCTCTGCGGCGCAGCGTTGCACGCTGCACCGCGTCCGGGACACGAGAGTCTTTTACCGCCCCAGCCATTTCGGCGGCCGCTTCTCCGAAAACGCCTTCGGTCCCTCGATGTAATCCTGCGAGGCGGCCATCGCCTTCACCGCCGGATACTCGCGCTGCTCGGCGATCGCTTGTTCCAGCGATACTTCGAGACCGCGCTGGATTGCCTGCTTGGAGGCGCGGATCGACATCGGCGAGTTTTTGGCGATGGTCTCGGCCCAGCGCTCGGCGGCAGAAAGCGCCTCGCCCTGCGGCACCACCTCGTTGATGAAGCCGAGCTCGAGGCCTTCCTTGGCGCTGACATGGCGCGCGGTCAGGATCATGCCCATGGCGCGCTTCAGTCCGATCTGGCGCGGCAGCCGGTGCACGCCGCCGGCGAGCGCGGCAAGGCCGACACGCGGCTCGGGCAGGGCGAAGGTCGCATTCTCCGAGGCGATGATCAGGTCGCAGGCCAGCGCGATCTCGAACCCGCCGCCCATCGCGACGCCGTTGACGGCGGCGATGATCGGCTTGTCGCAGTCAAAGCGGCTGGTCAGGCCGGCGAAGCCGCCCTTGTCCCAGCCGCGCTTGCCGCCGGCGGCCTGCCATTTCAAATCGTTGCCGGCGCAGAACGCCTTGTCGCCGGCGCCGGTGACGATCGCGACCCACTGCTCGGGATCGGCGGCGAAGTCGTCGAACACCTTGTTGAGCTCGAAATGCGCGTCGATATGCAGCGCGTTGTAAACCTCGGGCCGCGACAGCGTCACGATTGTGATGGGACCCTTGCGCGTCACCTTGGAGAATTTCAGATCCATGTTGGCTCCCGTCGATTTTCTGTGGCGAAGAATATGGCCGATATCCTAGCGCCTGCGCGCCGTCCCGTGCCATCCAATTACGCAACGCGACCGCGCGCGCAGGCGTCACCGGCCTGCTTGACTTGGCCCGTCGCTTCTCAGCTTAATCGAACCGAACGCGTGTTTGCGCTAGCGCCTAGACGCAAAACGAAAATCAACGAATTTTCCGGGAGAGACGACCTTGGATTTCAATCTGCCGGCTGACCTGACAGCCTATCTCGCCGAGCTCGACCGTTTCATCGAACGCGAGATCAAGCCGCTGGAAGCGGCTGACGACAACATCCGCTTCTTCGATCATCGCCGCGAATGGGCGCGCACCGATTTCGACAAGGGCGGCCTGCCGCGCCATGAATGGGAGCTGTTGCTGCGCAAGGTCAAGAACCTGGCCGACGCCGCGGGCCATCTGCGTTTCGCGATCCCCAAGCGCTATGGCGGCAAGGACGGCTCCAATCTCTGGATGGCCGTGATCCGCGAACATTTTGCCTCAAAAGGTCTCGGCCTGCACAACGACCTACAGAACGAGCACTCGATCGTCGGCAATCTGCCGATCGTGACCATGCTCGACCGCTATGGAACCGATGAGCAGAAGGCGATGATCGACGGCTCGATCACCGGCAAGTACCGCATCACGTTCGGCCTGACCGAGCCCGAGCACGGCTCCGATGCCACGCATATGGAAACCAGGGCGGTGCAGGCGACGCGTGACAACGTCAAGGGCTGGATCATCAACGGCGAGAAGATGTGGACCACCGGCATGCATGTCGCGACGCATTGCGCGCTGTTTGCCCGTACCTCGGGCAATGACGGCGATGCGCGCGGCATCACCTGCTTCCTGGTGCCAGCGAAATCGGCCGGCGTGAAGGTCGAGGAGTATATGTGGACCTTCAACATGCCGACCGATCATCCCCGCGTCAGCTTCACCGACGTGTTCGTGCCTGAGGATGCGCAGTTCGGCGAGGTCGGCCGGGGCCTGTCGCTGGCGCAATGCTTCGTGCACGAGAATCGCATCCGCCAGGCGGCCAGTTCGCTCGGCGCCGCCGTGTATTGCATCAACGAAAGCGTGAAATATGCCCGCGAGCGAAAACCGTTCGGCAAGGCGCTGGCCGAGAACCAGGCGATCCAGTGGCCGCTGGTGGAACTGGCGACCCAGGCCGAGATGCTGCGGCTGCTGATCCGCAAGACCGCCTGGGAGATGGATCAGCTGACTCAGGCGCAGGTCGAGCACACGCTGTCGGACCGGGTCTCGATGTGCAATTTCTGGGCAAACCGGCTGTGCTGCGAGGCCGCCGACCGCGCGATGCAGGTGCATGGCGGCATGGGTTATTCGCGCCACAAGCCGTTCGAGCACATCTATCGCCACCACCGCCGTTATCGCATCACCGAAGGCAGCGAGGAGATCCAGAAGCGCAAGGTGGCGGGCTTCCTGTTCGGCTACATGGGAGCCGGCAAGCACTAAGGCATGAACGAGAGAGCGGGTCGACATGGAAGGTGGATGCACCTGCAGAAACGTCCGCTACCGCCTGACCGGCAGGCCGCTGATCGTGCACGCCTGCCACTGCACCTGGTGCCAGCGCGAGACCTGTACCGTGCATGCGCTCAACGCGATGTACGAGGCCGAGCGGGTCGAGCACATCGCGGCCGAGCCGGAGATCGTGGACACGCCGTCGGCGAGCGGAAAGGGGCAGAAGATCGCGCGCTGCCCGCGCTGCAAGGTCGCGGTCTGGAGCAATTATCCGGGCTCGGGACCCGTGGTACGCTTCGTCCGCGTCGGCACGCTTGATGATCCCAATCAGTGCCCGCCCGACGCCCACATCTTCACATCGTCCAAGCAGCCCTGGGTGACGTTCCCGCCAGGCGCAAAGGTGTTCGCCGAGTATTACGATCGGAAAGCGGTCTGGCCGGAGGAGGCGCAAGTGCGCTGGCGCGTCTTGCGGGAGAAGATGAAGAAGGCGTGATGTCAGCCACTCTCTCCATCGTCGTCCCGGCCTAGTGCGCGATTGCGCACGGGGGCCGGGACCCATAGCCACGAGGCCGTTGATGGAGCGAGATGTGGCCCCAGCGTGTTACCACCACGAACAATGGTGGTTATGGGTCCCGGCCTTCGCCGGGACGACAGGGGAAGGCTAGTTCACCTGCCGATCCTTGCCTGCCCAATACGGATCACGCAAATTCCGCCGCAGGATCTTGCCCGACGGGTTGCGCGGCAGCGCGGCGATGAAGTCGACAGATTTAGGCGTCTTGTAGCCCGCGATCCGCTCGCGGGTGAAGTTGATGATGTCGGTTGCATCAGCACTCTTGCCCGGCTTCATCACCACCACCGCCTTCACCGCCTCGCCCCATTTGTCGTCGGGGATGCCGATGACGGCGGCTTCGGCCACGTCAGGGTGGTCGCACAGCGCGCTCTCGACTTCGGCCGGATAGATGTTTTCGCCGCCGGAGATGATCATGTCCTTGATGCGGTCGTGGATGTAGAGATAGCCGTCACCGTCCATGTACCCGGCATCGCCGGTGCGCAGCCAGCCGTCGCCGTCGATGGTGCGCGCGGTGGCCTCGGGCAGATTCCAGTAGCCGATCATGTTGGAGCCGGAACGGGTGGCGATCTCGCCGACTTCGCCCGGCGGCAGCGGCTTGCCGTCAGGGTCGAGGATCGCAAGCTCGATACCGGGCAGCGCCTTGCCGGCCGAGCGCATCCGCTCGAGCCCCTCGATGTGGTCCTCCGGCGGCAGTGCCACGATGGTGCCGGTGGTCTCGGTCATGCCGTACATCTGCACGAAGCCGCATTTGAAGACCTCGATGCACTCCTTGAGCAGCGCCGCCGGAATCGGCGAGGCGCCATACAGCATGTACTTCAAACGGGAAAAGTCGACCTGCCGCGCGCGCGGCTGCCGCACCACGAACTGCATCGCGGCCGGCACCATGAACAATTTGGTGATGCCGGACTGCTCGAAGAAATCGAGCACCTTGGTCGGGTCGAACTCGCGCGCGATCACCCCGCGTGCGCCGTGATAGAGCCCCATGACGCCCCAGCCGGAGCCGCCGATGTGGAAGATCGGCATTGCCACCAGCGAGACGTCGTCGGTGGTCCAGCGGTTCCATTCCGGCTTTTCGGCCTCGTTGCCGCTCTGCACGAGGTTGAGGAAGTTGGCGTGCGACAGCATCGCGCCCTTCGGCTTGCCTGTGGTGCCCGAGGTGTAGAGCTGGATCGCGATGTCCTTTGGCTCGATCGGGACGCGCGGATCATTGCCGCTCTGCGCGTCGCGCCAGGCGAGATAGTCGGGCCATTCCGGCGCGCCGCCCTCGGTCGTGATGACGGTGCGAACGCTGGGCAGCTTGTCCCTGATGTTGCGCGCTTGCGTGATGAATTCGGGGCCGACAAACAGGATCGGTGCCTTGCAGTCGTCGACGATGAAGGCGACCTCGGGGCCCGCCAGCCGCCAGTTCACCGGCGCCATCACCACGCCGGCCTTCATCGCGCCCATCAACAGCTCGAAATAGAAGTCGCTGTTCTTGCCGAGATAGGCGATGCGCTCGCCTTTTTTGACGCCCATCGCGATCAGCGCGTTGGCGACACGGTTGGTCTTGATGTCGAATTCGGTGAAGCTGGTTTGCCGTCCCTCGAACTCATAGGCCAGCGCATCGCCGAGACTGCTCGCGCGGTCGCGCACCATGTCGGCAAGGTTGGTCAGTTTCGGCGCAGCGGACATGTTTCCCCCGTGACGTCTTGTTCTGGTTGCGCGGAGTGTGGCGGCATCGCGCGGGAAAAACAATACGGGGAACGTGCGCACGCCAGTTCAGCATCGTCGTCCCGGCGCAGGCCGGGACCCATAACCACGAATCTGGATGTGGCGCGACGCTGGGGCCACAGCGAGTTCAACGACGCGCAGCGGTGGTTATGGGTCCTGGCTTTCGCCAGGACGACAGTGCTGGTTGAGGCGCGAGCTGTCGCGTCAGCCGCGCGCTGCGCGGTCCTTCTCGTTCTGCGCCTTGATCGACTCGCGCGCCTTGGTCCAGTCGTCGTCGCTCCAGTCGCGCAGTTGGTAGAAATTGCCGCCCATCGCGAGCGCCTGGGCTCCGTCCATGGCGATGGTCTCGCCGTTGATCCAGTCGCAGCCGCCGGAGATCAGGAACACGGCGAGGTTCTGCAATTCCTCCATGGTGCCGACGCGGCCCATCGGGTTCACCGCCTTGGTGCGCGCGCCGGCCTCGTCGCCGGGCTTGATGCGCTTGCTCATGCCTTCGGTCGGGATCTCGCCGGGCGCGATGGTGTTGAGGCGGATGCCGTGGCGGCCCCATTCGATCGCGAGCGACATCGTCATGGCGTGGATCGCCGACTTGCTCATCGCCGACGGCACCACATAGGGCGAGCCGTTGCGCACCCAGGTCACCGTGATCGACACCACGTTGCCGCGATGGCCGCCGGCGATCCAGCGTCGGCCCACCGCGTGCGTGACGTAGAAGGTGCCGTGCATCACGATGTTGGCCACTGCATCAAATCCTCGCGCGGAGAGCTCTTCCGAGCGCGAGATGAAATTGCCGGCGGCGTTGTTGATCAGATCGGTGAGCGGACCGCTGGTGGTCCAGATCGCCTCGATCATTTCGTCGACCGCCATCGCGTTGCGGATGTCGACGCCATGGCTCACCACGCGTCCGCCATGCTCGGCCATCAATTCGGTGGCGGTTTCGTCGCAGACGCTCTTGCGGCGGCCGCAGATGTGCACCTCGGCCCCGAGCTGCAGGAACCGCGAGGCCATGGCCTTGCCGAG
Organism: Bradyrhizobium sp. th-b2; assembly: GCF_000426785.1. Classification (NCBI taxonomy): domain Bacteria; kingdom Pseudomonadati; phylum Pseudomonadota; class Alphaproteobacteria; order Hyphomicrobiales; family Nitrobacteraceae; genus Bradyrhizobium; species Bradyrhizobium sp. th-b2. The sequence goes on from NZ_AUGA01000057.1 coordinate 24,430, forward strand.
GCCGGTGCCGCCGCCGGTGACCAGGATGCGCCGCCCGGTAAGAAGCTGATCAGAGAACATCGTTTCCTCCACGGGGGTTGTCAGTTAATTGGTCGATTGACTAAAAGCGGACAACGGCCTTTGTGTAAAGCGCCATCAAGGAACAGCGGAGGAGATTTCAATGGAAGATCGCGTTTCGATATCGATTTCGGACGGTATCGCCGATGTCCGGCTGGTGCGGGCGGACAAGATGAACGCGCTCGATGCCGCGATGTTCGAGGCATTGGTCGCCGCAACCGACCGGCTTTCCAAGGAAAAAGCCGTTCGGGTGGTGGTGTTATCAGGCGAGGGCCGGGCGTTTTGCGCCGGGCTCGACATGGGGCGGTTCGCTGCCATGAAGGACGGCGGTAACGGGGTGCCCGGTGGCGAGAGCCGTGACCTGACGATCCGCACCCACGGCAAGGCCAATTTCGCGCAGCAGGCGGTCTGGGGCTGGCGCCAGCTTCCGGTGCCCGTGATCGCCGCGGTCCATGGCGTCGCATTCGGCGGCGGCTTCCAGCTCGCGCTCGGCGCCGACATGCGCTTCCTCTCGACTGATGCGCGCATGTCGATCATGGAGATCAAATGGGGCCTGGTACCCGACATGGCGGGCACGCCGATCCTCGCGAGCCTGGTGCGCGACGACATCCTGCGTGAGCTCACCTACACTGGTCGCATCTTCTCGGCGCAGGAAGCGCAGAGCTACGGCCTCGCCACTCGCGTCTGCGACGACCCGCGCGCCGCGGCGCTGGAAGTCGCGCGCGAGATCGCCGGCAAGAGCCCGGATGCCATCCGCGCCGCCAAGCGCATGTTGAACAATCTGTCGGTCGATCCGGCCGCTGCACTGCTGGCGGAATCCGTCGAGCAGCAGAAGCTGCTCGGCAGCCCGAACCAGACTGAATCCGTGCGCGCCAATCTGGAGAAGCGCGCGCCAAGGTTTGCGGATGCGTGAATCTCTCCGCCGTCATGGCCGGGCAAAAGCGCGAAGCGCGTCTTCGCGCAGATGTCCCGGCCATCCACGTCTTCGTTGCGGCGGTGAATACGTGGATCACCGGGACAAGCCCGGTGATGACGACAACTTCCGGCGTCGCTAACCAACAACGAAGAACAAGAACAAAATGAGCGAAACGTCCCAACCCTTCCTCGGCATTATCAGCGGCGAGCGCCGGCGCGATCACGCAGGGGTGGCCGAGCGCACTGAGCGTATCGCCAGCGGCCTGAACAAGCTCGGCGTCAAGCCGGGCGACAGCGTCTGCATGCTGATGCGCAACGACATTGTCTTCATCGAGGCTGCCTATGCGGCGATGCGGCTTGGCGCCTATGGCGTGCCGATCAACTGGCACTTCAAGCCGGAGGAGATCAACTACGTGCTGACGGATTCCGGCACGCGCGTCCTGATCGGCCATGCCGACATGTTGCATCCGCTGCGCGGCGCGATCCCGCCCGACGTCACCGTGCTCGGCGTGCCGACGCCGCCGGAGATCCTCGCCAACTACAAGATCAATCCCGATCATCTGGCGACGCCGGATTTCGCGATCGATTTCGAATCCTGGCTCGCCCAGTTCCCGCGCTATGACGGCCCGGTGGTGCCGCAGCCGCAGAACATGATCTACACCTCGGGGACGACAGGCCACCCGAAGGGCGTGCGCCGCTTCGCGCCGACGCCCGAGCAGACCGCCAATGCGGAAGCGATGCGGGGGATGATCTATGGCCTGAAGCCGGGGGCACGCGCGATTCTGCCGGGGCCGTTGTATCATTCCGCGCCGAATTCCTTCGGGCTGCGTTCGGGCAAGCTCGGCGGCGCGCTGGTGCTGATGCCGCGCTTCGACGCGGAGGAATTTTTGGCGCTGATCGAGCGCGAGCGGATCGACACCATCTTCATGGTGCCGACCATGTTCATCCGCCTGATGAAGCTGCCCGAGGAGGTGCGCAGCAAGTACGACATGTCGTCGCTGCGCCATATCATCCACGCCGCGGCGCCGTGTCCTGCCGACGTCAAGCGCGCCATGATCGACTGGTGGGGACCGGTGATCTACGAATTCTACGGTTCGACCGAGTCGGGCGCGGTGACGTTCGCAACCTCGGAGGACGCGCTGAACAAGCCCGGCACGGTCGGAAAGATTTCGCCCGGCGCCGAGCTGCGCTTCGTCGGCGACGATGGCAAGGAGGTGGCGCAGGGGCAGATCGGCGAGATCTATTCGCGGATCAAGGGCAATCCCGATTTCACCTATCACAACAAATCCGAGAAGCGCGCCGAGATCGATCGGCAGGGCTTCATCACTTCCGGCGATGTCGGCTATATCGACGCCGACGGCTATGTCTTTATCTGCGACCGCAAGCGCGACATGGTGATCTCAGGCGGCGTCAACATCTACCCGGCGGAGATCGAGGCGGTGCTGCACGCGGTCCCCGGCGTGCATGACTGCGCGGTGTTCGGCATCCCCGACGCCGAGTTCGGCGAGGCGCTGATGGCGGTGGTCGAGCCGCAGCTGGGCGTCACGCTCGACATCGCCGGGGTCCGCGCCCAGCTGAAGACCGCGCTGGCCGACTACAAGGTGCCGAAACACATCGAGATCCAGACCAACCTGCCGCGGGAGGATTCCGGAAAAATCTTCAAACGCCGGCTGCGCGATCCATATTGGGAGCGGGCGGGGCGGAGGATTTAGGAGCACAAACTCGCTGTCGTCCCGGCGAAGGCCGGGACCTATAACCACGGATGCCTCTGCTTGCGCGAGTCGTGTCCCCATCGGATGCCAACCTCGGGCATCGGTGGTTATGGGTCCCCGCTTTCGCAGGGACGACGGGCAGTGGTGCACCGCCCCCAAGTTCATCTTGCGCTGCGGCAAAAAATGCGCACATTTGGAGCGAGCCCGGGCAGCCTCTGGAGTAGCCAGCCATGTCTCCCCAGATCTTGCCACCCCAGACCATGCCTTCCGAGACCGATATCCAGGCCAGGCGCGCGGCAGAAGTGCAGGCGCAGGAGGAGGATGCACGGCTCCGGAACGACATCCGCCTCCTCGGCCGCGTCCTCGGCGACACCGTGCGCGACCAGGAGGGGGCCGACGTGTTCGACCTGGTCGAACGCATCCGCCAGACCTCGGTCCGGTTCCATCGCGACGAGGACAAGCTGGCGCGGCGGGAGCTGGAGGGCATCCTCGACGGCATGTCGATCGCCGAGACGCTGCAGATCGTCCGCGCCTTCAGCTATTTCTCCCACCTCGCCAACATCGCCGAGGACCAGAACAACATCCGCCAGATGCGCAGCCGCGGCCCGAGCGGGGCGCCGCGCCCGAGCACGCTGGAGCAGACGCTGGTCCACGCCCGGCAGGCCGGCATCAGCCCGGCCGACCTGCGCGATTTCTTCAGGAGCGCGCTGGTCAGTCCGGTGCTGACCGCGCACCCGACCGAGGTCCGCCGCAAGAGCACGATGGACCGCGAGATGGAGATCGCTGACCTGCTCGACCGCCGCGAGCGGCTGCAGATGACCCCGGAGGAAAGCGAGGCCAGCGACGAGCAGCTCCGCCGCGCGGTCGTGACGCTGTGGCAGACCAATCTCTTGCGCCGGACCAAGCTGACCGTGCTTGACGAGGTCGCCAACGGCCTGTCGTTCTACGACTACACCTTCCTGCAGGAGGTCCCGCGCGTGCATTGCGCGCTGGAGGACCGGCTGAACAAGGAGGGCGGCGAAGCCGACGAGCTCGCCTCGTTCCTCAGGATGGGTAGCTGGATCGGCGGCGATCGCGACGGCAATCCGTTCGTCACCGCCGAGGTGATGCGCGGCACGCTGCGGCTGCAGTCGAGCCGGGTGCTCAGCTTCTATCTCGAGGAGCTGCACGCGCTCGGTGCCGAGCTGTCGCTGGCGGCGTTTCTCGCCGACGTGTCGGACGAACTACGGACCCTTGCCGAGCGTTCGCCCGACACCTCACCGCATCGCAGCGGCGAGCCCTATCGGCTGGCCGTCTCGGGCATCTACGCACGGCTCGCGGCGACCGCCAGGAGGCTCGAGGTCGAGACCACGCGGCCGCCGGTCGGCAAGGCCGAGCCCTATGCCAGCGTCAAGGAATTCCAGGCCGATCTCGACGTGCTCAATCGCTCGCTGATCGCGAACAATTCCGGCGTGATCGCGCGCGGCCGGCTGCGGCTGTTGCGGCGCGCGGTGGATTGCTTCGGCTTCCATCTGGCGCGGCTCGACATCCGCCAGAACTCGGCGGTGCATGAGCGCACCATCGCCGAGCTGCTCGATACCGCGAATTCCGGCATGTCTTATCTGGCGCTCGGCGAGGACGCCCGCGTCAGCCTGCTGCTCGGCGAGTTGCGCAGCGCGCGGCCGCTCGTCTCACCCTTCGTCAAATATTCCGAAGAGACCCAAAGCGAGCTCGCCGTGTTCCGTGCCGCGGCGGAGGCCCATGCCAAGTTCGGGCCCGAGGTGATCCCCCAGTGCATCATCTCGATGTGCAAGGGCATGTCCGACATGCTCGAGGTCGCGGTGCTTCTGAAGGAGGTCGGGCTGGTCAATCCATCCGGCCGCAGCGCGATTAACGTCGTGCCGCTGTTCGAGACCATCGAGGATCTGCAGGCCTCCAGCGGCATCATGGACCGCATGCTGGTGCTGCACGACTATCGCAAGCTGGTCGACAGCCTCGGCAGCGTGCAGGAGGTGATGCTCGGCTATTCCGACAGCAACAAGGATGGCGGCTTCGTCACCTCGGGCTGGGAGCTCTACAAGGCCGAGATCGGACTCGTCGAGGTGTTCGAGCGCCACGGCGTGCGGCTGCGCCTGTTCCACGGCCGCGGCGGCTCGGTCGGCCGCGGCGGCGGCCCGAGCTATGACGCGATCATCGCGCAGCCCGGCGGCGCGGTGAACGGCCAGATCCGCATCACCGAACAGGGCGAGATCATCTCCTCGAAATACTCCAATGCCGAGGTCGGCCGCAGCAATCTGGAAATCCTCGCAGCGGCGACGCTGGAAACCAGCCTGCTGCAGCCGCGGCAGAGCGCGCCGCGTCCCGAATATCTCAAGGCGATGGAGCAGCTCTCCGCGCTCGCCTTCAAGGCTTATCGTGGCCTCGTCTATGAAACCGAAGGCTTTGCCGACTATTTCTGGGGCTCGACCGTCATCAACGAGATCGCGACCTTGAACATCGGCAGCCGCCCGGCGTCGCGCAAGAAGACCCGCGAGATCGAGGACCTGCGTGCCATCCCCTGGGTGTTCTCCTGGGCGCAATGCCGGCTGATGCTGCCGGGCTGGTACGGTTTTGGCGCGGCAGTGGAAACCTGGATCGCCGAGCATCCGGAGCAGGGCATGCCGTTCCTGCAGGAGCTCTACCGGGAATGGCCGTTCTTCCGCACGCTGCTGTCCAACATGGACATGGTGCTGGCGAAGAGCTCGATCGCGATCGCCTCGCGCTATGCCGAACTCGTGCCCGACGTCGCGTTGCGCGAGAAGATCTTCGGCCAGATCCGGCGCGAGTGGCATCTGTCGATCGACACGCTGCTCGACATCATGGGCCACGACCGGCTGCTGCAAGGCAACCCGCTGCTGGACCGCGGTATCCGCAACCGCTTCCCTTATCTCGACCCGCTCAATCACGTGCAGGTGGAGCTGCTGAAGGAGCATCGCGCGCAGAACCCGGACGAGCAGGTGCTGCGCGGGATTCAGATCACGATCAACGGAATCTCGGCGGGGTTGCGGAACAGCGGTTAGCCACGTGTCGTCCCGGCGAACGCCGGGACCCATAACCACGACCGGCTGTGTTGCGAGAAGCTGGAGCCCCAGCCTTTCAAACAATCGGCACTGGTGGTTATGGGTCCCTGCTTTCGCAGGAACGACGGCGTCTTAACAGTTATGCGCGCCCCTGGTCTCGACATAGACCGCGTAGAGCGACTGGCTTGCCGTCATGAACAGGCGGTTGCGCTTCTTGCCGCCGAAGGTGAGGTTGGCGCAGGTCTCCGGCAGCAGGATCTGGCCGATGCGCTGACCGTCGGGAGCGAACACCTGCACGCCGTCATAGCCCGGTCCGACCCAGCCGGCGCCGACCCAGATGTTGCCGTCGATGTCGACGCGCATGCCGTCCGGGAAGCCTGACTTGCCGTCCAGCGTCATGTCGATCAGCGTGCGTGGGTTGGAGAGCTTGTCGCCGCTGAGGTCGTACTGCCAGACAATGTTCTTGGCGTTCGGATAATGCGTGATGCCGGTGTCGCAGACATAGACCTTCTTGTAGTCGTGGCTGAAGGCGATGCCGTTCGGCTTGAACGGTTCGTCGGCGACCTTGGTGACCTGGCCGGTCGATGCGTCCAAGCGATAGACCGCTTCCTTCTGGTAGGGCTGCTTCGATCCGGTGTTGGCCAGTTGGCCTTCATAGATCGAGATCGCGCCATAGCCGGGATCGGTGAACCAGATCGACTTGTCGTTGGGATGCACGACCATGTCGTTCGGCCCGTTGAGCTGCTTGCCGTTGGCCTGCTCGGCGAGTGACGTGACGGTTCCATCGTGCTCGTAGCGTACCAGCCGCGTGCGCTCGGCCGTGATCTGCCGGCCCTCGAAATCGAAGGTCGAGCCATTGGCCTCGTTGGACGGCTTGTGGAACTGCTCGGAGATGTGGCCGTCATCGTCGAGATAGCGCAACTGCCGGTTGGCCGGGATGTCGCTCCACACCAGATACTGGCCCTGCGCGTTCCAGGCCGGGCCTTCCGCCCACAGACAGCCGGTGTAGAGCCGCTTGATCGCGGTGTTGCCAACCTTGGCCTTGAAGCGCTTGTCGTCGATCACGACGATATCGGGGTCGGGATAACGCTGCGGCTCCGCGTTGCGGCCGAAGTCGCGCGCTGCAGCATCGGATGCAGCCATCGCGGTTGCAGCAAGCGCGGTTGCGCCGCGCAAGATTGTTCGACGGTCGAACGCCTTCGCGCCGTCGCCCTCGTGTTTCTGTATGTTGCTTGGATTTGTCACGAAAGTCCTCCCAGTCATTGTTGTTATTGGGGAGGGCGATCATGCACCCGCAATTCTGGCACAATGCGGGCACGCGATGATGAAACAACCAAAGAGTGTGTCGCCCCGGCCTCGTGCGCGATTGCGCGCAGAGTTCACCGGGGCGACTTTTTCATAAAACTGTCAGATCGGATCCCAAGATCAGTTCAGTTCAGATCGGATCCCAGGTGAAGACGTCGGCCGAGCGGTCGAGCTTGGCGAACGATCCCTTCAGCGCCGGCATGCCGTGTTCGGCAATGGTCTCGGGCGTCCAGCCTTCGCCGCGATGAACCGAGCGCACCGGACGATGCTGGCCGAACAGGAAGATCTCGTTCATGCGCACGCCAAAAATTTGTCCGGTGACGTCCTTGGCGGCGTCCGACAGCAGGTAGGCGCAGACCGGCGCGATCTTCTCCGGGCCCATCTGCTTGATCTTCTCGACCCGCGCCTTCTCGGCATCGGTCTCGGTCGGGATGGTGCCGATCATGCGGGTCCAGGCGAACGGCGAAACGCAGTTCGAGCGCACGTTGAAGCGGCCCATGTCGAGCGCGATCGACTTCGACAGGCCGACGATGCCGAGCTTGGCGGCGGCGTAGTTGGCCTGGCCGTAATTGCCGATCAGGCCGGAGGTCGAGGTGAAGTGCACGAACGAGCCCGACTCCTGCTCGCGGTAGATCCGCGCCGCGGCGTGGCTGACATAGAACGAGCCCATCAGATGCACCTTGATGACGGCCTCGAAGGCTTCCACGCTCATCTTGTGGAAGATCATGTCGCGCAGGATGCCGGCATTGTTGACGACGCCGTCGAGCCGGCCGAAGTGGTCGGTCGCGGTCTTCACGATCTTGCTGGCGGGGATCGCTTCCGCCACCGACTCGAAATTGGCAACCGCCGTTCCGCCGCGCTTCTTGATCTCCTCGACCACTTCCTCGGCGGGCGCCGCGTTCGAGCCGGCGCCGTCGGCGGCGCCACCGGGATCGTTGACCACGACCTTGGCGCCCTCAGCTGCGCAGAGCAGCGCGATCTCGCGGCCGATGCCGCGGCCCGCGCCGGTGACGATGATGACTTTATCCTGCAGTGATTTTGCCATGTGGGTTCTCCTTGTTGCTGTATGTTCGCAGGCCGATGCGGAGCCCCACTTGTCATGCGCGGGCTTGACCCGCGCATCCATCCTTCTTCAGAAGATGGATCGCCGGGTCAAGCCCGGCAATGACAGATCGGGCGCTGCGCTTGCGCCGGCCATTGCTATCGTTCGTTCGTAAAGATGATCGTGCCACTGGCGGCGAACATGCCGCCGACGCCGTGGCAGACCGAGATCTTCGCGTTCGGCACCTGCGCCGGCGCGATGCCGCGCATCTGCCGCACGCTCTCCTGCAACGCGTACATGCCGTACATGCCGGAGTGCATGTAACTCAGCCCGCCGCCATTCGTGTTAAGTGGCAGCTTGCCGCCGGGGCGGGTGTTGCCGTCGGCGATGAACTTGCCGGTTTCCTCATGGGGCATGAAGCCGAGATCGCCGAGGCCGTAGAGCGGCAGATGCGCGAAGGCGTCGTAGATCATCAGATGATCGACGTCCTTGTGGGCGATGCCGGCCTCCTTGAAGGCGAGCGGACCCGCCACCTTGAAGGCGCGCGATGAGTCAAACGTCTTCATCTGGCTGACCATCGGCGTTTCCACGCTCTCGCCGGTGCCAAGGATGTAGACCGGCTTCTGCGGGAAGTCCTTGGCGCGATCGGCCGAGGTGAGGATCAAGGCGCCGCCGCCGTCGGTGACGAGGCAGCATTGCAGCAGCCGGAACGGATAGGCGATCATCCGCGAGTTCAGCACGTCGGCGACCGTGATTGGCCCCTTCATGGTCGCGCGCGGATTCTTCGCCGCCCATTCGCGCTGCACGACCGCGACCATCGCAAGCTGCTCATGGGTGATGCCGTGGGTCTTCATGAAGCGCAGCACGGGAATCGGGAACATGCTCGGCGGTCCGTACACGCCGAACGGAGACTCAAACTGGCCGTTGAGGCTGTCGGGTGCGGTGAAGCGCGGCTGCTTGCCGATCATCGACTTGCCGCTCTCGGCATGGGTGATCAGCACGGTCTTGCAGAGGCCGGCCTCTATCGCCGCCGCGGCGTGGCGGACATGCAGCATGAAGGAGCAGCCGCCGACCGAGGTGCCGTCGACCCAGGTCGGCGTGATGCCGAGATAGTGGGCCATCTGCTGCGGGGTCTCGACCGCGGTGGCAAAGCCATCGATGTCGGACAGTTTCAGGCCGGCATCCGCGATCGCATTCAGCGCCGCATCCGCGTGCAGCTGGATCTGCGACATGTTCGGGATGACGCCGAGCTCGGTGGTCTCTGCCGCACCGACGACGGCAACCTGGTTTCTGCGCATCGCGTTACCCCTTCGCCGGACGGAACAAGGGAAGGGTGATCTTGTCGTCGAGCGCCTCGAAGGCGACCTCGAGCGGCATGTCGAGCTCGAGCGCTTCCGGCGTCTGGGGACAATCGATGATGTTGCTCATCAGGCGCGGGCCCTCGTCGAGCTCGACGATGGCGATCGCATAAGGCGGCGTGAAGCCGGGCGCGGCGGGACGATGGTTGATGACGTAGCTGTAAAGCTTGCCCTTGCCGCTGGCCTTGAAGACCGAGACCTTGCGCGAGGCGCAGGAGGGGCAGAACGGCCGCGGCGGAAAGTAGACATTGGCGCAGGCGTCGCAGCGCTGCAGGCGCAGCTCGCCGGCCTTGGTGCCGTCCCAGAAATGCTGGGTCTCAGGCGTCGGTTTTGGTTTTGCGCGCGCGGGCTCGGCCATGTCTGATGTTTCCTCCCGAAATCGTTACAGACTTGATGCGCCATTGGACCGAGCCCCGTCAACGGTCCATCCGTGCCCCGCGCAGCGGCCTGTGTTTCGCGCATGCCGCATATTCCGCCCCTCGCACAATTGCTAAGGCCGCGATGCTTGTGTCGCTCCGATCCGGCGCGTAGAAGGGCCGCGGTCCAAGATACGTCAAGGGCACGTTCAAGATACCCGGGAGGAATAATATGATGCTGAGGATCATCGGCGCGGCACTCGCTGCCAGCCTCGCATTCGCCACACAGGCCACTGCGGTGGACGCACCGTCGGAAATCAAGATCGGCACGCTCTACGCGTCGTCGGGGCGCTACGCCTCTATCTCGATGCCGGTCTACAGCTCGCTGAAATTGTGGGTCGAGCAGAAGAACGCCGAGGGCGGCGTCTTCGTGAAGGCGTTCGACAAGAAGATCCCGATCAAGCTCGTCTCCTATGACGACCAGAGCAACACCGCGACTGCGTCTACGCTTTATAACCAGCTCGTCACCCAGGATAAGGTCGACCTTCTGGTCGCCGATTCCGGATCGGTGCTGACGGCGCCCGCGGTTGCGATCGCGCGCGATCACAAGATGTTCCTGTTCGACCAGACCGGCACCGGCGCGAGCTTCTTCTCCAAGGACAATCCCTACATCGCGCTGATGGCCGATCCGGTGTCGACCGTCTGGCCGAAGCCGGTGGCCGACTTCATCAGCCAGGACGGCCCTGGCATCGGCATCAAGAAGGTCGCGATACTCTACGCGACCAACGAGTTCACCGGCACCCAGGCCAATGCTTTCAGAAAGTTCGTCAAGGACTCCGGCGCGCCGATCGAGATCGTCTACGACCAGGGCGTTCCGACCGAGACCACCAACTACAACGTCATCATCAACAACATCAGCAAGACCAATCCCGACGCGGTGATCCATTTCGGCTATGCGCCGAACGACATCGCCTTCCTGCGCAACGTCCAGGACGTCGGCACCAAGTTCAAGATGCTGTTCGCGATCTATGCCGGTCTCGAGACCGAGCTGCTCGAGAAGAACGTCGGCGCCAAGGGCCTCGAGCACGTCTGGACCTATGTGCCGCCGTCCGAGCTCGATTATCCCGTCAATTTCGGGATGAACATGAAGGATTTCCGCGCCGCCTGGCTGAAGAAGTACAACGACGGCAAGATGGAGTTCGGCTTCAACGCGGTTGCCGGCTACACCACCGCGCTGGTGGTCGAGAAGACGCTGTCGGTTGCGTCCAGCCTCGACCAGATGGAGCTGCGTCGCGCCGTGTTCTCGCTCAGCGGCCAGCTCAAGACGCTGGACGGCACCTTCGCGCTGGATGAGACCGGCGGCCAGATCGGCGAACTGACGCCGCTCGGGCAGCTCACGGTCGACGAGCACGATCACATCAAGTTCGTCTCGATCTATCCGCACGAGACCGCCACCGGCAAGCCGATCTATCCGGCGCCGTGATGCGATTTTCGGCTGCAGGCGTCACCTTCGGCGGCGAGCGGTAGCATGACCTATGCGCTCGTTGCCGGCGTGCTGTTCGGGCTGTATTTCAGTCTGGTCGGCATCGGTCTCAATCTCGTGTTCGGCGTCATGCGCATCGTCAACCTTGCGCATGGCGACATCCTGATGCTGGGCGCCTTCATCGCGCTCGGCGTGGTCGGCGTCGCCGGCATCGACCCGCTGTTCGCAATTCCGCTGGCCTTCGTGGTTTTCGTGCTGGCGGGTATGCTGCTGTACTGGGTGCTGGTGCCGCGGCTGCAGGGCTCGGCCAATCCGGAAATGCTGTCGATCATCCTGTTCTTCGGCCTCTCGCAGGTGATCGAGGCCGTGACCACGATCTTCGCCGGCACCAGCGAGCGGTCGATCCAGAGCCGGCTGCTCGGCACCGTGTTCACGACCATCAAGGTGAAATGGTTCGGCGGCAAGGCCGGCGGGGCAGGGCCGATCCAGATTTTCGGCCAGGGATTTCCCGCGCCCTGGGTGATCGCGGCGTGCACCAGCCTGATCGCGATCGCGCTGGTCTACCTTTATCTCTATCACACGAGGCTCGGCACCTTGACCCGCGCGGTGATGTCGCGCCGCGACGAGGCCTTCGCGACCGGCATCGATGTCGATCGCGTCTCGGCGGCGGCGTTCGGCATCGGGCTTGGCATCGCGGCCGTCGCCGGCGTGTTCGCGCCGTTCATGTTCGGCTCGGTGACGCCGGCCTTCGGCGCCGATGCGACGGTGACGTCGTTTGCGATCGTCGTGCTCGGCTCGCTCGGCAATCCGCTGGGCACCGCACTCGGCGGCGTCGTCTATGGCCTCTGCTACATGCTGGTGCAGACCTATCTCAGTTCCTGGGCCGACCTCTTGCCCTATGTGTTGCTGATCGTGATCCTGTTGTTGCGCCCGAGCGGTCTGCTCGGAAGGCGGGTGCGCGTTGCATAATGCATCGAAGCATCTGCTGTTCATCCTCGCGCCGCTGGTGGTGGTGTTCGCACTGCTGCCGGGCGTTTATCAAAACCATCTGCTGCTGTTCAACTTCGTGATCTTCCTGATCCTCGCGCAGGGCGTGAACATCATCTATGGCTTCACCGGCTATCTGCCGTTCGGCTATGTCGGCTTCTTCGGCGCCGGCGCCTACGGCTTTGCCATCATGGTGATGCACCTGCAGACGCCGGCGCCGTTGGCGGTGCTGGTCGGCGGCCTCGTTGCGGTGGCGCTCGGCCTGCTGCTGACGCCGCTGCTGCGGTTGTCGGGCGCGTATTTCGCGATCGCCAATCTCGCGGCCTCGCTCGCGGTGCTGCACTTCGTCGCCAACCCGGCGCTGGAGGGGATCACCAAGGGTCCGTATGGCGTGTCGCTGACCGGCACGTTCAACCCGACCCACGCCTACTATGCCGCCGTCGTCGTGATGGCGCTGACCGTCGGTGCCGTCATCTATCTGAAGAACTCGCCGTTCGGGCTTGCGCTGCAGGCCGTGCGCGAGGATGCGGTGTCGGCCTCGATGGCCGGCGTCAACATCATCAAGATGCGGGTGATCGCCTGGCTTGCCTCGGCGCTGGTCGCCGGCCTCGCCGGCGGCATCTACGCCTGGTACGTCTCGGTGTTCTATCCCGACAACGTATTCTCCGGCGAGTTCAGCATCTTCGCGATCGTGTTCGCGCTGTTCGGCGGCGTCGCCACCATCACCGGACCGATCGTCGGCGTGCTGATCCTGTACGGCATCTACAATCTGATCGGCTTCACCACGCCGCAATATTTCCAGTTGATCTATGGCCTTTTGATCATGGGGCTGGTGCTGTTCCTGCCCGCAGGGCTGGTGTCGCTGGCAACGCGCAGGGGGTGGCATGTCCCCTGAGAAAACCGCCATCCTCAAGGTCTCCAAGCTCGTCAAGCGCTTCGGCGGCTTCCACGCGCTCGACGGCTTGAGCTTTCATGTCGTGCCGGGCGAGATCCTCGGGCTGGTCGGCCCGAACGGCTCCGGCAAGACTACGGCGATCAACGTCATCTCCGGCCTCTATGCGCCCGACGGCGGCGAGGTCGTGTTCGACGGCACGTCCTCTGGCGGCGTCGCCTCGCACAAGCTCGTTCACCGCGGCATCAACCGCACCTTCCAGGTGCCAAAACCGTTCCTGTCGCTCACTGTGCGCGAGAACATCCAGGTGGCGCTGGCCTATGGCGGTGCGACCGGCGCGCCGTCGATCCCCGAACTGCTCGAGGATTTCAGGCTCAAGGAGGTCGCCGACCGCCCCGCCGCCGATCTCAACAGCGCGCAGCAGAAGATGCTGGATCTGACCCGCGCGCTCGCCACGCGGCCCCGGCTATTGCTGCTCGACGAACTCGCGGCCGGTCTCAACCCGGCCGAGCTCGACTGGATCGCCGGCCGCATCAAGGCGCTGGCCGCAACCGGCATGGCGATCATCGTGGTCGAGCACCTGATGGGCTTCATCGAGCAGATCACCGACCGCGTCATCGTGCTCAATGCGGGCAAGGAGATCTTCGAAGGCACGCTTGCGACCGCGGTGCGCGAGCCGCAGGTGATCGAGGTATTTTTGGGAGGCGAGCATGCCCACTGATGCAGCGCCGCTTCTGGACGCCAAAGGCGTCGATGCCGGCTACGGCACCATGCAGGTCTTGTGGGGCGTCGATCTCGACGTCCGCCCCGGCGAGACCGTGCTGCTGCTCGGCGCCAATGGCGCGGGCAAGACCACCTTCCTGAAATCGCTGGTCGGCCTGATCGAGGCCCGCAGCGGCCACATCAGGCTCGGCACATCACCAAAATGCGATCTTCGGACCGCATGAAGCGCGGCATGACCTACATGTCGGAGCTTGCGGTGTTTCCCGATCTGTCGATCGAGGAGAACATCCGGGTCGGCGCGCAGGCGCTCGGCCATGCCAATCCGGGCGCGCGGGTCGACGAATTGTACGGCCTGTTCCCGGTGCTGCGCGACAAGCGCCGCGACCCGGCCTCCAGCCTGTCCGGGGGCCAGCGCAAGATGCTCGGCATCGCCAAGGCGCTGTCGGCCGAGCCGAAGCTGCTCGTGATGGACGAGCCCTCGGCCGGGCTGTCGCCTCTGTTCGTCAAGGAGGTGCTCCGCGCTTTGTCGAGCCTGCAGGGTCGCGGATTGGCGCTCTTGATCGCCGAGCAAAATATCGGTTTCCTTGAGATTGCCACCCGCGTATTCGTGCTGGAAGGCGGGCGCATCCGTTTCTCCGGCACGGTTGCCGAGATGAGCGGCAATGAAGAGCTGCACCGCGCCTATTTCGGGTTGAAGTGATCCGGATCGGCGCGGACTATTCGGGCGACAACAAGGTCCAACTGTGAAGTGAAAACCATGCCCAAAAATCCGACACTCGCCTCCCTTGCCGCCGATCTCGAAAGCGGCGCGACCTCCGCCCGCAAGCTGGTCGAGCAATGCATCGCCAGGATCGCCGATCCGGCCGGCGAGGGCCAGCGAACCTTCATCCATGTCGACCGCGACGCGGCGCTGGAGGCCGCCGACGCCATGGACCGGCTGCGCAAGGCCAACGCCGCGCCGTCGCCGTTCGCCGGCATTCCGGTCTCGATCAAGGACCTGTTCGACATCAAGGGGCAGGTGACGCGCGCCGGCTCCCGGGCGCTGGAGGATTCGGCGCCGGCGGATGCCGATGCGCCCGTCGTGGCGCGGCTCAAGCGCGCCGGCTTCATCGTGATCGGCCGCACCAACATGACCGAGTTCGCCTATTCCGGCATCGGCATCAATCCGCATTACGGCACGCCGAAAAGCGCCTGGAACCGCAGCGTCGGCCACGTGCCCGGCGGCTCATCCTCGGGGGCGGCGGTCTCGATTGCCGACGGCATGGCATTCGGCGCGCTCGGCACCGATACCGGCGGCTCCTGCCGAATCCCGGCGGCCTTCAACGGCATCGTCGGCTACAAGCCGACGCAGCGCCGAATTCCGCTCGATGGCGGCGTGCCGCTGTCGTTCACGCTCGACAGCTACGGCCCGCTGGCCAATTCAGTCGCCTGCTGTGCGGCGCTTGACGCGGTGTTGGCCGATCAGCCGTTGGCGCCGCTGACGCCGCGCCCGGTGAAGGGCATGCGGCTCGCGGTGCCGACCACGGTTGCACTCGACGATCTCGATGATGCCGTTGCGAAAACCTTCGAGCGTGCGCTCGCCGCGCTGTCGCGCGCCGGCGCGCTGATCGAGCGGATCGAGGTCCCTGAACTGCTCGACGTCGGCGTCATGAACGCCAAGGGCGGCTTTGCTGCTGCCGAGAGCTATGCCTGGCACCGCTTCCTGCTCGCCAGCAAGGGCGACATCTACGATCCCCGCGTCGCCGTGCGCATCCAGCGCGGCGAGGGCTTTCCGGCTGCCGACTATATCGATCTGCTCAATGCGCGGCGCTCTTTCATCGCCCGCACCGAACAGCGCATCGCGCCCTATGACGCGATGGTGCTGCCGACCACGGCGAACCTGCCGCCGACGATTGCAAGCCTCGCCGATGACAAGGCATTCGGCACCGAGAACCTGCGCGCGCTGCGCAACTGCACGCTGATCAATGTGCTCGACGGCTGCGCTATCTCGCTGCCGGCGCATCGCGAGGGCGAGGCGCCGGTCGGCCTGATGCTCGCGGCCGCGGGCGGTTTGGATCGCCGCATCTTCGAGCTTGCGGCCGGAATGGAGACCGTCATCCGTGTTTGATCTCACCTTCAATGTCGACGACAAGGGCGTTGCCACGCCGCTGACGCTGGAAATCAAACAGGCCGTGATCGCCGGCTGGACCGGCCGCGATCCGGTGGCGCGCGACAAGCACATCGCGGAGCTCGAGGCGATCGGCATCGCGCGGCCCGCGACCACGCCGATCTATTACCGCTGCTCGGCGCGCCGGCTCACCTTCGCGGACGCCATTGAGGTCTGCGGCGAGGACTCCAGCGGCGAGGTCGAGTTCGTGCTGATCGGCTGGCAGGGCCGCATCTTCGTCGGCTGCGGCTCCGACCATACCGATCGCAAGGTCGAGAGCTACAGCGTCACCGTGTCGAAGCAGATGTGCGACAAGCCAATGGCCTCCGAACTCTGGGAGCTCGAGGACGTCATTGGCCATTGGGACCAATTGGTTCTGCGCGCCTGGGCCACAATCGGCGGCCAGCGCGTGCTCTACCAGGAGGGCACGCTCGATCACATGCTGCCGGTGAAGGACCTGATCGCGGGCGGCTTCGACAAGGGCGCGCTGCCCGACGGCTGCGCCATGTTTGGCGGCACCTTCGCGGCCAAGGGCGGCATCCGCCCGGCCAGCCGCTTCGAGTTCGAGCTGGAAGACCCGGTGCTGAAGCGGAAGATCAGCCACGGCTACGACGTCGTGACGCTGCCGGTGCGGGGCTGATCTCGCCGTAAGTCGTGCCAGAAAAACTCGGCTGACACTCTCTCCACGCGTCGTCCCGGCGAAAGCCGGGACCCATAACCACAGGGCATCGTGGTTGGCACGCTGTGGCCCCGGCGATCTCAACCACTGACGACGGTGGTTATGGGTCCCGGCTTTCGCCGGGACGACACCGAGAATGGGTGGCGTCCTGCGGCACATTTCGATCGGAAATCGGGTGGCGCCGGCCGCGCTTATGAGCCAGATTCCGCCGCATGACAGCGACAGCCAAAGCCATCACCCGCCCAGCCACGGACATTCCCGCCCGCATCGACGCACTCGACTGGAACTGGATCACGGCCGATCTCGACGGGCAGGGATGCGCCGTCCTCAACGGCCTGCTGACGCCTCGGGAATGCGATGCCATCGCCGCGCTCTATCCCGACGACGGCCGGTTCCGCAGCCGGGTCGTGATGGGCCGCCACGGCTTTGGCCGCGGCGAATACAAATACTTTTCCTATCCGCTGCCGGACCTGATCGCGGAGCTGCGGCCGGCGCTGTATGCGCGGCTGACCGCCACGGCCAACCGCTGGAACGAGACAATGGGGATCGACATCAGCTATCCCCCATCGCACGCGGCGTTCCTGAAGCGCTGCCACGATGCCGGGCAGACCCGGCCGACGCCGCTGCTGCTGCAATATGGCGAGGGCGACTACAATTGCCTGCACCAGGATCTCTATGGCGAGCACGTGTTCCCGATCCAGGTCGCGATCCTGCTGTCCGAGCCGGGGCGCGATTTCACCGGCGGCGAATTCGTGCTGACCGAGCAGCGGCCGCCGATGCAGTCGCGGCCCGAGGTGGTGCCGCTGACCAAGGGCGATGCGGTGGCGTTTGCCGTGCATCATCGTCCGGTGCAGGGGACGCGGGGGCCGTATCGTGTCAATCTGCGCCATGGCGTCAGCCGTATCAGGTCCGGCCATCGCCATACCGTTGGCGTGATCTTCCACGACGCAAAGTGAGTGCGCAGAAGCTTGGCTGCTGATCTGTTCGAGACCACTGGTGATGCACGACCGCCGCGCGAGGCGATCGCGGACGGCGCGGTGCTGTTGCGCGGTTTTGCCAAGCCGTTCGAGGCCGAACTGATCCCGGCATTGCGCGTGATCGTGAAGCAGGCGCCGTTCCGCCATCTGATCACGCCGGGCGGCCACCGGATGTCGGTCGCGATGACCAATTGCGGCAACCTCGGCTGGGTCTCCGATCCGAGCGGCTATCGCTATGATCCGATCGATCCCAATACGGGGCAGCCGTGGCCGGCGATGCCGGAGGTGTTGCGCAAGCTCGCTGCCGACGCTGCTGATGAGGCCGGCTTCACCGGCTTTGCGCCGGATGCATGTCTGATCAATCGCTACGTCCCCGGCGCAAAGCTGTCGCTGCACCAGGACAAGGACGAGCTCGACTACGCGGCACCGATCGTCTCGATCTCGCTCGGGCTGCCGGCGATCTTCCTGTTCGCCGGCCTGAAGCGCAATGACACGCCGCGCCGCTACCGGCTCGAGCACGGCGATGTTGCGGTGTGGGGCGGGCCGTCACGGTTATTTTATCACGGCGTCGCGGCGCTCGCCGATGGCGAGCACGGTTTGCTCGGCCGCCAGCGCATCAATTTGACCTTCCGCAAGGTGCGCTGACGCCCCTCCCGCAGAACGCGGAGGTGGTCTAAACTTGGCGCATGACCACCAAGGCCGACCGCGCCGTCAACCGCACCGGCGTCTATCTCGCCGTGTTGCAGCTCGTCTTCACGCTGGGCTGGACCACATACCTGATCT
This sequence comes from Bradyrhizobium sp. th-b2, assembly GCF_000426785.1. Classification (NCBI taxonomy): domain Bacteria; kingdom Pseudomonadati; phylum Pseudomonadota; class Alphaproteobacteria; order Hyphomicrobiales; family Nitrobacteraceae; genus Bradyrhizobium; species Bradyrhizobium sp. th-b2. The sequence goes on from NZ_AUGA01000057.1 coordinate 42,883, forward strand.
ATCTGCCAAAGCTGTGCGCCGAAGTCGGCATCGCGCCTTCGACCGTCATCCTGATCCTGATGATGGACCAGGGCATCTTCACCATCACCGACACGGCGATGGGCATGGCTGCCGACAGGATTTCCAGGCTGGTCGGCCGCCTCGGCGTGTTCGTCGGCATCCTCGCCGCGATCTCCTGCGCCGCCTTCATCGCGCTGCCTTACCTGGCGGGCACCGGGCCGGGCGCCAAGATCTGGCTGATCGCGCTGATCGTGATCTGGGCGGTGACGTCATCGGCGTTGCGCGCCCCGCCGCTGACGCTGCTCGGCAAGTATCGGGCCGAGCCGTCGGTGCCGTTCCTCGCCGCGCTGGCGATGCTGGGCTACGGCATCGCCGGTGCGCTCTCGCCCTATCTCGCCGTTGTGCTGCGCAACCAGGATGCGCGGCTGCCGTTCGTGCTGTCCGGCGCGGTGCTGCTGCTGACCGCGCTCGCGTTTTCAGGGATCGAGCGCCGCATCGCCGAGGAGGCGCAGCCGGCGCGGCTGGCGCCACCGGCCAAGCGGCTCGGGGCGGTGCCGATGTTCCTGATCGCGTCGATGGTGCTGCTTTCGCTCGGCTATCAGCTGCACTTCAATATCAACAGCGCCCCGTTCTATCTGCGCTTCGCCACGGCGGATAATCTGCAATGGCTGATGCCGGTGTTCTGGATCGGCTTCAACATCGCGATGTTTCCGGCGAGCATCGTCGTCAGGCATCGCGGCGGCCTGATCGTGATGGGCGCGGCGGGGCTGCTCGGCGCATTCGCCATCATTGCCGCGGAGATTGCCGGAAGCCTAAACGCCCTGATCGTGGCGCAGTTCCTGGCGGGGGCTGCCTGGGGCTGCATGCTGATGAGCGCGGTGTCCGCAGCCCTTGCGATCGGGGAGACCGGCGCGGAAGGCAAGGTCACCGGCCTCGTGTTCTCGGCGCTGGCGCTTGCGACCTTTGCGCGGATGGCGGCAGTCGCCGGCGGCCTGCAGAAGATACCGGACTATGCGCCGCTGGTGCACTGGGCGCCGGTCGCCTGCTGGTCGGTCGCCGGCGCCGGCCTGCTCGTGATCGCCGCGTCGCGGCTGCAACGGGGTGTGAAGAGCGCCTAGTTATTTCTCGCTGGGTGGATAAACGCCCAGGGGCTGACTTCCGAATCCGTCGGCACCTCCACCGAGATCACGTAAGGCCCGCCGTCGGCGAGCGCCGTCTCCAGCACCGGGCGGAAGTGATCGGGCGAGGTGACGCGCGCGGCGCCGACGCCGAATGACTCCGCGAGCTTGACGAAATCAGGATTGACCAGATCGGAGGCGACGACGCGGCCGTCGAAGCGCTCGCGCTGGTCGCGGCGGACATTGCCATAGGCGTTGTTGTTGAAGACCAGCGTCACCACGCCGATCCTGAACTGGACGGCGGTGGCGAGCTCCTGCACGCCGAACATGAAGCCGCCGTCGCCGGTGATCGGTATCCGTCCGAGGGCGGCCGTCTTGCGAGTTTTTCCGATCTGTAGCTGACTGTCCTTATGGACGGACATAAGGACAGTGCGGTGCTGAGCCGCATGGATTTGGTGGAGACCGGTCGGCGGCGACGCTGGACGCGTGCGGAGAAGCTCAGAATCGTAGAGGAGAGCTTCTCGGGGCCACGACTGGTGTCGGCGACGGCTCGCCGGTATGGGATATCACGTCAGCTTCTGCTGAGCTGGCGCAAGGCTTGGACCTGTCATGATCCGGCCGAAGAGGATTCGATCGGCCCGACATTCGTCCCTGCGATAGTTGCGGCAAGTACGCCGCCAACGACGGAAGCTGTC